>CAZAUP010000009.1:0-29888 GCA_964488415.1 uncultured Lachnospiraceae bacterium
GAAATATTGAATTTTCAAGGTGCGAAGCCCATTTTAGGTATGGGAAGTCTTAGTTCCTAACTATAAAAACCATTTGTTATCCCAAAAATAATATCATTTAAAAGATTCAGAAAAAACGATAAATAACAATCAGCTCCAAACGGTAAATTAATTCTGACAGCTTAATTATACCGAAAGGAGCTGATTGTTACTATATGTGTGGAGCTTTGCTCATGTCTATGAATTGTCCAAAGAAGGTGTTATTCCTCCGTTTCCTCCGGCTTCTCCTTAGAAAGCATTACATTTACGATAATGCCAAGAATCAGGGCGCAGGCAATGGAGGTCAGCGTAACCTTTCCAAAGGATACGGAAAGTCCGCCGATTCCGGCGATAAGAATCGTCGATGCCACAAACAGGTTCTTGTTCTGACCAAGATCTACCTTCTGCAGCATTTTCAGACCACTGACTGCAATAAAGCCGTACAATGCCATGCAGACACCACCCATAACACAGGATGGAATGGAATTTACAAAGGCTACAAACGGACTTAAAAAGGAAATCAGCATTGCACCTACCGCTGCCGCAATAATCGTAATAACAGAAGCATTTCTCGTAATTGCCACACAGCCTACGGACTCACCATAGGTCGTATTCGGGCAGCCTCCAAAGAATGCACCCGCAATGGAGCCGACACCATCACCGAGCAGGGTACGGGAAAGACCCGGGTCCTTTAAAAGATCACGCTCGATGATGGAGGAAATATTTTTATGATCCGCAATATGCTCTGCAAATACAACGAAAGCTACCGGGATGTAGGCAACTGCAATCGTACCGACATACGCACCGGTAATCTCGTCAAAGCCGCCGATTGCCGTCATAAAGGTAAACTCCGGCACAGCAAAAAAGGTAGAAAGCGTAATGGCAAAATTACCCTCTGCATCCGTCACAAGACCGGTCAGAGCATCAAAATTCATTACCTTGATTGCATCAATACCGGCTGCATTACCGATTAAGGTAAGCAGCATTGCAACCACATAGCCTGCCAGAATCCCCATAATAAACGGAATCAGCTTCAAGGTCTTTTTTCCGTAGGTCGAGCAGAGAATTGTTACAAACAGGGTTACCAGACCACAAAGAATCGATGCAAGCGGAGAGGCCAGCTGTGTACTCACCTCCACACCATCTACAAGCTCGGTTTTAAACACTTCACCGGAGGTCAGGTCACTCACCGCGTTTCCGGCAAGAGAAAGACCAATAATCGCAACCGTTGGTCCGATTACCACCGCAGGCATCAGTCTGTTTACCCAGTCAACCCCCACAAGCTTTACAACTACCGCAATCAATACATACACAAGTCCCGCAAAGGTTGCGCCAAGAATCAGCCCCAGGTATCCTACCTCCATGGAAACACCACCCGCAAAGGCTGCTGCCATAGACCCAAGGAACGCAAAGGAAGAACCAAGAAATACCGGGCTCTTTTTCTTCGTAAAGGCGATATACACCAACGTACCCACACCGGCACCAAATAATGCGGCCTCCGACTTCATACCATTGCCGATAATCATCGGAACCACAAGAGTTGCAGCCATAATTGCAAGAAGCTGCTGGATTGCGAAGACAACCAGCTTACCAAAGCTCATCCTGTCCTCTACATCATACACTAGTTTCATTTGCTCATCCTCCGAAAAGTATTTTATATAAACGCCCAAAGGGCGGTTTATATCTCCGGTAATAGTAAAAAAGGGCAAAAAAAATTAAGCCGGATACGACTTCCCCTCTTCTCCCCCTGCTTATTTCACCCAACAATTTTACCTTCACGATAAATTATACCAAAACAAAAAGGGGCAGGCAACCCCTTTTTGATACCTTTTTAATCTTTTTCCGGCATTATTTTTCACTGCCCGTACAGCATTTTTCACAAACGCCCTCTACACAGCAGCTTCCGGTGTACGGTGCCAGCTCCAGCCGCACAAAATAGCCTCTGTCATGAGAGCACACCGGACACTGCATCGGCACCTCGGTGCCTTCATACACATAGCCACAGTTCAAACAGAACCAGCCCGTTTTTACATCGGATACAAACAGCTGATTCTTTTCCAGCAGCTCCGCCAATGCCCCGAATCGGTTACCGTGTATTTTTTCAATCTCCGCAATCATCTCAAAGGAAGCCGCCACCTTAAGAAAGCCCTCTTCCTTTGCCTTTTCTCCAAATGCCCGGTACACATCATCATGTTCCTCATACTCATTGTGCTGTGCCATACGGAGCAGCTCCGTAATACTGTCACTGATGTCAATCGGGTAGCCGCCATCGATATGAATGCTCTCTCCCGCAAGCTCCGACAAATGCTTGTAAAACACCTCGGCATGCTCCTTTTCCTGTTCTGCCGTTAATGTAAACACTGCCTCAATCACATGAAGCTTCTGCTCCTTTGCCTGTGCTGCCCCAAAGGTATAGCGGTTCCTTGCCTGGCTCTCGCCTGCAAAGGCACGCATCAGATTTTCCTTCGTTTCACTTGTTTTAAAATCAACTGCCATAATACAACCCTCCATTTTTTGTGATAGAAAGAGTATGTACCAAAAGCTTCCTGATTATCCAAGAAAAAAACAAATCTGTATTTTCTACCCGCGCCCGACTCTTCTCTGCTCCTTATGCTCAGTGTCCTCTTCCGCCGAAGCCGCCCATCGGACCTCTCCCACCGGGTCTTCCCATCGGACCACCCATCGGGCCACCCATCGGTCTGCTCATAAAGCCACCCATCCTGCCTCCATGTGGCGGCATAGGCGGTCGGTGCCGTCTGCGCGCGATGCGGCTAAGCAGTGAAACACCAACTGCCGTACCGGCAATGGTTGCTGCTGTTTTCGCAGTACAGTTTGACGCGTTTGCGCTTTGTGAGGAAATACTGCCGCCGTTTACAAAAGCCCCGCAGCCCGGACAAAAATTTGCATTATCATCGATTTGAGTACCGCAATTTACACAATAAGACATTCGTAAGACTCCTTCCTTTTCCATTCTGTCGTAAACAGTTACAGCCTCTTTTGAACTTTCTAAAATAATACTACGTTACAGACAGAAATTCAATTAACAAACCATGAAAAGCTTATGAAAAAAGGAAAAAATTGAAAATGTCCGGAGCTTTCAAAGTAATTCCTTCCGTTTTACTATGTACCTTGTCATCCCCTCTCCCTTTTGCTATAATAGTATCAATACAATCGAACACTCATTCCGTTTCATTGCCATATTTTTAAAAAGGAGGCTTTTTCATGTCCGCACCCGTCATCTACCATATCGATGTAAATTCCGCATTCCTTAGCTGGGAAGCGACGCACCGCCTTTACGACCTTGGGGAAGCCTTGGATTTACGTAAGATTCCTGCCATCATCGGCGGCGACCGGGAAGCCCGCCACGGCATTGTACTCGCAAAATCGGTTCCGGCAAAGCAATACGGCATTGTCACCGGTGAACCGATTGTGAAGGCTTTGCAAAAATGCCCGGATCTCTACATTGCGAAACCGGACTTTTCCGTCTATGTAAAGCGTTCCAGAGCCTTTCTCGAACTTCTCAGACGCTATGCACCGGTCGTAGAACAATTCAGTATTGATGAGGCCTTTTGTGATATGACAGGCACCGAAGGACTCTATGGCGATTTAGTTGCCTTTGCCGCCAAAATCAAAGACGAAATACGGGAAGAGCTTGGCTTTACGGTAAATGTGGGCATTTCCGTCAACCGCCTCCTTGCCAAAACCGCCTCTGATTTCAGAAAGCCGGATTTGGTTCATACCCTGTTTCCGGAGGAGCTTCCGAAAAAATTCTGGCCACTCCCGGTCGGCGATTTGCTCTATGTGGGACATTCCACCGCGGAACGGCTTCGTTCCCTCGGCATCCGCACTATAGGCGATTTGGCTCACACTGACCGGGAAATTCTTGTTTCTCACTTTAAGAAGCAGGGCATGTTCCTTCATGATGCCGCCAACGGCATCGACACGGCCCCGGTAAGCAACGAACAGACCGCGGTCAAAAGCTACGGCAATTCCACAACCCTTCCCGCCGATATCACCAATGGTGCTGCCGCAGAGCGGGTGCTTCTTGCCCTCTGTGAAAAAGTAGGGGCGCGTATCCGCAAGGACCGCGCCTATGTTTCTATGGTATCTGTTACCATTAAAGATACTGATTTAAAAAGCCGGAGCCGTCAGACACAGCTTCCTGCCCCGGACAACTCCACTGAACAGCTTTATGCCGCCGCAAGAGCTCTCTTTTACGGGCTTTGGAATGGCTGTCCGATACGTTTACTTGGCGTTTCTACCGGTCATGTCACTGAGGGCGACTGCTTTCAGTACGATCTTTTTGATACCGCAAAGCGTGAAAAGCTTTCCCGATTAAACGCTGCAGTAGATGAAATCCGCACAAAATACGGAAATACCGCACTAAAAAGAGCCTGTTTTCTGGAATCAGAACCGGATTTAGGACCTGAAAAGAAGAAATAAACGCTCAGGCTTACTCCGCCGGAGTCTGATCCATCAATGCGGTCAGTCCCGCAATATCCTCCACCGGCAGAGAGAACACCACTGCCTTGGCATCGGTCTGAGGCCCCGCCTTTTCCATAATGGCACGCATAATATCGCTTTTATCGGACTTTCTCGTGGCAATATAAATCATTTCCTTCTCCGGGCTGATGGACATACCAAAAAACTTCGTTTCAGACTCTTTTCCGGTTCCCTTGGCATGCACCACCGTACCGCCTCTTGCACCGGCTTCTCTTGCCGCGTCCATAACCATATCCGAGCAACCCTTCTCTGCAATAACCATGATCAAAGAATAAACCGATTCCTTCATTTTCCATTCCTCCGATGCTTGTGATTCCTGACCTTCCGTCAGATATTTCATACTGGATGCGCCTGCGATACTTTCAATCGGAATGGACATTGCCACTCCGGTTCCCGGGAGATTAATTCCCATGCGGCTCACAAGTCCTGCGAACAGCGGCTCTACCTGTGAGGACGCTACCACGGTCTGCAGCATCACCTTTTCGTTATTTTCTATGCCGAGATAATCCAGGATGCTTTTTGTCGCTGTGCCATGACCGAGCATGGAATGTATCCGGGTAATATTATTCTGCTTCAGGAACTTCACATATTCGTTTTCATAGCTGCGATTCAAAATCACCAGCACCATATGATAGCTATTCATCGTTCCCCTCCATTTCATAAATTTCGATTTCGGTATCATAAATCTCCGTTTCCTTCGTCTCTGTCGGAGCAGCCACAAGCTCTGCTTCCGCTTCCGCCTTGCGGGACTTAATTTTGAATACCAGACCGAGTATCTGGATGGCAATAAGCGGTGTCATGGCTACCATGGCTACCACGCCGAATGCCCCGGAGACCACATCGCCGCCTGCTCCCGTACAGACACCGATGGACATCGGCAGCAAAAAGGTCGCTGTCATCGGACCGGATGCAACTCCGCCGGAGTCAAATGCAATCGCCGTAAAAATCGGCGGTACAAAAAAGGACAACACAATAGCAATCAGATAGCCCGGTACAAGAAAATACATAATCGGGATATCCGCCACGATACGAAGCATCGAAAGCCCTACTGATGCCGCCACACCAATCGAAAGGCTGAGGCTGAGTGCCTTTTGCGGAATGGAACCGGAGGTCATCTCATAAACCTGCTTGTTAAGCACATGAACCGCAGGCTCTGCCGCTACAATAAAGTAACCAATCAGCGCACCAAGCGGAATCACAATCCAGTTGTAGGACAGCGCACCAAGTTCTCTTCCGAGATAATTTCCAAGTGTCATAAAGCCAACATTGGCTCCGCACAAAAACAGCACCAGTCCGATAAAAGTATAAATAAAGCCAACGCTGATACGGTAAATATTTTCTTTTTTCAGTTTTAACTTAAACAGCTGAAAAAATGCAAAGAATACTACAATCGGAAGCAGTGCCTTTGCCACGTCGGCTATGTACTCCGGAATCGTATGTCCAAACAAATACCCCAGCTCCCTGGAGGTCTCTACTGTCGGAATCTCCACCGGTGTATAGCTGCCGCCCTCGACACGGAAAAACAGTCCGAGCAGCATCACCGCAAGAATCGGTCCTATGGAACAGAGTGCAACAAGACCAAAGCTGTCATTTTCCGCATCACTGTCACTTCGAATCGATGCGACACCGACACCCAACGCCATGATAAACGGCACCGTCATCGGACCGGTTGTCACACCACCGGAATCAAACGCCACTGCCAAAAACTGCTTCGGTACAAAAATAGCCAGCCCAAATACAATCGCATAAAAAATGATCAGCAAATAAGAAAGCTTCCACTTAAACAAAATTCGAAGCATGGCAATCACCAGAAACAGTCCCACGCCGCCTGCCACTGAAAAAACAATCACCTGATTCGGAATGTTCGGCACCTGCTCCGCAAGTACCTGCAAATCCGGCTCGGAAATTGTCACAACTGCTCCCACGAGAAAGCACATCAGCACAATAAACCAAAGTCTTCTGGAGCGTGTCACCGCGGAACCGATATGCTCGCCCACCGGTGTCATGGAAAGATCCGCACCGAGCGTAAACATGCCCATGCCGACAATAACCATTACCACACCTACCACAAAGACCATAAGCAAATCCGTCGGCACCGGTACAATGGTTACACACAATAGGAAAACAATCGCCGCTATCGGCAGCACCGATGCCAGGGATTCCTTTACCTTGGCCAAAAGAATCGTTCTGTTGTTTCGAAACACTTTAGCACCTCCGTTTTTCTTATTCCCCTACCACATTTCTACCAGCTCCCAAACCTTTTCCATCCCTGCTGCTTCTCCCCAAACGTATTCTAGCATAGAAAAAGCCCTCCTGACAAGATATTTCCAAAAAAGAAAAAAGATACCATAAAAATTTCACAGCATCTTAACATTTCTCTTTTTCTATTCCCACCAATTCTCATCCACCGGAATACCGACCAGCTTTCCTACCCTCTGCATTTCCTTCCAGTAGCCCGCAAGTGCCTGGCCGAATGCGCCGTAGCTTTCCGCATACGCCACCCCCGGCTCTGCCAGTTGCTCAGCTGCCTGCTGCCATGTCCTATCCTCACACTCCGATAATAGAATCGTGGCATACTGCTCATACCTTTCTTCTGTTACCTCTGGCATGTTTGCAGGAATACTGTCTATACTTTTCTGCAGCTTTTCCTTTAAATCCTCCAATTCCTTATGCTCCGCATAATTCCCGTGCTTCTCCATACAACCGCTCCGTCGCTTCGTACATATCCCTCGGTTCCTCCAATGCGTCATAAAACTGCTGCTCCAGCCAAAGCAATGCATCCTTCACCGTCACACATCCGAGCGTTTCCGGGTCTTTGCTTGTTAAGCTCTGAATTTCCTGCATATTTTCATTCGTCATTGTACAAATCCGTACAGCATAAGCATTTGCCTCCTCCAGCTTTGTCAAAATAGCTTCTACTACCTCCTTATTTTGTATCTTATGACAACGCTCACACTCACCGATAAACTTCTCTTCATGCGGAATACTTTCGCCTCTTTCCTCACCGCATCTGCTGCAAACCTCCGGATGGGCACAGGTTGCCGCAAGAAAGTCATGCCCCTTTGCCTCTCCCTCAATGGCTCCGCACCTCTCACAGGTAGCAGGCATCAGGCAGGTCGCCGCAGAAAACAAGTGACCCCGGGCTTCCCCCTCTGTAACACCACACTCCGTACAGGTCCTCGGCACGATGCAGGTTGCTTCCTCCCATTCATCATCGCTACTCTGATTCCTCTCCAATGTGTAAATTTCATTTACTTCCACATTATCATATTACCATCAAATTGTCAATTCTTTTTACTTTTTATCTTTCCACACAGTTCCTTACCCCTTCTTCCCTTTCCACTCACAAAACAGCGTAGAGCCCAAAATCAACACCGCACCGATTATGCCGTACAAACTCGTTTCTTCCCGTAGCAGCGCTACAGAAAGCAGAACTGCAAACGCCGGGTCTATATAACTGTACACCGCTACGGTCTGACTGCTTAAATGCTCCATACTGCCAAAATAAAGCCAGTATGCCACACCAGTGTGAAGCACGCCCACTGCAATCAAAAGCAGCTGCTGCGGCATACTTAATAACAAAAGCTCTCTGCTGCTTGTGAGCAGGGCATACGGAAGCGTCACGAATGCTGCTGTTCCCAGCTGTATCACGGTTCGGTCGTAGGAAGCTATCTCCTTTAAAAACTTATTCGTGAGTATTGCTGCCGCGTAAAATGCCGCTGCACAAAGCCCAAAGAAAACCCCTCTGCCGCTTCCGGCCACAGCCGCACCCTTCTCGAAAATGCCGGATACCAGCAGCATACCAAGCAGGGCAAGCAACGCACAAACTGCCTTTTTCACTGTCAGCTTTTCTTTTAATAAAAACGGGGCAAGAAAAATAACAAGTACCGGTGCCATATAATAACAAAGCGTAGCCACTGCCACCGTGGTATAACGATATGCCTCAAACAGAAAAATCCAATTAATACCAATCGCCGCACCGGAAATAAGTAACGGCACAATATTTTTTCTTATGGCCTTTTTATCTATATGCTTGTTCGACAAACGGACCATCCCCAGAAGAAACACGGTTCCAATCACGCCTCTCGTACACGCCAGCCATGGGGAGGATAACGGAATAAAGCGGCGAAACACCCCGATAGAGCCAAAAATCATCATGGAAAGAACCAGCCTTCTTTTTGCACCTCTCTCAATTTTTTCCATTTCTATAATCCACCTTTCTGCTTCTCATAAAGCCAGAACAGCCCGCGTCCCCAAGGCCGCAGGCTGTCATGTTTTATAACCCTTCTGCCGCATTCTGCAAAAAAGCTTTTAGCTTCTCGCTGTGCGGGTTTGTAAATATCTGTTCCGGCTCTCCGTACTCCTCGATTACACCATCTGCCATGTAGATTACCTTATCGGCAACTCTTCTTGCAAACTCCATCTCATGTGTCACCACAATCATAATACGTTCGGAGGACTTCAGACCGCGGATAACACGAAGCACCTCTCCGGTCAACGCCGGATCCAGTGCGCTGGTCGGCTCATCAAAGCAGAGAATATCCGGATTTGATTCTAACGCCCTTGCGATGGCAACGCTGTGCTGCGGACCCCCGGAAAGCTCACACGGATAGGCAAGCTTTTTCTCCAAAAGCCCTACCTGCGCCAAAAGCTCTTCGCCCCGGACCGTCACCCCCGCAAGTGCTTCCTTTTTCTCCTGCTTGGATGCCTTACGCTCCTTTAGCATCTCCTTCACCTGAAGCTCTGCCGCAAGTGTCACATTCCGCAGTACATTGTATTGCGGAAACAGGTTAAAGGACTGAAACACCAGTCCGAAGCGTAAACGTTTTTCACGAATTTCTTTTTCACTTAGCCGATGCAAATCCCCTGCATCGAACAGGCAGCTGTCATTTACGAAAATCTGCCCCTCATCCGGCGTAACCAAATAATTTAAGCACCGGAGCAGCGTTGTTTTTCCACTGCCTGAAGAGCCGATAATTGCAACAACCTCGCCCTTTTCCATGGAGAAATCAATGCCCTTTAGGACTTCTTCTCCGTCAAAGCTTTTTCTGATGTTCTTAACTTCCAATACCGCCATTTTACTATCCCTTATAATAATCCAGTTTCTTTTCAATCCAGCCGAACAACAAGGTCAATGCGCCGGACACCAACAGATAGAACGCACCGATATAGAAAATCGGCCAGATAATACCCTTTAAGCCGACGATATCCTGCGCTGCCTTTACGAGCTCTACCACGGAAATAACACGCGCCAGGGATGTATCCTTTACCAGCGTGATAATTTCGTTGCCCATGGACGGAACAATACGTTTGATAACCTGAAACAGCACCACCTTAAAGAAAATCTGGCGCTTTGTCATACCGAGCACCTGTCCTGCCTCATACTGTCCCGCCGGAATGCTTTCGATTCCGCCGCGGTAAATCTCCGAAAAATACGCCGCATAATTGATAATAAACGCAAGGAGCACCGCCGTCAGACGCGGAAGTGCCCTTACTCCGAATATCAGTCCGGGACCATAAAATACAAGAATAATCTGTAACATCAGCGGCGTTCCGCGGATAATCCAAACAAAGGTCCGGGTCAGCCAGCGGAGCGGCTTTATTTTGGACATGGACCCGAAGGTAATGATGAGACCAAGCGGCAATGCACCAAGCAATACCACAAAGAAAATCAGCATAGTTACCTTAAATCCGTCCAAAAGCTGCATGGTAACGTCAATGAATGACATAACTTCCTTCTCCTTTGGGGATGTAGCTTACTTAAATGCGAGAGACTCGCTCATATCATACTTTTCCGCAAGTGCTGCCATCGTACCGTCCTCTACCAGCTCATCAATTACCTTATTTACAGCGGCAACAAGCTCGGTATCCTCTAAACGGAAGCCGATTGCATATTCCTCCGGCGCAAGCTCAATGCCCTCAACAATCATCAAATCACTAAAATCGGAGGCACCGTTTACAACAGCCTTTGCCATTATGTAGTCAAGCACTGCAACATCCGAGGTGCCTGCCTTTACCTCTAAAAGTGCATCCTTCTGTGCAGCAGCTGCTACAAATTTATTCTGGGAAAGCGTTGCATCGCTCTCAATAGCAGTCTGACCTGCAGAACCATTCTCTGCAATCATGCCTGCGCCAGCCATGCTCTCGGTCGTCATGTACTTTTCTGCATCCGCCTTGCGAATGATTGCTACCTGGCGGTTGCTGACATACGCGGTAGAAAATGCCATGTTCTCTCTGCGGTCAGCAGTCACGGTCAAACCATTCCAAATACAATCAATTGCCTTAGAACGCAACTCATTTTCCTTCTGCTCCCAGTCAATCACCTGAAACTTCGGCGCAACGCCAAGCTTCTCACAAACGGCAGTTGCGAACTCCGTCTCAAAGCCCGTCAGTTCACCGTTCTCATCGTAGTAATTCATCGGCTCAAAGAGTGTAATGCCCATTACCATCTCACCCTTATCCTGAATATACTCAAGGTCTTCCTTCTTATTTCCGCAGCCTGCAATCACAGACAGGCACAATACAGCGGTCAATAAAGCTGCTAACTTCTTTTTCATTGCTCTTTCTCCTTTATCTGCATCTTACTGTCCGGGCTTCTTCTCTTCCCTTGCTGCAAACAGCAGGCAATGCTTTCTTTAGGTAAAGCACTAGCAAGCAGAAGTCCCTGACATTTTTTCATATTACCATGAAAAAGTCCGTTTGTCAAGTTCTTGTGCTGCATTTCAGCCGATGGTCCGATCGCACAGGCTTTCCTATAAAGCAAGAAGGGGCTGAAGCACATTTCTCATGCGACAGCCCGGTCTTTCACCTCTGCTAGCAGTTCAAGTCCGCATATAATTTTTCCTTCAGCTCTTCAATATAGCCACAGGCATCTGCCACATCTACCATTGCGCTTACCGACTTATCTCTTGTGGAGACCTCTATCTTTCCTTCCTTTAAGTTTCGAGGACTGACTACCACGCGTATCGGCACACCAAGCAAATCTGCATCTGCAAACATCTGACCACCGCGTATACCGTCTCTCTCATCATAGATTACTTCTACCCTATGTCCCTGAATCTCCTCATATAAGGCATCTGCTACCTTCCTTGTTTCCTCATCATCCGGACGGATACAGCAAAGGTGAACCTCCCACGGTGCCACGGAAATCGGCCAAATCGGACCGTAATCATCATGCTTTGCTTCACAAATGGAGGCTGCCAGCCGTCCTACACCAATACCATAGCAGCCCATAATCGGATAATGCTGCTTTCCCTCTTTATCCACATACTGCATATGCATGCTCTTCGTATATTTTGTACCCAGCTGAAAAATATTTCCCACCTCAATGCCACGTTTAATGGTTAATGCCTGTTTCCTACAGCACGGACAAATTCCATTTTCCTTTACCTTGGCAATATCCACATAGGACACGTTTTCCAAATCCCGTTCCAAGCTAAGACCGGTGTAGTGATATCCTTCCTTATTAGCACCTGCCACTAAAGCACCAATTCCCTCTAAGGAGCGGTCAAGAACATAGGTCACCTGGTCCGAAAGCGCATACGGTCCGATGTAGCCGGCAACAACAGGCGAGTCTTCTAAAATCTCTGCCGGATGCAAATCCTCCCCGATGAAATTGCGAAGCTTCGTTTCATTTACCTCATAGTCCCCCCGCACAAACGCTACCACAAAGGAATCGTCTTTATTTTTCTGGTATACCACTGCCTTACAGGAGGTTTCTACAGAACTGTGCAAAAACGCGCAGACATCTTCAATGGTTTTACAATTCGGAGTCTCCACGCAACAAAGCTCCTCTTCCCTTTTTGCGGAAATATTTTCTACTATATTTTCCGCCGCCTCCATATTTGCTCTGTAATCACACTGTGTACACAGCACAATAGAGTCCTCGCCTACATCCGTCAGTAACATATACTCATGGGAAAGACTGCCGCCCATCATTCCGGAATCCGATGCCACAGTAATCACCTCCGGCACACCGGCACGCTTAAAAATCTTATTATATGCGTCATAGCATTTTTCATAATACTGCTCCAAATCCTCTTGACTGGTATGGAAGGAATACGCATCCTTCATCGTAAACTCGCGGACACGAATCATTCCGGCACGCGGTCTTGCCTCATCCCGGAATTTTCTCTGCACCTGATAAATCATAAACGGATATTGCTGGTACGACTGCCCATATTCCCGTACCAGCTGTACCGCTGCCTCTTCATGGGTCATGCCGAGCACCATTTTAGACTGGTTTCTGTCCTGAAAACGAACCAATTCATTTCCAATGCTGTCATAACGCCCGGACTCTTCCCAGAGCTCTGCCGGCATCACCACCGGAAACAGTACCTCCTGTCCGTCAATGGCATCCATCTCCTCACGGATTATGGTTTCAATCTTCGAGGTGATTCTGCGAAGCACCGGAAACTCCGAATAAATTCCGTTGAAAACATATTTCATGTACCCGCCCCGTACCATAAAGGCATGACTGTCAATAACGCAATCTGCCGGTCTTTCCTTAAATCTTTGTCCTACTAAATGTTTCAGTTTCATTTTCTTTCCTCCTTTTATTGCATGTCAACTCTGAGGGAACTTTTCTTTCCCACTGCCACACCTTTATCGCAGGCTTCATCACAGCCCTTTGCCGAAGCAAAGCCACGATAAGAAAAGTCCCCTCTACGGGAACCCCGTAGAAGGGACCGAAGCATCGGCGGTACCACCCTTCTTAGCCGGTCTGTCCGGCTCTCTCACACAGCCTGTACTGTGTTCCCCTGATATCGCAGGGTCTGCGCCGCGCTCCTCACGCGGGACTCCAAGGCCGGTTCCATCCGCTGCTCCCGGAGGCTTTCAGCCTGCACCTCCTTCTCTGTAGGGACTGCTCTGATGTACTAATCCTCATCTGCGTCACGTTCCCCGGCCATTGCCGGATATTTATGTGTATCATACCCGAAATTCACAAAAAAGTCAACCCGGAATTTACCTCCCTTCCCTGCCGTACCGGCAGAACTATAATCTTACTCTGCTACCTTCGTGTAGCTGTGATCCACCGTAATCACACAGTAATACTCCGGATAGGTCTGTTTTACCAATGCGTCAATGGCTTCCTTGACTTCCTCATCCTTCTGCTTCAGCCCCCGCGGCACCAGGCAGTCGAAAATTATATTGGTATGTGTCGTCCCCGGCACTACCCTGAGATCATGAATCGTCAGCTCCGGATGTATTTTTTTAACCTCCTGCGCCATCCAGCGACGTAAATTTTGTACCGACTCATCCTTTGTCACAATCGGATCCATATGTACAATCAAGTGCAGATTCAGCTCCTTTAATATATCACGCTCGATATTATCAATCATATCGTGGCTTTCCAGTACATCCTCTTCTGCTGCCACCTCCACATGTACACTGCCGAACTGCCGCCCCGGACCGTAGTCGTGTACCATCAAATCGTGGGTTCCAAGCACTCCGGGATAAGCCATGATACGCTTTTCGACTTCGGCTGCAAGCTCCCCGTCTGCCGCCTTGCCGAGCAACGGGTCCAGGGTTTCCTTCACCAAATTTACACCACTGTACAAAATAAATAATGCCACTGCAAGTCCCATGTAGCCGTCCAGCTTCAGATTGGTAAAATAAGACAGCAGCGTTGCCAGAATAACTGCCCCCGTGGCAATCACATCATTCCGGCTGTCCGTTGCCGTTGCCAAAAGTGTCTGGGAATTAATCCGTCTGCCAATCGTATGATTAAAAAATGCCAGCCACAGCTTTACCCCGATTGCAGCTGCCAGAATCACGACAGAAATCCAGGAAAATTCCACCGGGCACGGTTTCAGAATTTTCCCGAAGCTTTCCTTAAACAGCTCTACACCGATAACTAAAATCATTACCGATACCGTCAGCCCCGCCAGATACTCATACCGGGCATGTCCGTAAGGATGCTCCTCATCTGCCGGACGACTTGCCATTTTAAATCCAAGGAAGCTGACAATACCGGAAGAGGCATCTCCCAGATTATTAAACGCATCTGCCGTAATCGCCACGGAAGCCGTCAGGGAACCCAGCAAAAACTTCACTGCAAATAAAAGCACATTGCAGACAATTCCCACGACTCCGGACAATCTGCCGTAGGCTGCCCGCACTTCTGCCTTTTGCGGCTCTTTATACCCTTTTACAAACCATTTTACAAGCAAACCCGTCATTTTCCTTCTCCTTCCGCATCTTACCTTTTACGACAGTCCCGTTTCCTCTCTTTTCTTTACCGGCTCCGACTCCTCGAACACCGCCCGGATAAGCACCAGTCCAAAAGGGCCCAAAATCACACCCGGAATTCCAAACAGCTCCACTCCTACATACACCGCCATTAACGTATACAGCGGCGGTATCCCGATACGGCTTCCGAGCAATTTCGGCTCCAGCCCCTCCCGTACCAGCAGACAGAGCAGATACATTACCACCAGCACCGTCATCTGTAAATAGCTCCCCCTTAGGAAGCATACAACCGCCCATGGCACAAGCACCAGACCGGACCCCAGCACCGGAAACGCATCTAAAACCGCAACACCGATACCAAGCAGCAGCGCATATTCGCTCTTTACAAGTAAAAAACCTATCGTACAAATCGTTGCAATCATCAAAATGAGAATGCACTGCGTTTTTAAATAAGCAACTCCCGCCTCTGAAAGCCGCCCTATTATCTGCTTCACTTCCTCGTAAAAGGGACTCCTCCGGCAGCCTCCCACATACCTTTCCCGATCACCCAGTAATAACACGGCCGCAACAAACGCAATGATAACACCTGTCACGCCATATGCTACCGAACCAAGAATCGCAACCGACCGTTTTGAAAGTGCAGGCAGCATTTCATCATTTACCGTCTCTCCAATACGGGCAAGACCTGTTCGCAGCAGCTCTCCCGCCGTCCCGGACTTTAATGAAAGCCAGCCGTCTACCCTGCAGCAAAATCGTTCCGCTGCTCCCATGGCTGCCTTTCGGTAGCCTCCGTAGTTTTCTATCAGATGCATCACCTGCTCTGCCAAAAGCTTTCCCAGAAAAAAGGCACCCGTAAGCAGCAAGGCAAGCAGAAAAAACAGCAAAACCGTACCGCTTACGCTCATAGGAAGATGCAGCTTTTTTTGCAAAAAAGCTGCCACCGGGCGCACCGCCGCCGCCATCAGATACGCCGCAACAAAAGGAGCAAACAGCGGCAGTGCAAAGCGAAATGCCAGATAAACTGCCGCCGTTATCCAGACGATTTTATAAGCCTTTCTATACTTTTCCTGAAGAAACACCGACTTTCCCATATTGCCACGCTCCCTTCCGTCTGCTGCATCTTACGATTTCAGTATGTCCGGTCGCGCTTTGCACTATAATGTCACATTACTGACAACGGTGCCGTTTTCTTCCTCAAACGCACAAAACTACAGCTCAATCACAAGAAATTCTACGCCGCAAACAGTCTGTATGCTTACCCTGCCTGCCGCACGCTCCTTCGCAAAATCCTCATCGGAACGGTTTTTATCCAAAATCAGCTTTGTTCCGATTTTCTCGCCTCTTGCCTTTCTTTCTTCGGCAGCTCCGGCCTCCTGCACCAAAATTTTTGCCAGAATATCCGGCGTACAATTGCTGGAATCCAATACCAGATTATAATTCGCATAATTAAAATATTCGATGCCGTAAATATCCTTATACCGACGATCCTCTGTCGCTGCACGTTCTCTTAAACTTGCCGCACATTCTTCCACGGAAGCATAGGACTCCACCTGCCCGCGGCTGGCATCTGCCATGACTCTTTCTGCTGCCACAGAAAGGCTCACCGACAAAAACACCTTAAAGGATTCCTCTACAAAATTCCACGCAAGACGGGAATCAAATAAAAGCTTCTTCTCCTTCTGCTCTTTGGAAATCCGCGCTGTGGTGTCATCAATCATATGGTCATATTTATGATCCTTTTCCATCATTTTATTCATTTCCAATACGCTGACACCGTGTTCCTCGGCAATCTGACGTATCACCTTTCCGGTGGAAAAAATTTCATAACCATATTCCTCCTCCAAAATTTTTCCCAGGGTAGATTTCCCGCTTCCTAAATTTCCCGTTAACGTAATGTGCATATCTGTTCCGCCTTTCCTGTACATATTCGGCAGGCTGTGCCGCCTTCTTCCTGTCTACTTAATTTTATTAAAAATCTCCGCCATCGGAGAGTTCTCCGACAAAATCACGGTTTTGTTTTCGCCTGTCAACGCAGTCTTTGCCGCATCCAAAGAACGCACAAAGGTATAAAATTCGCTTCTGGACTCATCCCCGTATACTGCAGAAAGGATTCGCATATACTCCGCTTCACCCTCCGCAGTCAGCTTTTCTGCCTCTGCCTCTGCTTCGGAAAGCTTAATTGCCACTTCATTATCCGTCTGGGTACGGATTTTGGTAGCCTCCGCTTCGCCCTCTGCGGTATACTGTGCCGCAATGTTATTACGCTCGGAAATCATACGTTCATACACGGCTGCCTTATTATCGCTCGGTAAATCCAAATGCTTTGTTTCTATCGATAAAAGCTCAATGCCATATTGCGCCATGGAGTTTCCGATATAGGAATGAATGGACTCGCTTAACGCTCCGTCTCTTCCGCTAATCACATCTACCTGATCCAGACTGGAAATCACATTCTTTATTGCGTTGTATACCGTCGTATTGATTCGGTCCTCCGCGTAGCTTCTGGAATTTAAGGTCTGAATAAACAGCTGCGGATCGGAAATATGCCAAAGCACATAGCTGTCACACACCATATTTTTCTTATCCTTCGTAATTACATCCGACGGCTGCAAATCGTACAAAAGCACCTCCTTCGGCAACGTATCTATCGTCTGGATAAACGGAATTTTAAAGCTGAGCCCCGGCTCCGAAACAATGTCTACCACCTTGCCAAACTGCTTTACCAGCTTATACTCATTCTGATTTGTAACAACAAAACAGGTCTGGGAAAGAACAAATAACACAAACACAATTACAACTGCCGCAATCCATTTCCCTGCTCCTGATTTTTTCGGGAATCTTTCCAAATTTTCTTCCATTTTATTTTCCTCCTTCCGCCTATTGCAGTTCTGCTGCAGTAGCTGCAGAATGTGTGGCATCTCCGGAATTTAAGGAATCCAGCGGCAGCCACTTTTCAACAGAACCGTCACTGCTGTCAATAATCAGTTTTAAATCCGGAAGCAGCTCTTCCATTGTTTCATAGTACATCCGCTGCTTTGTAATCAGCGGGTATTTCACATACTCCTCATAAAGCGCATTAAAACGGGCTGCCTGACCCTCTGCCTCGTTAATCCGCGCCTCCTTTGCTGCCTCTGCCTCCTTCAAAATCCTGTCCACCTGAGCCTCCGCTGCCGGCAGCTTCTCATTACTGTACTTATTTGCATTGTTGATAGCGGTTTCCTTCCCCTGCTTTGCCGTTTCCACCGCCTTAAAGGCTTCCATAACCTCGGTTGTCGGCGGCTCCGCATCCTGAATGGTAATATTTACCAGCTGAATGCCGATTTCCCGTTCCTCCAGCTCCTCCATAATTCTTTCTTTAATTTCTGCCTGAATCTCGCTCTTACCGGTAGTAATCACACTGTCTACCGTATGCCGTCCCACGACAGAACGAATGCAGGACTGGGCAATATTTTTCAGTATGGCTTCCGGCTTCTCGGAGGCATACAACACCTTCACCGGATCGGATACCTTGTATTCCACATAAAAGTCCACATTCACAAAATTGTAATCCGAGGTAATCATAAGAGATTCCTCTTCCCTTGTCAGGTTGTCATTCTCATCATAACCAATGGCAAAGCCCTTGATTGTGGTATTTACCTTCATCACCTGCTGTACAAACGGAATCTTCACATGAAGCCCCGGTTCCGTTACCTTACTCGGAACACCAAAGGTAGTCACCACCGCCTGCTCCTGCTCCTTGATGGTGTAAAAAGAATGAAACACAATAACGAGCACCGCAAGGACTGCTGCCGTTATACCGATTCCCTTTAACACCGATTTTGTTGTCTTGTCCATAGTTTCCTCCTTCTGTGCGGTCCTATACCGCCTTATTCTCCCTAACTTACCCTTTCTAAGTTCCCTGCACCCTACCGCAAAAGAAACTCTAACAGCTCCTCCGGTGTCGCCGCAATGTAAACGGCACCCGCTGTCCTCAACTCCTCTTCCTCTCCGAAACCATACAAAACGCCTACGGTTTCAATCCCCACAGCAGCAGCACCGATAACATCATACTTCCGGTCGCCCACCATAATCACTTCCCCCATATCGGTAATTCCGTTCCGCTCGATTGCGTAACGGACAACCTGCTCCTTTGTACTGCGGTCTTTCGCATAATCATCTGCCCCGCAAAGCATGGTAAAATACTTTGCCAGTCCAAAATGCTCCATAATCCGCACCGCATACCGCTCCGGCTTTGAGGTGGCAAGAATAAGCTTCGCCCCCTGCCCGGACAAGGTCTTTAAAACCTCCTCCATACCTTCGTATACCTCATTTTCCGACCAGCCCTTCTCGCCGTACCGTTCACGGTACTTTTCCGTAGCCTCCAAGGACTGCTCCTCCGTAAAATGATAAAACTCGTCAAAGGACTGCAAAAGCGGCGGTCCGATTACCTTCCGCAGCTCCGTCCGGTCCTCCACATGAATTCCCATGTGCTCCAACGCATATGCAAAGCTCTTTGTAATCCCTTCCTCCGGATTGGTGACCGTGCCATCTAAATCAAATAAAATGTATTGATATTTCATGTTGTTTCCTTTCTGCTTTATTCCATCGGGAATTTCCAGTATACATCCTCCCCGTCATCTTCTACCGTTACGGTGTATTCCTTTTCGTTTGTATTCTTACGAAGCGTCACCGTATAGCTTCCAAGAATCTTCTCAAACTCCACCGGTGTCGTTCCGAGACTGATGCCGTCAATCAGCACTACCGCCCCCTCCGGCACCAAAATAAACGTACTGTGACTTTCATCGTAAGTATAGCCTCCCGCCTCACCAATCGGTACATAACGCCGCTCCGCCGTACCGCTTTCCGCACCGGTATTGTCACCAGCTTCGACATCTTCACCTGTTCCGGAGCCCGTCTCGGTGTCATCACCGTCTCCGGCGCTCTCGCCGTTGCCCTCACCCGCATGCTCTCCGGCTTCCACCTCACCTGCCGGACGCTCTGACAAATTAATCTGAATCGTCTGATACGGCTTTGAAACCGTAAGTATCCCCTTATATGTCGTATATCCGCCCAGCTCTGCTTCGATTCGGTGTTCTCCGTAAGTCAGCTCCAAATCCTGCTCATAATAGTCTGCCGTCTCGCCGTCAATCCGCAGCACCGCAGAAAACGGAGAAAGCTTAAACCGTACCTGTGCTGTCTCCACCGGTGCACCACCGTATTCGTACAGGTCAATCACCACCTGCTCGTCCCGCGCCACCGTCACCTCGGCGGCTGCCGCCTTTGCAGTGCCCTTTACAGATACCGTATAGCTTCCTTCCCTTACCAGATAAGAGCTCTCTCCCTTTAAGGTATACGCCTCATTTCCAAAGGTTACCGTTGCTCCTTCAAATTCCTCACAATGAATCAGCTTAATGGAGCCATGTCCCTTTGTCACCTCAATGCCTATAACTTCAGAGCCCATTCCCCAAAGATTAACCCGGTCAATGTCCTTTACTTCACCAAGGGCAAGACGCTGCCCCTCAAAATACGCTACCGTCCGGTCCGTCAGCTTATAATTCGTGCCATTCACCGACAGCATACCTTCTGTCACGGAAAACTCATCCACCCCATGCAGTTCCCAATGCTCATCAGACTTTTTCATCCGCACCAGTGCAAACTCCGGGTCATATTCTGCCCGCACAATCTCACCGTGCTTTAATGCTGCTGCATAGGTCAGACTCCCATACTTTGTGCGAATATCCGCCGCTACTCCATAGGTCAGCGTTACCTCACCGCCGTCCTCCAAATCATACAATTCAATCGTTCCGGCCGCCGTATCTACCGTCTTCACCATCATTAATTTATTATATTCCGAACTCTTTTTCTCCGTCTCCGCCGCCTTCGTTGGCCTGACTGTCGGCCGCTTTGCTCCTCCGGCCTCGTCCCCGCCCGAAAAAAGCATCAGCACCGTCACAAGGATAATCACCACTGCCGACGCTGCCAACATTAAAAGAACGCGTTTTTCACTTTTCATGTAAACTCCTTTCGGCATACAGCCCATGAGTACATTATAGCGAAAAACGCGTTGCGATTCAAGAACTATTTCTTTTTCAGTAAAACTCCCTTCTTCAACACCACCCCGCCACGTCCCGCAGCAGCATTTCCTTTTCCCTCTCCTGCTCCTTCACTGCAAGAAGCTTTTCTGTAGTTTTCTGCGGAATCCAGGACTTTTTACCATTGTGGTAGCTGTTGCTGATTTTCCAGAATTTCTCCGGATAAGAGAGCAACAGATAAAACATCTTCCATTCTGCACTCTCTACCCTCCGTATCGAGGTATAAGCCTCCATCAGCTCCTTTGCCAGCCCCCGGTTCCAGCCGGTTTTCTCCATAAGCTTCCGGAAAAACAGATAAAAATCCGCAATCTGTACCCCAAGACACGCCTTATCAAAATTTACGGTCGCAAATGTGCCGTCATAAAGCACCAGCAAATTGTGATGGGTATAAGTACCGTGACAGGCACGCCCTGCTTTTACCGCCTCTGAAAGCACCCCGGCACTGCCGCATTCCCTTGCCGCCTCCAGCGCCGCCTCCGCTTTTTCGTAAAACTCGGAAAAGGTGTTGATATACACCGTTTCAAAGTAACCCTTTCTTCGTTTTTCCCGAATAAAGGAACGAACCCTGCGAAGCTCCCTGTTTCTCTTTTCAAACAACTCCGGAAGACTTTTCTGTACCATCCCCGGCAGCTCCTCTGCTGACATTCTTATACCGGTAAGTGCATGATGCACCCCCGCCAAATGCTTCACCGCAGGGATTGCCTGCTCCGGTCTCCTGACATTGCATTCCTCTCCGAAATACCAGTCCTTTAACAAAAAAGAATCCTCGTATTCGTCCTTGGTGACAAAAAAACCTTCCTTGTTTGCCACATACCTGTCCACAAGAAACCCCCGCTCTGCAAGCCGCCCCAGCAATGTTTGTTCAA
Organism: uncultured Lachnospiraceae bacterium; assembly: GCA_964488415.1. GTDB lineage: Bacteria > Bacillota > Clostridia > Lachnospirales > Lachnospiraceae > SIG307. The sequence continues at coordinate 21,650 of CAZAUP010000009.1, forward strand.
ACACCGCGCGATTTTCACTTCCGCTATATGGCATAAGCAGCTTCGGTCCCTGCTCGGTATCAATGCGAAACGCTCCCCGCGTCCTTACGGTTCCCTTCACTGCAATTTCATACTGTTCAAAAAATTCAGGACTCTTTTCCTCCACAATATCTCCTCCGATTCCTCATGGCCGGACCATCCCTGACAGCCCAGACAGGTATATTTCTTTACATACTATGAGGTACTTTGAGAAAACATGAGTAGGATTTTCATTCTCCGAAAGCTATTCCGTTTTTGTTCCTGCCGCCGCTAACAGTGCTTCCCTTGTATTCATTTCCGGCTCCTCGATGACCAGTAAAAGCAGACGGTTCAGCACTTCTCCCAATTCCTTTCCCGGTGCAAAGCCTGCTGCAATCAAATCACCGCCGTTTATCGCCAAATCCCTTAAAGAGGTGCATTCCTCCCGATACCGAATCCCACGATATACCTTCCACACCTGCTTTAAATTTTGGGTCCCCGCGCTGCGATACGGCTCCGCATGTGCCAGCAAATCCGCATTCCGAAGCTCCAGCACCAGTGGAAGCAGCTCAACCCCCATCTTATGCATCGCGCGGCGCACCGGACGCTCCTCTGCCACAAACGGATAATCGTGCCAGCCCACCAGCCTGGAGACCGTCTCAACAGTAGCATTATCCGCTTTGAAACGGTGCAGAATTTCTTTTACAAGCTTTCCTCCGATTTCCGCATGCCCGCGAAAATGATCCGTTCCCTCCTCATCCGTAGTCCTGCACTGTGGTTTACCCACATCATGAAAAAGTGCCGCCAGACGCAGATAGCGATACTCCTGTGTCTGTATTTCCTTTTCCGCAAACGCGGAATTACTGCCGATTAATGCAGCAGTCTGCAAAGCATGAACGCCCACATTTGCAATATGTGCCGGATGATTCTGTGCCGTTTCGCACATCCGGTCAAACTCCGGCAAAATAACTGCCGTAATGCCACACCCATATGCGCTCAAAAGCCGTTCCGGATGCTCCGACAGCAAAAGCTTCGTAAACTCCGCATAAATACGTTCCGCGCTGATTTTCTCCAGTGTTCCCGCAAGTTCTCCTGCCGCCTGCAGCGTCTCCTCCTCGATTGAAAAATCCAACTGTGCCGAAAAACGGAAGGCCCGCAAAATGCGCAGTGCATCCTCGGAAAAACGCTCCCTTGCAACACCTACACAACGAATCACCCTCTGCTCCAGAGCCTCGGCTCCGCCAAATAAATCCACAAGCCCCTCCGTCTCATTATACGCCATGGCATTCATCGTAAAATCCCGCCGCTTCAAATCCTCCGCAAGACTCGCAGTAAAAGACACCTCTGCCGGATGTCTGCCGTCCTCATACTTTCCGTCTACACGATAGGTTGTAACCTCAAACCCTGTCCGGTCCAGCAGCACCGTCACCGTACCGTGCTGAATCCCTGTATCGATGGTACGGCGAAACAACGCCTTCACCTGCATCGGCAGGGCAGATGTCGTAATATCCCAATCCTGCGGCTCCCTGCCAAGCAAGGCATCACGCACACAGCCTCCCACTGCGTAGGCTTCGTAGCCTTGCTCCTGCAAGGTATCTATAATCTGTTTTACCTGCTTTGGCAGCTTAATCTGCATACCTGTCACCTCATTTCTTCCTGCAGCATCTGTCTGTTTCCGCAGCCTTATATCATCTTCACGGTTCTGTCTGCCAAATAAACAGCCTCTGCCTCGCTATGCGTAATCAAAAGCGCACTTCGTCCCTTTAACTGCTTTTTTACATACCGCTGTACCCTTTGCTTACAGGCAGCATCCAATCCGGTAAACGGCTCATCCAGTACCAGCACCTCTCCATCAGATAAAAGCGCACGTAAAATCGCAACACGCCGCTTCATACCTCCGGAAAGCTCTGCCACCGGCTTTTTCCCAATATCCGCAAGCCCGACCTCAGAAAGTGCTTTTTCCGCCTCCCTGCGATTTCCCGTTACCATGGCAATATTTGTTGCAGCATCAAACTCCTTGCACAGCCGGTTCTCCTGAAATACCGCGCCCATACGTTTCGGTCGCTTTACTTCACCGCCATCCGCTGTCACAAGACCCAGAAACACCTTCCCCGCCGTACTCTTACCACAGCCGGAAGCTCCCATCAGCGCAACGGTTTCTCCCGGACGAATCGCCAGCGAAAAACGCTCCAGCACATTTTTCTCTTCATATCGCTTTGTCACTTCAAGCAAACCGTAGTTCTCCGGTGCAGCCTTCACTGCCGCGGCTTCTGCCAGCTCAGTAAGAGCTTCCTGCAGTTCCTGCCCTTCCTTCTCCTCCGTCGTTTCCTTCGGCAGCTCTTTCTCCGCCGCTTCCCGGCACAGTTCTTCCCCGCCTCCGCCGGCTCCCGAAAGAGCTCCTGCCAGTGCCTTTACCAATAACATAACCGCTTTTTCAAACACTACACTAACTAATACAATTACTGCCGTCCAGGCAAACAACTCCTCTGTTAATAAATACAGCTTTGCCTCATACAGACGCTCACCGATGGAATTTTGCGGCAAACCTATAATCTCTGCCGCAATACCCGATTTAAAACAAAACCCCAGACCCACGGAGCACGCCGATACAAAATACGGCAGCACCGCCGGAAGGTAAATATAACGCACCCGTTTTCCAAAGGTCACCCGAAACACGGCTGCCATCTCCAAAAGCTCCTTATCTGCGGACGAAATCCCCTGCAGCACATTGGTATATATTACCGGAAGTACCATCAAAAACGAAATGAGTACAGATAGATGCTTCGAGGAAGACAGCCAGAACAACGCCAGAATGATAAAGGATGCCACCGGTACTGCCTTCATCAGACGAAGCATCGGATTTAGCAATGCCCTCACTACACCGGAGGCAGCTGCCGCAGCTGCAAGAAGCACGCCCGCTGCCACCGCAAGAAAAAAGCCTGTCGCAATCTTTATAAAGGAGCAGCCTACTGCCTTCCAAAATGCCGTGGTCTGTGACAGCGCAAGCAGCGTTCCCGCTGTTTCAAGCGGCGAAGCCACAAGGATATTTCCTCCGGCCGTACCACTTTTCTCATCCAGCCAAACTACAATAAGCTGCCAGAGCAAAAGCCAGAACAGAACCACTGCCCCGGTTTTTATCCACATGCCTCTTTTCTTTCTGCCCTGTTTATCCACAATTCGGCCTTCCTTTCTCCGGTTTCACCCGTTCCATTCCCCGGCATCCCGGTGAAACCTTACAATTCGATTGTTTTCGTATTTTCAATCTTTATTTCTCTGTCACAATACTTCAAAACGCTCTTTCTGTGCGTAATAATAAGACACGTCGGCTTAGGCTTCAAATGCTGCAGCCCCTCCAGCACGGACAGCTCCGTGGCTTCATCCAGCGAAGAGGTCGCCTCATCCAAAATAAGAAACGGAGATTTCCGCACAAAGGCTCTGGCAATGGCAATCCGCTGTGCCTGTCCTTCCGACAGCCCGTGACCTTTTTCACCTATTGCGGTATCCAGTCCCTTCGGCAGCCCCATTACAAACTCATACCCTGCAGCAAGCTTTAGTGCTTCGTAAATCTCTTCCTCCGTGGCATCCGGATTTCCCATTTCGATATTTTCCCGCACCGTACCGCTAAACAGCGTATTCCCCTGCGGAACATAGGCAATAAAATTCCGTGTACCTGCACTCGCGCGCATACGTTCACCGTATGCGTTATAAAAGCTTACCTCCCCTTCCATATTACTCATAAACGACATCAGCAGACGAATCATCGTTGTTTTTCCTACACCGGATTCCCCCACAATTGCCACAAACTCCCCAGGCTTAATATCCAGGGACACATTTTCCAGTACCTTCTCCTCCGTATAACCAAAGGTCAGGTGCTTTATCTCCACGCCAAGCTCTTCTGTCTTAATCCGTACCTCTTCCTTCTGTTCCAACGGAATATTTTGCAGCTCCATTACCCGCCCCGCAGATGCCAGCACCGAAACCACCTTCGGAATCTGATGCGTCAGCCCCATAATCGGCGACTGTACCCGGTTCACCAAGGTCAGGAACACCGACATCGTGCCGTACGTAATGGCTTTTGTGGAAATCAAAAGTGCCCCGTATGCAAGTGCAGCAATGTAACCCAGCTGGAAGGTTACTGATATCGTCGCAGAACCTGCCATTCCCATTCTTGCTCTTTTAAATACCCAGTGAAACCTATCCTCCCGAAGCTCCGTTAAACGCTCCGTCGAATGTGCTTCCAGGGCAAACGCCTTTACCACCAGCAGATTGGCCAGACTTTCCTGTAAAAAAGATCGATAGGCTGCCTCGGATTCCTGCACCTTCACCTGCAGCTTTTTTAGCCTGCGTCCGAACCACCAGGATACTACTCCCGCTACCGGTGCAACAAGCACTGCAAAGCATGCCAACAGCCTTGAATAATGAAACAGTGTGAAAAAAACCATCAATAGCTCGGCTGCCAGAATCATAATACTTGGTATGGTGCCGATAATCCCGTCTGCAATATTTCCCGCATCACTGGTCAGTCTCGTCATCAAATCTCCTGTATGATACCGTTTTACATCCATCCAGTGCGAATGAATAATCTTCTCATAGATCTGCTTTCGTATTCCAAACGAAAACTTTTCATTTAACACTGTTGACAGCAGCGAGGAAATCACTCCGAGTCCCTGCAATGCCAGTGTCAGCAAAAGATAGCCGGCAATCAGGCTTTTAAACTCTTTTCCCTCTGTCGCTTTATCGATAATATTCTTCGATACCGTAACCATAATAAGTGAAATAACAGAGCTGGACAGCGTAACCGCCATCATAAACAAAATGCGTCCCAGATACGGCTTTGTGTAGCTCATAAGCCATCTCATATATTTGATCTGACTTCCCCGGTCCTTCCACAAGCTTTTTACTTTATTCATGTACCCTGCCCTTCTTCCATTGCTCTATAATATAATTTGTGCGTTCCTGCACCGTATCCGTCTCCTCCGGCCTGCCAAGCAGATACATCGGCACCCTTGAAGCTATTTTCAGGCACTTGCTGCCGATAGCCGGTGCATACTTCTCCTCACCAAGCAGCTTCTGCACAAACAAATTGTTGATACAGGCATATAATTTATTAACCCCTGTAATTTCTTCCGCATACAGTCTGTCCGCTCCGGTCAATCTGCTCAGACAGAAAATGCCGCACAGCTCCTTCCCGTTTACATCAAACTTCCCTTCAAACGGCACCAGAAACTTATCCTTATCTTCATCCACATAAATCAGCTCCCGAAGCTTATACTTCTTTTGCTCCACCACATCCCTGCACAGCTTCTGATAAGGAAACGCAGGATAACAAATTACCCTGTCACCCTCCAGCTTTATTACAGCCACATCATCCGCCATCAGTGAAAAGCCCGCCTCTAAAAGAGCCGTCGTTGTCGTAGACTTCCCGCTTCCGCTGTTGCCTGCCACAAGAATTGCCCTATTCTCCTTTTCCAATGCCGAACAATGAATTGCCAGCTCTCCCCTCTGCAAATGCAGCATTGCCATTCCATAGCCCAAAAGAAAGGCCTTCAGGTAATCCGGCTTCCCACCTTCCTTTAACTCATAAGTAATAATTCTCCCGTTCTCCACGGTATAACGGCAGGTTCGGTTACAAAGCCACGAAAAAGCTTCGCCGAACGCCCATTTTTTTTCTTCCCTTTCATCCGCTTCCCGAATCTCCGTCGGAATTTTTCCCGCGCGAATTATAATATCCGCCGTATTTTCCGTAATTTCCGGAATCGACACCAGCTGCGGAAAGCACAAATCTGAGTACACCTTTTTCCCATAGATTACATAATAATACATCTGTTCATCCCCCTTACCAGCCTTCCCTGCACCCACCAAACCGCTGCCCTTCTAAGGTTCCCCGGCTTCTCTTGCCTTCTCCGCAAGATTTTGAAGCAGTGCGCAGGAAAACAGGCTCTGCAATATTGCCTTTTCATGAAAGCACTCCTCCTCAGAGGGCTTTCCCCGCTGCAGCCATGCGTCAATTTGTTCATAATCCAGATACTTCTCCCAAAACGCCCGGTCAAGCTTCTTTACGGTATCTTCCTTCCGCTTTGCAAACTCCTCGTACCAATCCGGATTTTTTTCCATATTCTTTTTGCTGTTGTCTTCCTTCCCTCGGAGTGAATATAGCGACTCCGGCATGATATCCCGAAATGCCTCCCGGAAAATATACCGGTTCCGGTCTCTCCGCATATACAGATGCCGCGGTATCGATACCGCAAAATCGATTACCCTGTAATCCAAATACGGCACCAGATAGCGAACACCGCAGTATGCCCCCAGCAATGCTACATTATCCAGCCGGCTCCGGCTGTAGCCATCCGCAACGTATTTTTTCGCATCATAAGCAAAGGTCAGAACCGGCATTTTCTTTTCCGAAAAGCCCTTTGCAAACTCTTTATTCAGAAACTCCGGTACTCCGAACGGGGTTCGGAACGGCTCCTTTAATTCCTTCCGTGCCGTTTTTAACGTTTTACGGCAATTTTTTAACGCATAAAACACCCTTGGCTTCTTCTGATATGCGCCGGACCACATCAAACGAAAAAAATGATAATATTCATGATGATAAAACAACTCATACGGATTGCACCGGTGACTGACTCCCTCATCGCCGCCGTGTCCCGTAAACACCACCTTTGCACCGTTTTTCCGAATATCCTGTGCTGCCTCACAAATCGTCAGGGCATTGATATACGGCGGCAGGGCATAACGCATCGCAGGCGGCTCCTCCGGGTTTAAGTCCGGCATGGCAAGCCGCGTCCCCTCCGCGATACTGCTCTCCATACCGACATCCAGATGCCGTTTCCCGAACCGGCAGGTAATGCCCTCCTGTCTGCAGATATCTGCAATCACAAGCCGCTCGTCCTCCTTTGCATACGGCACCTCCTCCGGAGACGGGGACCACGAAAAATAAACGCACTCCCTGCCCAGACGATGAATCAGGATATCAATGACACCGGAATCAAGTCCCCCGGAAAGCTCCGCTCCTACCATTCCCGAAACCGCATCCAATCTTCTCTTTACCGCATCCGTAACAAGCTCTCTCAGCTTTCCCCGGTACTCCGCTTCCGAGGAAAAACGCAGCTTCCGGTTCCCCGCCTGCCAGTACCGTTTTTTTTCCGTTATTTGTATGCAGGTCTTTCCCAAAAGCTTCAGATACCCGCCCGGCGGTACGCAAAATATATGTGCAAACTCTGTATTTTCTGAGTTGACCGTTATAAAGCCCCCGACATTTTTATAAATCCACTCCTCATTTAGCGCGGCATCCACCTGCTCCACCGCAAGCAAGCCACGCAAATCCGTGGAAAAAAATACCGCTGTCTCACTGACAAAATAATACAGCGGCCGTACCCCCATATGGTCGCGGAACAACAGCAGGCTCCCCTCCTGTTCATCATACACTGCTCCGGCAAAATCCCCATTCACCCCGCAAAGCGCATCTGCCCCGCAGCATCCGATATAAGAAAGCAGAAGCTCCTCGTCCGAGAGCTTCTTCTCTGTCCCGCATTTTTTTTCTAATTCCTCTCTATTGTAAAGCAATGCATCCAGCACCGCATACATACCGTTTTCCCGAAGGACGGGACTGCTCTCTGTCCGGTCTGCCGAAAGCTTCTCACAGGCACAGCCAACCCCGAACCCTTCCTCTGCGTACACCTCTTCCCGGTCTCTTCCGTAAGCGCGGTTCCAGCGCTGCATCCGCTTCATCGCAAGCCCTGCCTCCACTGTGGCAGCAGCCGTCTGCACAAATCCGTAAATTCCGCTCAAATCCGCCGTCCCTCCTGTCTTTCCTATTTTTACATAAAAAAGAAGCCTTGTCAAGCAAATCGCCGACAGGGCTCTTTTAAACTTTTCCAGCTTATATTAGTTACCGGAAATCTCTTCATTCGGAGTAGAATCGTTACTATCGCTCTTATCGCCTCTATCACCGAAAACAACATCAAACGGTCCCTCAAAGCTTACTTTAAAATAACCATTTGCAGTCTCGGAAATATTTAATTCAGTTACATCCGGTGCATTCCATGCCTTCATAGTGAAACCCTCCATTGCATAAATTTTAATCTATGTCGGTATTATACGCATTCCACCCACTCAAGTCAACAATTCTAACAACACTGATAGAATTGCCGGCATCCTTCTGCATTTCAGGCTCCGTTCCATCTAATCAATAACTAAGACTTCCCACACCAATACGGTGTGCTGAACCTTGAAAATTCAA
>CAZAUP010000010.1:0-29642 GCA_964488415.1 uncultured Lachnospiraceae bacterium
CAATGCCGGGCTACCATGATGATGTGATTATGGCGGCGGGAGCCTTTATTCAGGGTGCATCCATTGAGCTTTCCGCAGACGGACCGGTGGCGGAGCCTTACAATGTATACTTCCAGGGAGGTCTGACCTGGTATCATGCGAAGTTCGGAATTATGAATTCCGTGCAGAAGCTGTTTGAAAAAGGGCTGGTGCTCTTGTAAAAAATTGCAGACAAAGGTTCTCCCCAAGGGGCAAAAACTTTTGCAAGGGACGAAAATATGTTTGCTTTCATCTTTCCGGTATGCTATAATAGGGGCAGAGAGGATAAGAGAAAAGAGGGATTTTTATGGCTGGCAAAAACGGAAAATCATGGGTATTGCTTATACTGGTGCTGTGCGGGATTGTTATTGGAAGCTTTCTCGGCTATTTGACAAAAGACATTTCATGGCTGTCATGGCTTGATTACGGTTTGCCGTTTGTTATCGGCAGCAGTAGCGGTCCGCTGATCGATTTGAGTGTGTTTACGTTTTATTTCTGCATCAGTATTAAGATTTCCATTGCCAGTATTCTGGGTGTAGTGATTGCGTTTTTTGTCTATAGGAAATTGTAATCCTGCCCCTTCCGCAAAGGAAGGAGTTGTATGGAGCATTATTTAACACAAAAGGACCTTCCGGTATCTGAGCAGCCCTATGAAAAATGCGAGCGGTTCGGACCGGGGGTTTTGTCTGATGCAGAACTTTTGGCGGTCATTATCCGTTCCGGCACTAAAAATGAACGTGCCGTGGATGTGGCTATCCGGGTCTTAAACCGACAGGGTCCGAAATCCGGCCTTGCGGCTCTTAATTATTATTCCCAACAGGAGCTTCAAAAAATCAAAGGAATCGGCAGAGTGAAGGCAATTCAGCTTTGCTGTGTGGCAGAGCTGGCAAAGCGTATGCAGTGTACGATGCAAAACGATGCGATTTATTTTACTTCCCCCGAAAAAATTGCAAATGCATACATGGGACGGCTGCGTTATCTGCGGACAGAGGAAATCATTTTGCTGATGCTGGATACAAAAGGGCGAAAAATCGCAGATGCGGTTATTTCCAAGGGAACAGTAAACAGTGCGGTGCTGGAGGCAAGAGAGGTGCTTTCTGTGGCTTTGCGGCATGAGGCGGTTTATATTGCAGTGATTCATAATCATCCCAGCGGAATTCCGATACCGAGTGATGCAGATGTTTCCGTAACAAAGCGGCTTGCTGCAGCCTGTGAGATTGTGGGGATTCTGCTGAGAGACCACATTATTATCGGCGAAAACTGCTATTTCAGCATGAAGGAAAAAGGGTTTTTTGATTGAATTATGTCTAAAACTAGGACAAATATATGATTGAAAAAAACAGGAAAAAGTGGTACACTATGATAGAATATAGAAATACTATGCGAAGGGAGATTGAAAAGTTGTCATCAAAAGTTTATGCAATAGATTTTGGTACAAGTGTACTAAAGATTTATAAAAAGAACGAAGGCGTGATTTTCGACGAAAAGAATGTGGTTGCGGTTTGTGAAGGCGAAGTAAAGGCTATTGGTAACGAGGCGTTTGAAATGTACGGAAGGACACCGGATAATTATCAGGTAACCTTTCCCGTAAAATACGGTGTAGTTGCAGATTTCGGAAATATGCTGTCGCTTCTGAATTCTGCATTTGCGACGCTGTCGGACAAGCACGGTAAGTTTAACGGTGCGGAGTTTGTTGTTGCGGTTCCGTGCGATATCAGTGAAGTAGAATGCCGTGCCTTTTATGATTTGCTTTGGAGTTCTTCCGCAAAGCCGAAAAAGGACAAGGTACGTGCCGTACACAAGCCGGTGGCCAATGCAATCGGAGCCGGTCTTGAGGTTATGACAGCCAACGGTATTATGGTAGTGGATATCGGTGCGGAAACAACGGAAATCGGAGTCATGGCACTGGGGGGCATCGTCAACAGCAAAAAGGTGGACATCGGCGGAAGCCGTTTGGATGAAACGATTATTTCCTGTGTAAAGAAAAGATACAACTTAATTATTGGCAACAAGACGGCTGAGCAGATTAAGAAGGAGCTTTCCTGTGCGTTGCCGCCGAAAGAAGTAACGACGTTACGTGTTTTCGGCCGTGATGTTATGACCGGTCTTCCGACCGAAGCAGAAATCGATTCCGCGTTTGTTTACGAATCCATTGAGGAGCATTTGCATTCCATCGTGGATGAAGTAAAGCTTATTTTGGAAAGAACACCTCCGGAAATTGCTTCCGATATTCTGGACACCGGCATCTATTTGACCGGCGGCTCTGCCAATATCAGGGATCTGGATAAGCTGTTTGCACGAGAGACCGAGCTTGATATCCACATTTGTGAGAATTCTGCCAATACGGTAGTTATGGGACTCGGTAAAATTATAGAAAATTCCAAGTTCGGTGACCTTAAGTTAACCTTGGATAAGATGGCAAACGGAGGTTGATAAACCATGAAGCGTCGCAGGAGAAGACGACGGGTTTCTTTTGAACTGAATCCGAAATATCTATGGATCGTTTTGGCAATTCTTTGCGTTGTGCTTATGTTTACTTCCTATCGGTTTCCTGAAAGGTTTACAGGAATCAAGACGGCTGCGGGAAATGTGATTTCACCAATGCAACGCGGAATCAATACGGTGGGAAGAGCCATTTCCGACAAGCTGCAGGCGTTCCGCGATGTCAAAGTCCTGCGGGAGGAAAACATACAGCTGAAAGAAAAAATTGAAGAGCTGACAGCTACCAACCAGCAGCTGACACAGGAAAAGTATGAGCTGGACGGTCTGAGGCGTTTGTATGATTTGGATGCCAAGTACATGGATTACGAGAAGGTGGCTGCACGGATTATTGCCAGTGATACCAATAACTGGTTCTATAGCTTTATTATTGATAAAGGCATGGAGGACGGCATCGAAGCAGGGATGAACGTACTGGCCGGAAGCGGCTTGGTAGGGATTGTTTCCGAAACCGGTAAAAACTGGTCCAGGGTACGTTCCATTATTGATGATGACAGCAATGTCAGCGGTATGTCCATCAAGACGCAGGATACCTGTATTGTTTCCGGTGATTTAAAGCTTATGAAGGAAAACGGTCTGATTCGTGTGGAAATGATTTCTATGGATGCGGATATTACCGAGAATACGGAAATTGTTACTTCCCATATCAGCGATAGATATCTTCAGGGAATTTTAATCGGATACATTCAGGATATCCGGATTGATTCCAGTAATATGACAAAGACCGCTTATTTAAGACCAGCAGTGGATTTCGAGCGTTTGGATGAGGTTTTGATTATTACGGAATTAAAGGATGCCTATGACTTTGATTAAAGTGAGTGGAAAGGAACTTTGGTTGTGATTCGTATAGCAATTGTACTTATACAGCTTTTGTTTTGTTTTTTGTTACAAAGTACGGTAATGCCTGCATTTTCCCTTGCAGGGGTGGTTCCGGATTTGCTGCTGGTTCTTGTAATTACGGTTGCGTATACCAAGGGCAGCATCGGAGGAATGCTGACCGGTCTTTTGGCAGGTCTTTTAACGGATGCCTGTTTCGGAGATTTTGTGGGACTGTGTGCATTGTTTTATTTATGTATCGGCTATGTGGCAGGATATTCGAAAAAGCTTTATGATGAGCGGGACTATGTTCTCCCAATGCTCATGATTGCCGCAGGAGAGTTTTTATATACTTTTGCCTATTATGTGGCACATTTTTTATTGCGCAGCCGAACAGCGTTCGGATACTATTTTTTACATATAATTCTTCCGCGCATCGTGTATACCGTGCTTGCGGCAGCAGTATTGTATCCGCTGTTTCATCTGTTGCACCGGCTGCTTTTGAGGCTTGAACAAAAGGAGGATTAGGGTGTTTTATTACATATTCGGCAAATTAAAGGAATGGCTGTCCTCGCGTATGCTTCCGATTGCGTTGTTTTATATGGTGCTTGCCGGCATTTTAGTTTTTCAGCTTTATCGAATTCAGATTTTAGAAGCTGCCCAGGTGTCGGAGGAAGAGGAATACAAGTCCACCAGAGAGCGTCAGACAGATAGTACAAGAGGGCTGATTTACGACAGGGAGGGAAGAGTTCTTGCCTATAACGAGCTTTCCTATTCCGTTATTCTGGAAGATAGTCCGTTGCTTGATTCCAATGATAAAAAAAATGCCATGCTGTATCGCCTGATTTGTCTTTTAGAACGTGAAGGAGCTGAGTTAGAACCGGAGTTTTACATAGCCGTCGGGGATTCCGGCGTATTAGAGTACACGGTAGAGGGAACCGCAAGGCTCCGTTTCATAAAAAACGCTCTGGGGAAGCAGTCTATTGACAATTTAACGGAGACCGAACAGGAAATGACGGCAGAGGAGCTGTTTGAACTGCTCCGTTACGGAAACAAGAGTTTTGGTTCCATGTACGGTATTTCTGATGACTACAGATTAGAGGATGCGTTAAAAATCATGGCGGTTCGTTATGCGATTTTTACGCTTTGGCCGAAGTATTCCCAGATTACCATAGCCACAGATATTTCCGACACCCTTATTGTTGCAATTCGTGAAAATAGTACAAATCTTCCGGGTGTTTCCGTGGAGATGCAGACAAAGCGTGTCTACAATTACAGTGAGTATTTTGCCCATATTATCGGCTATACCGGAAGGATTACCGAGGAGGAGCTGGAAAGCTACAATGCGGAAGCAGAGGTTTTCGATGCTACGGATGTTATTGGTAAGACGGGGCTTGAAAAGACCTTTGAGGATGTACTGAACGGCGAAAAGGGGATTGAAAGGCTGACGCTGGACAAAAATTATCGTATTGTAAATACCGAGGTTGTTTCAAATCCGGAAGCGGGCAATAATCTTTATCTTACCATTGACGCAGAGCTTCAGAAGGCATATTATCATTTGGTGGAGAAAGAGCTTGCCAAAATTTTGTTAAAGCAGATTACGGATGAACTGGATTATGGTACGAAGGGCGAATCTGCCGATGATATTTTGATTCCGGTTTACGAGGTTTATGATGCACTGTTTTCCAATAATGTGCTGGATGTTACACGTATTTTCGGCGAGGAGCCTCCGGAGGCTGCCACGGACAATGAATTACGGGTTTATCAGAAGTTTCAGACAAAATACGCAAAAATAAAGGAGCGTTTGGCGGAGTATCTTGCTTATGGCAGCAAAATAACCGATGATAAGGTTTCGGAGGAAATGGCAGAGTATTTGGATTATGTGTATTCCAAGCTTACCTCTGCAACCACGGGGATTCTTCCGAATTCCAATATTAACAAGCTGGATGAAACCTATCTGGCTTATAAAAATAGTAAAATCAGTCTGAGTGAGTTTTTAATTTATGCCATCAATCAAAACTGGATAAATTTGGAAAAGCTTTCTATTAAGGATTATTATGTTACCGGTGAGATTTATGAAATTCTCTTAGACAAAATTATGGTGATTTTGAATGAGGACGCTGCCTTTACCAAGCTTCTTCTTCGAAATATGATTTTTCAGAAGGAGCTGACAGGGAGAGAAATCTGCATGCTGTTGTTTGATCAGTCCGTGCTCAGATATAACGATGCGGATTACAGAGGTTTAAATAACGGTTCGATTTCTGCTTATGATTTTATCCGTGAAAAAATTGAACAGGTAGAGATTACCCCTGCACAGTTAGCATTAGAGCCCTGCGGAGCATCTCTTATCCTGACGGACCCAAACAATGGCGATGTCCTTGTCATGGTAACTTATCCGAGCTATGACAACAATAAGCTTGCCAACAAAATTGACTGGGAGTATTATTCCAAATTACTGGAGGATAAATCCAATCCGTTATCCAGTCGTGTCACCAATTCTAAAACCACTACCGGTTCTACATTTAAGATGATTACCAGCTTTGCGGGCTACGGCGAGAATGAATTGGGAATTTACGAAAAGATTGATGACCTTGGTGAGTTTACGAAGGTAGATCCTTCACCAAAGTGCTGGTATTATCCGAGAAAGCATGGTAAGCTTGATGTATCGGGGGCACTGCTTCATTCCTGTAACTATTTCTATTATGAGGTGGGGTACCGGTTATCCGAGGATTCCAACGGACAATACAGCGACTCACTAGGAATATCCAAGCTTACAAAATATGCAGAAATGTTCGGGCTTGGTGAAACTTCGGGAATTGAGATTTCGGAGCTTTCACCCCAGATTTCACAAAGAGATGCAATCCGTACCGCAATCGGTTACTATCATAGCTTTACACCGTCTCAGATTGCACGATATGTTACGACACTTGCAAATAGTGGCACCTGCTACAACTTAACACTGATAGACTTAATTACCGACAAGGACAATATGCTGGTACGTAACAATTCTGCTACTGTTTTTAATGAAATTACGGAGTTTAACGATGCAGAATGGAGCCAGGTGCAAAAGGGAATGTATCTGGTATTAAACAGCAGTGACAGTACAGGACGGCAGTACAATAAATTAGGCTTTGATGCTGCCGGAAAGTCCGGTACGGCACAGGTATCCGATACAAAGCCGAGTCATGTTCTATTTGTTTCCTATGCTCCGTATGAAAATCCGGAGATTGCGGTAACAGTTGTGATTCCGAATGGATATTCTTCCAACTATGCAGTGGATTTTGGTTATGTAGTATATGATTATTATTACCACTATGACACTTATGACAGCGAGTATAATAAAATTACGAATGAGGAGAAATAGGATGAGGCATATGATTGAATGTGAGGAGGGGATTTTATGAGTAATGCGGTTGTGATTAAAGGAACCACCTACGGCTTTTCTGTTTATATTGATGAGCAGGCAGAGTTTTCCGCAATTTGTGAGGAGCTGGCGGAAAAGTTTAAGGAATCGTCAAAGTTTTTCGGTGCTGCAAAGATGGCACTTTCCTTTCACGGGAAACAGCTGACAGAGAAAGAGGAGCGTACACTTCTTGATATCATTGCAGAAAGCTCTGACGTACACATTGTATGTGTCATTGAGCATAATACAGAGACAGAGGAGCTTCACAGGCGTTCGCTGGAGGAAAAGCTACAGGCACTGGATGAGACAACGGGTCAGTTCTATAAAGGAAATTTGCGTTCCGGTCAGGTACTTGAAACAGAAACCAGCATCATTATTATCGGTGATGTAAATCAAGGTGCCACTGTCACCTCCAAGGGAAATATCATTGTTCTTGGTTCTCTTTTCGGAACTGTTTATGCGGGGGCGGGTGGTAACGGAGATGCGTTTGTTTTGGCATTGGAGCTGGATCCGGTACAAATCCGGATTGCAGATACAATTGCAAGAGCACCGGATAAAGTCGGTAAGGCTCTTTGGAAGAGGGAGAAGGAAAAGATAAAGGAACCGAAAATTGCGTTTCGGTCTGGGGAAAATATATTTATTGAGCCGGTTTCCAGAACGGTCTTAAATGATATAAAATTATAAAAATCGGAGGATATGAACGAATGGGCGAAGTAATTGTAGTAACATCGGGAAAAGGCGGTGTCGGTAAAACTACTACAACGGCAAATGTCGGCACCGGTCTTGCAAAGCTGGACAAGAAGGTAGTATTAATTGACACCGATATCGGGCTTAGAAATCTGGATGTTGTTATGGGGCTTGAAAACCGTATCGTTTACAATCTTGTAGATGTAATCGAGGGTACCTGTAAAATTAATCAGGCATTTATCAAGGTAAAGGGCTATAACAATTTTTATCTTCTGCCGTCTGCACAGACCAGAGATAAAACCGCGATTACACCGGAGCAGATGAAAAAGTTAACCGATCAGTTAAAGGAAGAGTTTGACTATGTCATTATCGATTGTCCGGCAGGCATCGAGCAGGGCTTCCACAATGCTATTTCCGGCGCAGATCGTGCCCTTGTGGTAACGACTCCGGAGGTCTCCGCGGTACGGGACGCAGACCGTATCATCGGACTCTTAGAGGCAAATGAAATTAAAAAGACACATCTGATTGTAAACCGTTTACGCATGGATATGGTAAAACGCGGTGATATGATGTCCAGCGAGGATGTTGTAGAAATTCTTGCAATTCCGTTAATCGGTGTTGTTCCGGATGATGAAAATATCGTTATTTCTACAAATCAGGGTGCTCCTCTTGTCGGGAATAATACTATGGCAGGAAAGGCCTACATGAATATTTGTAAGCGCGTTGACGGAGAAGAGGTTCCGTTCCTTGATTTAGGAAATAAGGGCGGCTTTTTTGGACGGCTTTTCAAAAAAAATTAATGGAGGGGATTAAGCATGAGTTTTTTAGATTTTTTTAACAAGAATAAAACATCCGGTTCGGTGGCAAAGGACCGTTTAAAGCTGGTTCTCGTATCGGATCGTGCCGGCTGCTCTCCGGAAATTATGGAGCAGATGAAAAACGATATTATTGCCGTGATTTCCAAGTACATTGAGATTGATATGCAGGGTCTTGATATTCAGATTAAGCAGACCCAATCCGATACGGATAACGGTTCTGTACCTGCAATTTTTGCTAATATTCCGATTAAGGATATGCGTTCAAAGAATTAAGAGGGTGTTTCATGGTTAAGTTTTGGGAACGGTATGATTTAAAAAAGTATCGGTGGTCGGTTTTGGTTATTATTGCTCTCCTCTGCGTCTCCGGCATTTTTGTGCTGGATAAAGTACAGGGAGAGGACATCGACATGGTTCCGAGACAGGCAAAGGGACTGATAGGTGGTCTTTTACTTGCCGTGTTCGTGTCAATGTTTGATTATCATTTTGTCTGCAAATTTTCAGGGCTGATGTATTTGGTCAATTTTGTTCTGTTATTTGTTGTAAAATATGTCGATTATTTTAATATTGAACACGGCGGTGTAAACCGTTGGATTGGTATTCCGAATGGTGAGCATGCAAAGTTTGAATTTCAGGTATCAGAGCTTACCAAGGTAGTGCTGGTAATTTGTCTTGCGACCTTGTTTGACCGTTTAATGGACCGTATGAAGCAGGGCTATGTACTTTTACTTGCTGTAGCGATGCTTGCTCTTCCGGTAGGTCTGGTGTTCTTGCAGCCGGACCTTTCCACTACCATTGTAATTTGTGTCAGTCTTGTGGTTGTTATTTTTGCGTCAGGCATTTCCTACAGGATTTTGATTCCGATTGTGGGTGTGGCGGTTCCGTTAGTCCTCGGATTGTTTTGGTATGTTCAGCAGGATTTTCAGCAGCTGTTATCGGAAAGCCAGCAATCCCGTATATTGTCTTTGTTGCATCCGGAAGCATATTCGGGTGAGCTATGGCAGCAGGAGAAGTCCCTGACCGCCATGGCATCGGGCGGACTGACCGGTAAGGTGTTTTCCGGAGATGGTACGCTCGGAGCAAAGAACATTCCGGTTGTAGAAAGTGACTTCATTTTTTCAGGAATGGCAGAGGCCTTTGGATTTCTGGGCTCCTGTTTCATTATTCTTATGATTTTTTGGCTTTCCTTTCAGTGCTTTCTAATTGCAAAAAAAGCACCGGATTATTTAGGAAAGCTGCTGGCGCTGGGAATCGGAACAATTTATATTTTTCAGGCCTTTATCAATATTGGTGTTGTAACGATGCTGTTGCCAAACACAGGGATTCCGTTGCCGTTTATCAGCTACGGACTTAGTTCACTGTTGTGTAATATGATAGGGATAGGAATTGTTTTAAATATCGGAATTTCAAAAAAGAAATCGCGTGGGCAGATTGATTTGGAATTTGCTACCATACCGAAGAAGGGGGAACTATGAATATTGGGTTGATTGCACATGATGCGAAAAAGAAACTGATGCAGAATTTCTGTATTGCCTACAAGGGTATTTTAAGTCACCATACACTTTATGCAACCGGTACAACAGGACGACTGATTGAAGAAGCCACAAACCTTTCCGTTCATAAGTACCTTGCCGGTCATCTGGGAGGAGAACAGCAGATGGGGGCTCAGATTGAGCATAATGAAATTGATATGGTTATTTTTCTGCGTGATCCGCTGACCCCGAAGTCTCATGAGCCGGATGTAAATAACGTGGTAATGCTGTGTGATACACATAATATTCCGCTGGCTACCAATGTCGCCGCCGCAGAGCTTTTGGTAAAGGGACTGGAGCGCGGAGATTTGGATTGGCGAGAGCTTTACAAGAAATAAGCGGTTGTTTTAAGAACTGCCTCAGAGGAATAAAGGAGGTGTAGAACACCATGGCAAAGCAAGAGAATCTAATAAAGTTTCGAACCAGACGAGAGGTAAATATCGGCCTTGTAGTTGCCCTTGGTGTCCTGATTTTACTTGTAATCAATATTTATCGGTATGTTACTACGCCGCATCTATCTCTTTATGAGGTGCGGGAGGGAAGTGCCGGAAGCGAAGCAACAGCCGTTGCAATGATTTTAAGGGAAGAAACTGTTTATCATACCGGACAGGCCGGGTATTTAAACTATTATTATAGAGAGGGTGCAAGAGTTGCCAAAGGAGAGAAGGTTTATTCCCTGAACGATTCCGCGGACTGGCTGGATTTATTGAATCTGAACGAAGAAAATTCCGCGTTGGCGGAAAATGATTTGGTTCGTTTAAAAGAGGATATCCGAAGCTTCTGTAAAAACTATTCGGATACCAATTTTAGTGCATGCTATGATTTGCGGGAAGAATTTCTTTCCGATTATTTGCGTTACAGAGATGTTTCCATGCTGGACGCATTAACAAAGCAAACACCTGAAATAAGCGGTACAATCCGAACCGTATATGCAGAGCAGAGCGGTACGGTAACGTATTTTTCCGATTGTTATGACGGTTATACAAAGGAACAGCTTACCGGTGCAGAGTTTTTGGCGGAAAATCGTACCGTTCCGGAACGAAGAAAGGCTGTCGGGATATCCGGAATCGGAAGCTTTGCTTATAAATTGGTTACCTCTGAAAAGTGGCAATTAATTATTCAGTTGAATGAGGATGAATTAAAACGTTTACAAAAAGAAGGCGACATCGTCACGTTCCGCATTCCGGGAGATTCCAAAACATATCAGAAGCCATATGAGCTGTTTTCGGCTGGCGGGGAGCATTTCATTGCGGTAACTATGGATCGGTACGGAAATGATTATTTAAGTGAACGTTTTGTGGAGGTTACGTTAAGCTTTGCAGCGGAAAAGGGTTTAAAAATTCCGCGCACTGCGATTGTAGAAAAAGAATTATACCAAATTCCGGAGCGTTTTGTGATGGCAGGAGGAGGCAAATTAGATTCGCTCGGAATCAGTATGGAAGTGTATGATGAAGAATCCGGTGAAATTAAGCCTGATTATCAGGAGCTATCGCCGCTGTTTTATGAAAATGGCTATTATTATGTTGCCAGAGAAGATTTTGAGGCGGAACGCTATATTCATTCTGCCGGAGAAGATACGACACCGGAACGTGCAATGTTATACTCCTTTATTACAAAGCTGGAAGGTGTCTACAATATGAACAAGGGCTATGCCGTGTTTAATAGAATTGAACGTCTGACTGATTTGGAGGATTATATTCTGGTGAAAACCGGAAGCTCAGGCGGTGTGTCACTTTATGACCACATCGTTCTGGATGTTTCGGCAGTAACAAAGGATGTTATTTTAATAGAAGGAGAGTAATGCGATGCAGGAACTTACCATTCGTGATGCAATTGCAGAAGTACAGGAAAAAATAGCGGCCGCTTGTAAACGTTCCGGACGAAATCCGGAAGAGGTTACGTTAATTGCAGTCAGCAAAACCATGCCTGTCGAGGCGTTAAAGGAAGCAATGTCTTGCGGCATGAAACATTTCGGCGAAAATCGCCCGCAGGAGTTGAGAGATAAGCAGGCAGAGATAACAGAACCGCTTTTTTGGCATATGATTGGGGCTCTTCAGACCAACAAGTTAAAATATGTGGTAGGAAAAACGGTTTTGATTCATTCGGTAGATTCCCTGCATTTGGCAGAAGCGATTGAAGCAGAGTCTTCAAAAAAAGGGGTTGTATCCGAGATTTTGCTGGAAATTAATATTGCCGGAGAAAGTTCAAAGCACGGAGTTGCACCGGAAGAAGCAGAAGCACTGGCAAGAAAACTGGCAAGGCTTTCTCATCTGAAGCTGAGAGGACTGATGACGGTTGCACCATATACGGAGGAGAAAGAGGAAAGCAGACCGTATTTTAAAAAAATGAAGCAATTAATGATTGACATCAATTCCAAAAACATTGATAATGTAACTATGGACACATTGTCTATGGGAATGACCGGAGACTATGAAGTTGCAATAGAAGAAGGCTCTACTCTTGTACGGGTAGGCACCGGCATTTTCGGACATCGTTTGTATCCTGAAAAATAAAAGGAGAGCAGTTTATGGGCAACATTTTAGAGCGTATTCTCAATAAGATGAATGTGATGAATGAGGATGATTTTGACGATTTCGATGATTTTGATTCTGAGCTTTCTTACCGCAAGGAAAAAAAGAAAACAGAACGATTTGCTCAGACCGCCGCAGCGGAAGAGCCTCAGGTTCTCCGGAAGGATACCGTAAGAGCGGCAGCTTCCTCCGTAAAACCGCAAAAGACTTATGAGGAAGAAAAGTTTGATCAGGACTATTCTGAGGTCAGGAGGGAACGCGCACAGCGCGCAGAACGTATTACTTCTGCAAATAATCGCGTTGTACCTCTTCGTTCTGCGACCACCGCTTCTTCCAGAATTTTAGAAGTCAGCATCATGAAGCCTACCCGTTTTGATGATTCGCAGGATATTTGCGATATGCTTGTAAACGAGCGTGCTACAGTTGTGAATCTGGAAGGCATTGATTTGGCATTAGCACAGCGTATTATGGATTTTATATCCGGTGCGGTCTATGCAGTAAATGGAAAAATCCATCAGATTTCCAATCTCATTTTTATCATATCTCCGGAAAACGTAGATATTTCGGGAGACTATCTCTCTTACGTGGAACAAAACGGCTTTGAAGTTCCAACTCTGAATCAGTAGGCTACGGTTATGGGAGAGGACTTATTAAAAAAGCGTATTTTGGAATTACGTAAACGTGCAGAATTTACTTATCGGACTGAGTTTACGGAGTTTCTTACATTAAGTGAAATCGAAACGGCAAAAGCGGTATTATCCGGCGTAAATCACAGCTTTTACGGAGGTGTTTCCGGTGCAGAACGGCAAATGCTTTGTATTGCACCGGAGGATTTCCCAATTACACCGGAGCTGTTTCCAATAGCAGGACTTTTCATTTCACCAAAAAGTCCTAAGTTTGCAGAAGAATTGTCTCACAGGGATGTTTTGGGCAGTGTTCTTGGTCTTGGACTGGAACGAAGTGTTATTGGAGATATTTATTTAAAAAACAACGAAGCATATCTGTTTTGTGCAGAGCATATTGCCTCGTTTCTGACAGAGCAGCTGACAACGATTCGCCATACAAAGGTAGTTTGTAAAACAGCACCGGTCGGCGAAAACGAGTTTAAGCCGGAGGTTCGCGAAATTACAAGGACGGTTTCTGCCAATCGAATCGATGCGGTTGCCGCAGCAGCATTCGGAGTATCCAGAAGCCTGACTGCTGCTGCAATTTCCGGCGGTAAGGTTTTTATTAACGGCAGAGAAACGGTATCGCCTTCTGCACAGGTAAAAGAAGGCGATGTTATTTCGTTTCGAGGTGAAGGAAAGGCACGCTTAAAGGAAATCGGAGGACTTACGAAAAAAGGACGGCTTTCGATAATCCTGGAGCGTTATCAATAGAGAAAGGAACGAAGGAATGATTACACCGATTGAAATTCAAAACAAGGTTTTTAAATCCGGAGGTTTAGGCTACGACAAAAAGGATGTGGATCTTTTTATGCAGGAGCTTTTGGAAAACTATGAAGAGCTGTATCGTGAAAAGATGGAAATGAACGACCGGATTAATGTTTTAAATGAGGGGCTTCAGTATTATAAAACCATTGAAAAAACATTACAAAAAGCACTGGTGTTAGCAGAACGAACTGCAGAAGAAACCAAAAGCAATGCAATAAAAAATGCAAGGATAATCGAACAGGAAGCCGTTTCAAAAGCCAATGTCATTTTAGAGGATGCAAAGCATGAGCTAGAGTATATTCGTAAGCAGACGGTAGAGCTTGTTCGTCAGTATGACATTTACAAATCAAAATTTAAGAGTCTTGCGACTGCACAAACTGAATTGTTGGACAGTCAAAGCTTTTCCATTCGTTTGGATGAGCTTTCCATGTTTGAGAAGATGCCGGAAACGATTGAAACACCGGCAGGTGCTGTTTACAATGACAGCACAAACACCCAAAAGCTGGAGAATCCGTTGGATGCGATGGAAGAGGATATTGAAATTATTAATTTAGATGAAGAATAACAGAGGCAGAAGATGGAACAACTTACGGTACATGGTGCAAATCAGGCACCATTATATGAAATTTATATAAAAAATAATTTTGAAGGTCTGGTACCGATGCTGCATACTCTGGCAATGAAAGGACGAAAGCTTTGTCTTGTTTGTGATTCGACCGTAGCAGCGCTTTACCGGGACATGGTACTTTCACTGTTGGAGGAGGATGGTTTTTTCTGTATTTCATATGTGTTTCAGGCAGGAGAAGCTTCGAAGAAGCTTTCCACGGTGGAAAAGCTGTACGAATTGCTGATTCAAAATTCCTTTGACAGAAATGATGTATTACTTGCACTTGGCGGCGGCGTTACCGGTGATTTAACCGGCTTTGCAGCAGCAACGTATCTGCGCGGAATTCGCTTTGTTGGTATTCCGACAACGCTTCTTTCTATGGTAGATTCTTCCATTGGCGGAAAAACCGGTGTAGATTTTAAGGCATACAAAAATATTGTCGGTGCGTTTCATCAGCCGTCTGCGGTATATATCAATATATCCACGCTGGAAACACTGCCGGAACGTGAGTTTCTTGCCGGTATGGGAGAGGTGGTAAAGCATGGCTTTATTAAGGATACAGCGTATTATACCTTTTTGGCGGAGCATACAAAGGAGATTCTTGCAGGCGAGCCGGAGACACTTCGTTCCATGATTTTTCGCAGCCTTTGTATTAAGCGTGATGTAGTAGAGCGTGATCCAAAGGAAAAGGGCGAGCGGGCACTTCTCAATTTCGGTCATACGGTAGGACATGCAGTAGAAAAATTAAACGATTTTTCTCTGTTGCACGGAGAATGTGTATCAGCAGGCATGGTCGTTGCTGCCGAGCTTTCCGTGCTGCGTGGTAGTTTATCGCAAGAACAGGCTGCAAAAGTAAAAGAGCTGTTGCAGGCGTTTGGCATGGTGACAACGGTAACTCCGCTTGAAAAAGAGGAGCTGCTTTCTGTATGTCATCGTGATAAAAAAGCGGATGGCTCAAAGATTAAATTTGTGTTGCTGCAAGATATCGGTGATGCCTATATTGACCCGGAAGTGTCGGATGACGAAATATGGGCGGCATTTCAGACAATTTTATCATAGAGGTTTGTCAATGGAGAAAAAGATTTTTTTTAAAGATGCTATATGGCATATGATTTTGCTGATTCTTTTAACAGTAACGGATCAGCTTTCAAAGCTTTGGGCACGCAAGGAGCTTGCAGATGCAGCTATTGTGATTTGGAAGGATATATTTTCCTTTCGCTTGATTTATAACACCGGAGGCGCGTGGGGGATTTTTAATCAGCATACATGGGCGCTGACATTATTTTCCGTTCTTGTTATGTGTGCTATCGTAATCGGATATCTTGTGCTTCCAAAAGAGAAGCGGATGCGTCCGATGCGCATTTCGATTTTACTCATTACCGCAGGCGCACTTGGAAATATAATCGACCGTATTGCATTCGGAAAGGTAACGGATATGTTTTCCTTTGATTTAATCCATTTTCCGGTGTTTAATGTGGCGGATATTTGCATTGTATGCGGCTGTATTTTAGCCTTTGTGTTATTAGTTTTTTATTATAAGGATGAGGATTTTGAGAAATGGAAGAAATCAAATTCGTAGCACAGGAATCCGATGCAGGGCTTCGGTTAGATAAATGTATTGCGATAAACCATCCGAAGGTTTCACGTTCTTACGTGCAAAAGCTGATTGAAAGCGGTGGCGCATGGATTAACGGCAATACAGGACGATGTAAGGATGTTGTAAAAACCGGAGATGAAATTAAATTACTTATTCCGGCACCGGATGGGCTTGAGGTAGAAGCGGAAAACATACCGCTTGATATCGTTTACGAAGACGAGGCTATTATTATTGTAAACAAACCTAAAGGTATGGTGGTACATCCGGCGGCAGGCCATTATACGGGGACACTCGTAAATGGACTGCTTTATCATTGCAAAGGGTCTCTTTCGGGCATTAACGGCATTTTACGTCCGGGCATTGTACATCGAATTGATAAAGATACAACCGGTATTTTGGTCGCCTGTAAAAATGATATTGCTCATCGTAATTTAGCAGAGCAGTTTAAGGAGCATTCCATTACAAGACGTTATAATGCACTTGTATACGGCTCATTTAAACAGTCTGAGGGGCGTATAGAGTCTTTTATCAGCCGGAATCCGGACGAACGCTTAAAAATGATGGTGAATCCGGCAAGAGGAAAATATGCCGCCACCAATTATCGTGTGCTTGAACAGTTTGGCAGCCGGTATAGTCATATTGTTTGTACACTGGAAACAGGAAGAACCCACCAGATTCGTGTACATATGTCTCATGTGGGGCATCCGCTTTTGGGTGATACAACTTACGGACATAAAAAGGATCCGTTTCAGCTGAACGGACAGGCATTGCATGCAGGGGTTCTGGGCTTTATGCATCCTGTAACCGGAGAGTATATGGAGTTTTCAGCAGAACTTCCAACGTATTTTACAGAGCTGATAGAAAAGCTCCGCGTAATGCAAAATGTTCGTCCGTAAAAATCAGAATTGAGCAGAGGAGTTTGGATGCAAATGAAGCGTAATGCAATAGCTAAGTTGATTCAATGGAAAGAACAGAAGTGCCAAAAGCCATTGTTACTTTCCGGTACAAAAGGGACAGGCAAAACCTATCTTGCAATTGAGTTTGCGTTAGCCTATTATCCTCAATACTTATATGTAAATTTTGAATTGAACAAGGTTGCGGAACGTTTTTTTTGTGAACGGATATTAGCAGGCGCATCCGTTACGGAAACAATTGCCGAATATTTTGAAATAGAAGAAGTATTTCTTCCTGAAGTGGTTGTTATTTTAGATGAAATTTCTTTTTGTCCGGCACTGTTTAAGGCTTTGTCACATTGCATACAGCTTCCGATTATTGCAATTTCCGGCATTCTTCCGGAGCAGGAAATGCAGCAGTATTTTTTTGTATGCCGTTTGTTTCCAATGTGTTTTGATGAGTTTCTTTGTGCTGTAGGTAACGATTGGTACGTAGATATTATTCAGGGACACTTCCTTGCGTCAAAGCCGGTTCCGGATATTGTCCATCAGGAGCTTTTGGCGCTCTTTGAAGAATACTTAATCGTAGGCGGAATGCCGATGGCGGTAAACGAATATATTTCTTCCAAATCCGTATACAATGTAAGCGAGGTTCATTGTATATTAAAAAATCGTATGCGCGCTGTAATAGAAACCATGTACGATGAAAAAGAAGCAGGAAAGGCAGAACAGGTGATTCGTGTTATCCCGGAACAATTAAAACGTGAAAATAAGAAATTTCGTTTTAATTCGATTAGAAAAGGGGTTACATATACTCTGTACAGGGACAGCATCTCTGCTTTAGAAAAAAACGGTATGCTTCTTCGGTTAAACGAAGAAAAAAAGGAAAGTCATTTTAAACTGTATTTACCGGATGTAGGCATGCTTTCCTCTGCTTTCGCAGGAGAGGAGAGTCCTGAAATCAGGAAAGCATTACTGGAAAACTATGTAATGCAGACGCTTTCTGCAAATAAAGGGTTTGGGTTATGCTTTTGGGAATCAGAGGCACAGGCAAAGGTGGATTTTTTACTTGAAAAGGAAGGATATTTGACACCTGTAGAACTTAGAACTTCTAAGGGCGGCAAAGCAAAGAATGTAGCTGCGTACCGAGCTGCAACAGGAAACACTCCAGAGGAAATGTACTATCGGTTCGGATTTGAAAATTATTATTCTACGCCTGTATTGAAACACATTCCATACTATGCGGTTTTTTGTCTTTCATAATTTTTTGTCGAAAAAGCCAATTTAGTACTTGCATTTTAGATTCTAATATGGTAGAATTTAACTACACCGCAACTCCTTTAAATTATAGAAGGAGCTTGTAAATTTGCAAGACATTTTTACAGGTGTAGAAAGGTGTAGAGGGGCTGTTTTCATGAGCGAGATTCGATTGCATGAAGGTGAATTAAACATAATGGAGTTACTTTGGTCCAATAAGGTATTGGCCGCAAAAGACATCTCTAAGATTATTAAGGAATATGTCGGCTGGGAAAAAAACACAACGTACACTGTGATTAACCGTTTGATTGAGAAGGGGGCAGTTCGCAGAGAAGATCCAGGCTTTATTTGCCGTGCCTTGATATCAAAGCGCACTGTGCAGAATATTGAAACCAAAGCACTGTTAGATAAAGTATATAATGGTTCTTTGAACAATTTTTTGGTGGAATACTTAAAAAATCAGATTCTATCTCCTTCTGATATCATGGAGCTGGAGCGTATTGTCAGCGATTATAAAATGTAGCATTTGACGGACCGCGTTCCAAGGGTAACGTGTTGCCTTCAGCTAAGCTATTTATTTATTTGCAAATCACTTTTTTCACGCAGTGTTACTGCATTCTTGGCACTGCGTCGTCTTTCTTCCTCAATGTCTGCGTAGTGCTTACGGGTAGTATTTACATCCTTGTGACCGAGGACATCGGCTACTAAATAAATGTCCCCTGTTTCTTTGTAAAGCTCAGTTCCGTAAGTACTACGCAATTTATGTGGCGTAATTTTCTTAACTGTCGTAACCGTTTTCGCATATTTCTTTACCAAAACCTCTACATTTCGAACGCTGATGCGTTGCATACGATTAGACAAAAAAAACGCATTTTCATGCCCTTCCTTCGGTACAGCCTGCCTTCTTTCTTTATAATAGGAGAGAAGAGCCTCTCTGACTTCATCCCCAAAATAAACAAAGGACTCGTAACCGCCTTTTCGAACAATATTGATACGGTCACTGTCAAAATCGATATCATTGAGATCGATTCCGACACATTCGGATACGCGGATGCCTGTACCTAGTAAAAGAGTAGTAATTGCTAAATCACGAACCTTACTTTCTTTGTGACGAATCTGTTGTTGCTTCGTAAGTTTTGAACCGTTTTCAACAACATCAAGGAAGTCAGCAGCTTCATTCGGTTCAAAGCGAATAATGTTTTTTTCATGTATTTTAGGCATGGTTACCTGCAATGTTGGATTTTCATCAATCATACGGTTCGAATGAAAATAACGATAAAACGTCCGTAAGGAAGCTAATTTGCGTTTGATGCCCCGTTCATTATTTGTGATTTCCTTACCGTCCTTATTGGTATAAAGCTTTAAGTATTCCAAATATTCTTCGATATCCATAGGCTGAAGCTTTGTCAGCAATTCGAAATTGATTTCTTTTAAAGGCTTTCCCTGATACAATGGATTCGTCGCCGCGATGTATTCAAAAAAAACATGTAAATCAAAGGCATAGGCAATGCGTGTCCTGGATGCAGTCACCGGTTCAATTCCCCGAAAAAAAGTCGCTACAAAAGGCGGCAAATCAGAAATTAATTCACGAAGCCGCTTTGTATTATTTATATTGATTTGTTCATGATAGGTACGAGATTCCATGTGATACCTCCGGTAAAAGGATAAAAGAAGAGTAAAAAGGCTTGATACAAAATTGCGCTAAACCATAGTTTAACGCAATTTTGTAATGGCTTTTAATCAAATTCCTTCATCATATTCTTCATAGCCGTATAATTTTGTTTGGAAATCAAATAATTATAGCGGTATAAAATGAAACCGTCTACTTGATTGGTTTTTCTTGCATATGTAATCATATTCCGAAGTACATTCGGATTTTTATACCATTCGTCACCCTCGGATTTTGTTCCGGCTTTATATGCTGCAATGCCGACATATAATTTTACATCAGGATTAACTGCCGCATCAATAAAACGATTTAAAATGTCGTTATATGGATAAATGGTATGATCGTTACTCCAATACAGCTGCGGGCATAAATAATCAATGTAACCGTCATAACCGAGCCATGTTTCAAAATCCACATAATATCTATCATCTGCTTTTAAAGCATCCATAAAGCCTCCCGGACTGATGCCGAATACGACATTAGGATTAATACGTTTAATCGTACTATAAACATTCCTTACCAGTGTATTTACATTTTCACGCCGCCAGTCTGCAATTGATAAGTAGTCTTCATTTGCAGCAATTTGAGCCTTTTTATATACTTCATATTCTTTTGCATCAAAATTGTTTGTGAAATTTTTACCGAGCGTCGGATAAAAATAATCGTCAAAATGAATTCCATCTACATCATAATTTCGGACAATTTCACGAATGCCGTTGATAATCAAGTTCTGTACTTCTGTAGACGACGGATTGTAATATAAATTACCGCCGTAGGATAATACATAACGGTCATTACTTTTATCCGAATCCGTCCGATAGATTCGCGCACGATTGTCTGCACTTAAGGTGGTTATATCTGTGGTTCCTGAGGTAACACGGTACGGATTCAGCCATGCATGAAACTCTAAACCACGGGCATGCGCTTCTTCTACCATGATTTCAAGCGGATCAAAGCCCGGATCTTTCCCCTGCTTTCCGGATACATACTTAGACCAAGGAAAATAAATCGAATCATACATCGCATCTCCGAATGGGCGAACATGAACCACAACCGCATTCATATTCATTGCACAGACTTCATTAAACATCGTTTCAATCTGTGTCTTAAACTCTTCCTTCGTATAGCCGGTACTTTTAAATTCCAAATAAGAAATCCAAACGGCACGGAATTCATCTTCCGTTTCACTGCTGCTGTCGCCGAATTTACGAATAAAAATATGGGCATTTCCGGCAGTGTCAGTCGCCATAAAGGTGTATTTTCCTTCTACAAGGGAAAGCTCCGCAGCGTTTTCAAATACATCAGCAATTTCCCAAACCGGGTCATTTGCAGAGGCATAGGCACCGGCTACATATCGAATTGTTACGTTTTCAGCGAGATCATCCGTTGCAGACAAGGATACAAGATATCTGTCATTAAATTTTGTAACCTCATCAACCAGTACCGGTGCAACGGAATCGACATTATTAATTTCAAATGTGATAATTTGCTCCGCTCCGTCTTTATTAACGGCACATACGGAAACCGGACCGTTTTGTGTCACGGCAAAACTATAAGTCCCATCAGAATTTTTCTTGACTTCATATCCGTTTTCCTTATATTTTGTAAAATACACACTTTTTGCCACCTTAGCATAATCGTACTTTACCATGGTGATTTCCGAAGTGCTGTTAAAGCAAAGTGAAACCTCAACTGAGGACATAAGAACGTCTGTCTTATAATCTGCAGTCATTTGAAGCGAAGAAGCGCTGGCATCAGCCTGATTATTTCCTGCTAAAACGGCGGATGCGCAAAGCAGGAAGGCAAATCCGCAAAGAAACTTTTTTAAATGCTGTTTTCTCATAAATCAATCTCCTGTCTGGTTTTATTCTATAATTTATTTGGAGAATCAACGTCCGGTCGGATACTGCTTAAAAATCTCAGTAACAGCATCATATAATGCTTT
This sequence comes from uncultured Lachnospiraceae bacterium, assembly GCA_964488415.1. Taxonomy (GTDB): domain Bacteria; phylum Bacillota; class Clostridia; order Lachnospirales; family Lachnospiraceae; genus SIG307. The sequence goes on from CAZAUP010000010.1 coordinate 21,703, forward strand.
TGCCGCCTTTTTCTGGTAGGCACTATCTTTGATTTTTGCAAAATCGCTGTTATTTGTAATAAAACCACATTCCACCAAAACCGCCGGAACTGTATTTTTATCAATCACAACAAACTTTGCTGTTAGCACTCCTGCATTTTTGGTTCCCCATTGTGCGGTTAATTTTTTCAATACGGCAGATGCCAGCGTAGAACTATTTAGTCCGGAAGCATTTATTGAATTATTATTTTTGGAATAATAAACGCTTGTTCCGTTTACAGACGCATTGGAGTGTGCGTTCACATGAAAGCTGATAAAAAGATCTGCATCCACGGAGGCTGCAAACGCTGCACGCTCTTCCAGGGCTATTTTGGTGTCTGTCGTTCGGGTATAATACACCTTTATATCCGAATTTTTAAAGTATTCCGGCGCATACAAATTTACTACATTATAGTTAACCGTTTTTTCATAAACACTTCCGCGTAATGTACCAGGGTCAATTCCACCGTGACCTGCATCCAAAACTATAATTTTATCATAAATATCCTTCGGATTTCCGATTTTAATGCCTAAATAGCCTCCCGAAACAAAATAGGAATATCCCTGAATTTTTGTTGTGCTGAAGGTGATTACGGTTATATTATCTGCCATTTTATAATTCACCTGAAAGCTCTTTAATGTGGAGCATGGATTATAAACATTCTGCTCAGATAAAAATTCCATATGGTTCCCTTTGATATAAATGGTAAAACGCTTATTGCCGTAATCATCTGCATCCGAAATATCAGCTGCGGTAACCCCCTCCGGCAGACGAATCACAAAATAGTCTCGGCTAAATACAGCATCCGGCAGTTTTTCATCAGAAGCATTTCCGGCAAGTCCTGTATCCTCCGAAGGCTTTGAGATATTTGTAAATGTGATATAATCCTGATACATACCCGCAGTGTCCGTAAAATGTATCATACAACCGTCAGGAACCGTATACGCATAATATTGTAATTCGCTGGTTTTAATAATCGTAATTCGCAGACGGTTGGTTCCCATGATACTGCAATAATTCAAAAAAGAATTATCCGTATTATAATAGTACTTAGGGCCAATGGAGTTATGACATTTATTAACTTCGATTTCAAGAATATCCTGCTTATCCGTAATTTTTACATTGTCAAGATTGATTCCCTGCAAATATAATGCATCGGAATTTAAACATGCATATGCAGAAATTGATTGAGGTACAAGATAACCGAGTGCCGTATAGTGATCTACTACCTGTTTGTAAGCTTCGTAGGAAAATAACACTTTTCCAAAAGAAGCTGTATTGGGATGTACTTCTTCTAAATTGTCTACATCCGTGGTATCTTCCGCAACACCATCCAATGCTCCGTTTATGTATAAAGAAGAAGTAGACTTCTCATAATAGGTACGATATCCCAAAGCATCCGCCACAAACTCTGCAGGAATATAAACCTCTGCTTTTACGGAATCCTGAGGAGTAATCAGACGCGGAACCGTTTGCAGCAGAACAGGTTCGTCATTTACATAAGCAACCGGACTGTCTAAAACAAGCCTGATTTCTTTCTCTCCTTTTTTTAGAACAATTAATCCGCTTCCTTCGCTATATGAATACAAAGCTAAACCGGATTCCTTAAAATACTGTGTCGCAGGAAATAATACACAATCGTCAAATATGTAGCCCGGCAGATTTTTTTCTACTGTAAGATTATTGAGAATAAACGATGGAACAGCTCCGCTATATGTCACCTGCTCTTTTCCATCAAAAATCACATTTGATTTATTGATGGAAGAGGTCGCCGTGGCAGCATCCCAGTTATACTCAAAGCCGAAGGTTTCTGCAACAAAACGGGTAGGCACATATAGATGCTTTTCGGAGGTCCCGTTAAAGGAATAAACAATCGGCGCATTTTGCATAACCTTTGAGACACCGTTTACTTCCGCAATTGAAGTTCCAAGTGTCATTTTAATTGTATATGGTCCGTAGCTCAAGGTAAAATCATCGTTTCCTTCAGTATAATCACATGTAGCTCCAAGCAGCTGTTCAAAAAGCTCCTTGCACGGACCGAGTGCAGCACCGTTTTTCAAAATCAGTCCGGGATAAGTAAGTGCTGCGTTTTTTCCGTTTACCCGGTAAGCGACCTGTGTTCCGCTGTATTCGTAGGAGGTATTGGTAACATGATTATGAACCTGTAATGTAGCAGCATTTGCAGTTACATCCGACATCGGAGCCGATAGCCCCAAAATAGATACTAAAGCTACTCCGGCAAGCAATGCTGTTCTGTGTAATTTCGTATATAAATCTTTTGTTTTTTGCTTCAAAAAAGAACCACCTTTCCAAAGATAGATTACGCTTTTCAAATGTATGGTTTTATTATAAAAAGCAAAAGTGTTATAAGTGTGTCAAATTGCAAAAAAACTTGTCAAAAACCGCATGATATGGTATAGTTAGTATACATTTGACACTATATCTCATCTGTGGAAAGGATTGGAAAATGAAACTACAGCAGCTGTTAAGTTATACAAGAAAGGCCGTGGATGATTATCAGATGATTCAGACGGGTGACAAAATTGCAATCGGCATTTCAGGAGGAAAAGACTCCCTTGCTTTACTTTATGCAATGGCAGGCTTACAGCGCTTCTATCCGAATCCTTTTGAGCTTTGTGCCATTACGGTAGATCTCGGCTTTGGAGGCTTTGATTTAAGCAATATAGAGGCTCTTTGTAAAAAACTCGATGTGCCTTATTATATACAAAAAACAGAAATTGGTGATGTCGTATTTAATGTAAGAGAAGAAAGTAACCCCTGCTCCTTATGTGCCAAGCTAAGAAAAGGGGCATTTAACGATAAAGCAAGGGAATTGGGCTGTAATAAATCAGCATATGCCCATCATAAGGATGATGTAATTGAAACAATGCTGTTATCACTTCTTTATGAAGGCCGTTTTCACTGCTTCTCTCCTGTAACCTACCTGGACCGCTCAAATATCACCCTGATTAGACCGCTGATTTATGTTACAGAGGCAGATATTATCGGCTTTCAAAAGAAGTATGCGCTTCCGGTACAAAAGAATCCGTGTCCTGCGGACGGCTTTACAAAACGAGCCGATACAAAAGATTTAGTGAAACGGTTAAACGAAGAATACAAGGGTTCAAAAGAACGAATTTTCCGTGCGGTAACTGACGGTACACTGCAAAACTGGAAAAAGCCGATTTAAAACAGAGCCGGTACTACAATGGTTTAATCACCGGCGTGTTTCATTTTTAACATAATATCGAACAACAAGATAAGTATCCGGATAAATGGTATCGCCTTCCAAGTGATTAATTTCTTTGATGTCGTCCACAAACTGTCGGATACTTTCTTTTTCACTGCAATAAAAACGTTCTGCAATTTTCCAGAGCGAATCATTCTTCGCAACACGCACAGATACGATTCGCTCTTCATAAGAAGCATTACTTTCTGCTTTTGCATTGGAAGACGGTGTAAGCAGACAAATTCCGAAAATCACCGCAGAAATCAAAAACACGGCCAATGCAAAGCGCTGTAACAGTATACGGTTTCTTTGCTTACGACGTGCTGCGGAACGTGAGCGAAATGACTGCACAGGAAAATGCTCACTTACTTCTCTTCTGTTTTTAATCTCTGTTATATACATCATAAAGCCTCCTTAAATCGAACAAACATTCTGAACGTCTGTTTACAATATAGCATACGAACAATTGTTTGTCAATGGCTTTTTTAAAAAAATCCGAACAAAAGTTTGACAAACGGGCGTTCTGTATGGTATACTGTTTTCAAAGATAACGAACACCAGTCAGAGGAGGTACTTTATGAGCTATGGTAAAATCACTGCAAAGCAGCAGGAAATATTAGATTTTATGAAAGAACGCATCTTAAACAAGGGATATCCGCCGGCGGTACGTGAAATTTGTGAGGCCGTGAACTTAAAGTCCACCTCTTCCGTCCATGCCCATCTGGAAAGTCTGGAAAAGAACGGTTACATCCGCCGTGACCCAGCAAAACCGCGTGCGATTGAAATTGTAGATGACAATTTCAACATTACCCGCCGCGAAATGGCTTATATTCCGGTGGTTGGCACAGTGACGGCAGGACAGCCTATTTTAGCAGTTGAAAATGTGGAGTCGTATTTTCCGATTCCGACGGATTATCTTCCGAATGCCGAGACCTTTATGCTCCACGTAAAAGGTGACAGCATGATAAATGCCGGTATTTTTAACGGGGATCAGATTCTTGTAAAGAAACAGAATTATGCAAAAAACGGGGACTTTGTTGTAGCTTTAATTGAGGATTCCGTTACGGTTAAGACCTTTTATAAAGAGAATGGCTTTTATCGTCTCCAGCCGGAAAACGACACTATGGACCCGATTATCGTAAATGAGGTAGAGATTTTAGGAAAGGTTATCGGATTATTCCGTGTATTCTAAAACCTCTCTTTTGAATAAGTTATCAGATACGGAACTGCGTCAGTATTTTTCTGATGCAGTTCCGTGAAAAGAATCTAACAGTTTTCTTTTTATAAATGTTCCGGTTCTACAAGTCTGCCGTCTCTCCAGATACGTTCCAAATCATAAAATAACCGGTCCTCTTTGGAAAAAATGTGAATCACAACGTCATTACAGTCCATTAGAATCCAGCCGGAGGAACGAATTCCCTCTATACGTTCCGGATGAATTTTTTGCTTTGCGAGCATATCGGTTACTTCGTCTACCATTGCCTCTACCTGAGAGGAATTTGTGCCGTTTGCAATAACAAAATAATCCGCAATTACAGAGATATCAGAAATATCAATAATTTTAATATCCTCCGCTTTCTTATCATCAAGTGCCTTATAAGCAATTTTTACAATCTCTTTTGCTCTGTCCGTCATGTGAAATACCCTCCTGTGATATGCCAAAATTTATGCTTATAAAAATTTATTTCGTTTATTCCGTCTGTTTTTCGTACTTCTGACGATACTCCTTAAAGGCCTCTGTCATAGTCATGTCCATCTCCTGACCTGATTCTGTAAGATACCGTATCGTATTTTTAAGTGCCAGATAAACCGCTTTCTCAATGTCACGAAACGCAGTCTGCCGGATTTTATTTAAACAAGGCGAGGTCGGCTGTGTTCGAAAGGGTTCCAGATAATCCGCAAGAAATATAATCTTTTCTAAATCTGTCATTCCCGAACGTCCCGTGGTATGATAAGAAATAGCGGAAAGAATTTCCGGGTCCGTAATGAAATAGCGCGTTTCCGCATAGCAGGCACCCAGCTTTCCATGCAATAAAAAGCCATTTCTACGCTCCACCTCTGTTATGGGAATAGATTCTTTTTCACAGGCAGCCACCAGCTGTTCATCGGTATAAGCTTTGGCACAGTCATGCAAAATCCCGGCAATAAGTGCACGCTCCGGATTGTAACCAAGAGATGCTGCATAGGCAGCCGCAAGATGAGCTACCGCTACAGAATGCAGATACCGTTTACGCGGAAGAATCCGCTGCATCTCCGCATCCAGCTCTTCAAAGGTCACTTTTTCAAAAAAGTGATGCTCTTTTAGATAAGCAGAAACCTCCGCCGGTAAAAATGTTTCCACCCGCTCTGCTTCACCGGCATAGAACGCTTCTCTGATTTCTCTGGAAGAAATCGGATAATCAGATAACATTACTGTTCTCAGATCTGCTTGCGGAAAATGCTTTCGCAGATTTTCTGCTGCTCCTTCAATACATTTCTCATCAAAGCCTGCTCTGCCGGCTGCAAGAAGCGTGCAAAGCTCCAAAATCCGTTCCGGCCGTCTCCATTTCAAAAAATCCATCAGAGAATCTCCGCCAATGATAAAATAAAACCTTACCTCCGGATATTCTCTTGTCAAAAGCTCCAGTGTGTCTACGGTGTAGGTCAGCCCCTCCCTCTTTAATTCAAAATCAGAGGCGATAAAGCATTTATTTTCCTTTGCTGCAAGGGCTGTCAGAGCAAAACGGTCATTCTCAGAAAGCATGGCAAAGCGTGACTTGTGAGGCGGAAGCCTGGATGGCATAAGCCACACCTCCTCCAAGCCGTATTGTTCCATTGCTGCCATGGTCAAGGCTAAATGTCCATTGTGAATCGGGTTAAACGTGCCACCCAGTATTCCGACCTTTCTCATACACCGCTCCGTTCTGCAGCGTAACCATAACCTTTGGTCTGCTGCAAGATATTACTACTGTAAAATTATTTCGGAAGAACGATTTTTCTTTTCTCCGGCTGTCTTGCTTCACGATAAAGCACAATCTTCTTTCCGATGACCTGCACAACCTCCGCGTTGGTATTTTCACCAATTGCAAAAGCCAGCTCCTTCGGATCGTCCATGCAGTTTTTCAGCACGGAAATCTTAATCAATTCTCTTGCCTCCAGTGCCTCTTCCACACTTTCCAAATATTCAGTGGTAAGACCGCCCTTACCGATTTGAAAAATCGGATCAACATTCATGGCAAGTCCTTTTAAATATGCTCTCTGTTTTGTCGTCATGGTATCCTCACTTATTTATAGTAATCAAATTGCAGACCGTACATACGTACCGTATCGCCATCCTTGATGCCAAGTGCTTCCAATTCATCCAGAATACCGTTGTTTTTCAGGAAATTCTGGAAAAATTCAAAGCCCTTTTCAGAATCAATATTTGTGTAACCAAGCATTTTTTCAATGCGCGGTCCCTCTACCACATACAGCCTGTCTTTTTCATCATATTCCACCGTATACGGCTCATTCGGAAGTGTTAATGTATCCAAAGAAAATTCTCGCTCAAACACAATCGGTTCTTCCTTGGTTTCCTTTAGCAATTCTGCCACGGCGTACAGCAATTCCTTTACCCCTTTGCCACTGACTGCTGAAATAGAATAAATCGGAATACTTTCTGCCGCGAAAGCCTCCTGCAAGCGCGCAACCGCTTCTTTTGCCTCCTCCGGAAGCATAACATCCGTTTTGTTCGCCGCAATAATCTGCGGTTTTTTTACCAGAGTCGGGTCATAAGCAGCAAGCTCTGCATTGATTGTCCTAATATCTTCTACCGGGTCGCGTCCTTCCGTAGATGCAACATCTACGACATGAATAATCACGCGGGTGCGCTCTACATGACGCAAAAACTCATGTCCAAGGCCAATGCCTTCAGAAGCGCCTTCAATCAGTCCCGGAATATCCGCAATGACAAAACCGTTGCCGTTTTCCATATCAACAACGCCTAAGTTTGGATTTAGCGTTGTAAAATGGTAGTTTGCAATCTTTGGTTTTGCATTGGTAACGCGGGCTAAAAAAGTGGATTTTCCAACATTAGGAAATCCGACAAGCCCTACGTCTGCAATCACCTTTAACTCTAAAATCACATTCAGCTCCTGTGCATCCTGTCCCGGCTGGGCATACTTCGGCACCTGCATTGTTGCAGTAGCATAATGCTGATTGCCCTTTCCGCCACGACCGCCTTTTAAAATTACCTCCCGGCGGTTTTCATGGGACATATCGGTTATAACCTTACCGGTCTCCTTTTCCTTAACAACCGTGCCCTCTGGTACCTTCAGAATCTTATCTGCACCGTTACGGCCGGAACAATTATTTGTGCCGCCGTTCTGACCGTCCTCCGCCTGGTATTTGCGAACAAAACGGAAATCTGCCAGGGTGTTTAAGCCTTCGTCCACTTCAAAAATAATATCACCGCCCTTGCCGCCGTCACCACCATTCGGACCGCCTGCTGCTACAAAAAGCTCACGACGAAAGCTGACACTGCCGTCACCGCCCCTGCCAGAACGAATATAAATCTCAGCTCTATCTGCAAACATCTAAATTACCTCCTTATATCCGGTGCTCGCACCTTTCTCCCTTTGCTTGGCTCTGCAGCTCGAATCCGGTGTTTTGCACCTCCTTCTCGCTGTGGCCGATGGCCTTATAAGAAGAAAAATATGTATGCCCTAAAATACA
>CAZAUP010000011.1:0-28781 GCA_964488415.1 uncultured Lachnospiraceae bacterium
ATCATGCGCGTATGCCAATTCCGCCACAACTGCGAACTGCCCTATTATACTAACACCTTTTGTTTGAATTGTCAACAACATTTTTCATTTTTTTAAAATTTTTTTGAGTCTTTTTTGAACAATGCTTTTTACAATTTTATCGTGTAGCGGTTTCCCTCACAATACAGGATTCCCTCCTGCTTCATTTTGGAAAGCTCCCGCATCAGGGCACTCCGGTTGACACAAAGGAACTCTGCCAGCTCCGTTTTGTGAAAGGGAAGCACCACCGTATAGGCTCCGTCCCCCAGCTCTCTTACTCCCTGCCGTTCTCCCAGTACCCGCAGAAAGGTAAGAATCCGTTTTCGCAAAAACGGTGTAGACAAAATCTCTACCTTTGTCAAAAGCCTTCTTGTTTTTACTGCAAGAAGTCCTGTTAAATTCTCGATAAATCTCAGATGACAATCGCAGATATGTCTGCCAATCCCCTTTCCCGTCTGTCCCGTACCACCGTCCGAAAACAGACATGCCGTAGGCTCATGACCCTGCCACAGGGTACGATACTGGAACACAACCACTTCACAGTCCGACAGTGCCCGATAGTTAATCGTACTCTTATGAATCCTTTCTCCAATAAACATGTCACCAAACAGCTCGCCCGGCTGGAGCTTCATCACAAAGCAGCCTTCACCGAAACGGTCCTCTTTTTCCAGCAGAATATCTCCCGACACAAGAATACCGATTAAACGAACCTCATCTCCCTCCATCATAATATACTCGTTTTTCCGGTATCGCCGGGTGGTAAAACGAAAACATTTCCAAATGCGCTCTATTTCCTCACCATTCATCCCCGAGAACAGCGGATGCTCCTTCCATTTCTGTATCTCTTTCATCCCTTTTCCTCTTTTTGCACAAAACAAGCCAGCTTTTCCTTCTATTATTTTACACTTTTTTGTTGCTTTTGCAACACTTTTTTGCAGTAAAGATGCTATAATCAATGTTCGGTGCCCGGAAAGGCACCGACAACAAAAAGTAAAGGGAGCAAATATTATGACCTCTTATGAAATTTTTAAAGACCTCGCCATTATTGTGGTATTCGCCAAAATCTTCGGTATTCTTGCAAGAAAGCTTCGTGCGCCGCAGGTAGTCGGCGAAATTATTGCCGGTCTGCTCATCGGTCCAAGCATTCTCGGTCTTGTAGACACCTCTGATTTTCTGGTTCAGATGGCAGAAATCGGCGTGGTTCTTCTGATGTTTTCCGCCGGTCTCGAAACCAATCTGCGCGACCTGTTAAAAACCGGTCCAAAGGCTCTGCTGATTGCCTGTGCAGGCGTTTTGGTGCCTCTTTTAGGCGGAACCGCTTTGTATGCGGCATATTACGGTATCAGTGATTTCGGCAGCGAATCCTTTTTCCGTGCCATTTTCATCGGCGTTATCATGACAGCCACCTCTGTCAGCATCACGGTACAGACCTTACGCGAGCTTGGCTACCTAAAGGGCAGGGTCGGCACCACCATTTTAAGCGCAGCCATCATTGACGACGTAATCGGCATTATCGTTCTGACCTTTGTAATTGCATTTAAGAATCCGGATGCCAGGCCTTTCACCGTTATCGGCAATACCGCTCTTTTCTTCCTGTGCAGTGTTGTACTCGGTTTCATTATCCATATATTATTTAAGCGTTTTGACAATGCCTTTCCGCATACCCGCCGTATTCCGATTATGGGTCTGGCACTCTGCCTTGCCATGGCATACGCTGCGGAGCATTTTTTCGGTATCGCGGACATTACCGGTGCTTATGTTGCAGGTATTATCCTTTGCAGCCTCCACGATTCCGATTACATTGCAGAAAAAATGGATATCAACTCCTATATGCTGTTCGGACCGGTCTTTTTCGCCAGCATCGGTCTGAAGACCTCGCTTGATAACGTAAACGCCGATATCCTGCTGTTTTCTGTCTGCTTCGTTTTTGTTGCCCTGATTACCAAAATCATTGGCTGTGGACTGATGGCAAAGGCTTGTCGATTTTCTGCTGCCGATTCCCTTAAAATCGGCGTAGGCATGATGACCAGAGGTGAGGTTGCTTTGATTGTTGCACAAAAGGGACTCTCCGTAGGTCTTTTATCACCGGAATACTTTACCTGTGTTATCCTGCTGATTATCTTTTCGTCCATTACCACGCCGATTATTTTAAAAATTCTTTATACGAAGCATCCAACCGATTCCAAAGACACCGCTTCGGCTTCTGTTTAAACACTGCACTGCCACGCGTGCAGTGTACTCCGTAAATCCAAAAGGGAAGTGCTGCAATCAGCGCTTCCCGAAAAATTTTTTCCCACCTTTTTTTGTCTGCTTTTCAGAGCCTTCCTGCTCGCTTTTCCAGTCAAAATACTCACTATCCAGCTCTTCGGTACTCGGAAGGTCCGGCGCGACCACGCCTTCTCCCTCCACAACAGTCTCTTCCAGTGCCTGGCTCGGCGTATATTTCTTCTTTTTACTCTGCTTTTTTCCAAAGCCCTCCGGCAATCTTGGCTGCTCATTTACCTGTACAACAATTGGTGCGGAAAGCTTTTGATTAAGCTCGGAGCTTGCTTCCGCTGCTGCAAGCTCGGCCTGCTCTGCAAGCGCCTCCTCCTGCATTTTCCGCTCCGCCTCCGTCAGCTTTTGCAGTTTTTCCTTCTCTTTATTTTGCTGCTCTATCATTCGCAGATACTTTTTGGAATCCATCATCAAATTCATCTGCGCCACCATACTGTCTTCATTCTCCTGAATAAACTGCAACTTTTCCTCGTAGCTTCTGAGCACCCTTTCATACTCTTTACGGAGATCCTTACAAAGCTGCTCCGATGTATGGCGCATATCCATAAACATTTCTCTTGCAAACAAGAGAGATGCCGCGTAGGTATCGTCAGCACGTTCCTTTGCTTCCTCCTTAATCCCCGCCATTTTGCGCTCATGCTCCGCAAGGGCGCGCTCCCTGGAGGACACCGTTCCTTCATATTGCTCCATTAAGTCATACACTACATAATTAAGCTCCTCTAAAAGAGCGAAAATCCTCTTTTTCGGTACAATCAAATCCTCCGACGAATATACACTTTCTTCACAATTGGAAAGCATCAGGTAAATCTGACGCATCACCTGCTCTAACTTCTCCTGCATAAGGTCCTCCTTTGCGTTCCCCTTTTGTTTTCTTATTTCAAATAAAAAGCATATCCTTCGCTCCCGTAATACTCATTCTCCGCCGGATACCAAAGCTCCACCCGCATACAATTTGTCTGTTCGCCCTGTGTGCAGGAATAAGCTCTGCCATTTACAGTCTGTCCTTCCGCAGTAGTATACCGGTACACATAATCCGCTTCCCCTTCTGCCGCAAACACACAATCCGGGTATTGAAAAAGCAATTCCTCCAAAAAACTATGTACCAAAAGCCCTTCTTCCCCAATCATCGAAAAGCTTACCGAAGCATCCGCCCTTACGGTATAGCGGTACTCATACCTTCCGGGGCTTGCAAAAAGCTCTACGCAATCAAACATACCGGAAAAATAAATTTCCCTGTTTTCAAAAAAGTCCTCCGCCCGCTGCCAGCCATTCCGAATCAATGTATCATACTCCGGACATGACGTAGGCTCGGCTGTCGGTGTCAGCTCCGGTGCCGCCGTCGGCAGCGCCACCGGCTCTCCTGCCGGTGTCAGCACAGGTGTCGGTTCCTGAATCTCCGTCGGCAACGGTGTTGCAGACAAAACCAGCTTCTCCGTCGGTGTTACCTCCGGTTCAGCTGTCGGTGTCGGCTCCGGCTGCTCAGTCAGCACAGGTGTCGGCGTTCCGCCCGTCAGTGCCGCCGTCGGTTCCGGTTCTGCAGGCTTTACAGCTTCTGTCGGCTGCGGGGCTTCCGTTTTCGTCGGCAGCAGGGTCTCCGTCGGTATTTTGATTTCCCCCGGCTCATCACATCCCCAAAGCATACAGCCTCCCAACAAAAGTAAGCCCGCATATGCCGCTTTTCTTTTGTCGGCTATCTTCCTGTTTCCCGGCATACCGACCACCTCCCAGCATTCTTTCTTTTTCATTTTATCGTATTCCCCTTTCCTTTACAAGAGGATATTTTCCCTATTTTCCTACCAGTTTTTCCCGATATGAGGTTCCTTCGATTCCGCCGAAAATACCGAACCAGTCAAGCACAGTAGCTCCGGTATCCGCAAAAGTTCCTCTCGTACCGATGCAGGCTCCCGCCTTTACAGACGGCCCCGCTGCAACGACAGGCACATACTCTCTGGAATGATCTGTAGACGGAGTTGACGGGTCACAACCGTGATCCGCGGTAATCAGAAGTAAATCATCCTCCTTTAATTTTTCAAGCAGACGCGGAAGCTGCGCATCAAAATAAGACAGCGCCCCTGCATAGCCTTCCACATCATTCCGGTGCCCGTACCGGGAATCGAAATCTACAAGATTCACAAAACAAAGACCATTAAACTCCCGGTCTGCGTAAGAAATCATCTGTTCAATGCCTTCCTCATTTCCCGTGCTCCTCACAAACTCTGTCAGCCCGCTTCCGGCAAAGATATCGTTTATTTTACCGACACCGATAACATCATAACCACTGTCAGCTAAAATATTTAACATGGTGGCTGCCGGTGGCTTCAGGGAATAATCATGGCGGCGGGAGGTACGGGTAAACGGATACTCCCCCTCAAACGGGCGCGCGATGACACGTCCCACACCATAAGCACCCGTACAAAGCTCTCTTGCAATTTCACAGCACCGGTACAGCTCCTCCACCGGCACTATCGATTCGTGTGCCGCAATCTGGAACACACTGTCCGCAGACGTATAAACAATCAGAGCCCCGGTTTCCATATGCTCTTTTCCGTAATCACGAATCACCTCCGTACCTGAGTACGGCTTATTACAAAGCACCTTTCTTCCGGTACGTTTCATAAACTCTACCATTAATTCCTGCGGGAAACCGCCCGGAAAGGTTGGAAGCGGGCGGTCCGAAATCACCCCTGCAATCTCCCAGTGTCCGATGGTGGTATCCTTTCCCTTCGAGGCCTCCATCAATCTTCCATAGGCTCCTTCCGGCACTCCATTCCCCCTCTTTAGCTCCGTAATCCCCTCAATATCAAAAAGTCCCAACCGCTCCATATTCGGCATGGAAAACCCGCTGCCTGCTGCAGCTGCGGCCAGCGTATTGCTTCCTGCGTCCCCGTAAAGCTCCGCATCCGGAAGGGCTCCGATACCGACACTGTCCAGAACAACTAAAAATACTCTTCTTCCCATAGCTACCTCCGTCTTATTTTCCTGCCCCTAGCGTTCCTCGGAACAACCATTTTTATACATTCCTTAAATTTCTTTCCCGGTACTTGTTCCAGTCTTAAAAATATGATACACTATGTTCAAAGTATCATACCAAAGGAGTTCCCATGAAAAATTTTTTAAAAAAATACAGCCATGCATGGCTTATCCTCGCATATCTTCCAATTTATTTACTCTGGTTCTTTTTACTGGAGCGCCGCGTTGCCGACTATCACATTATCGGTTCCCCGCTTGATGCCTATATCCCGTTTAACGAGGTGTTCATTATTCCTTATCTGCTTTGGTTTCCGTTTGTTGCGGCAGCCGTGCTTTTCTTTATCTTTAAGGACAAAGCAGAATACTACCGCCTGTGCGGCACCCTGATTACCGGTATGACGGTGTTTCTGATTGTATCCACCGTATTTCCGAACGGTCTGGCACTGCGCCCGGAGCTTTCTGCTCTCGGACGGGACAATCTGTTCCTTGACCTGGTTGCCGCCCTGCATCGGGCCGATACCTCCACCAACGTATGTCCGAGCATTCACGTTTATAACTCTTTAGCGGTTTGTCTTGCAGTTTTTGACTCCAGACATTTAAAAACACGGTATGCAGTAAAAGCCGGCACCTTCCTTCTGACGGTCTTAATCTGTATGTCTACCGTGTTTTTAAAACAGCATTCCGTTATTGATGTCTTTTGTGCAGTTATTCTGATGGCTGTCTGCGCACCGATTTTCTATTCCAAAGGAAAACATGCACCTTTTCTTGTGCGCCGTTCCGCGAAGAACTCAGACACAAAATAGCTTGTCTTTCTTTTTTTAATTAAACTTAAAAATCTTGCGTGCCAACGTGTAGCCTGCCTTAAAAATCCCCTGACCAGCCTTGCTGTCTGCTTTCGAAGACTTGCCAAGGATGGTCATGCTGATTTTACGGTACAGCTTCTTATCATAGGCCTTCAAGTACTCCCACAGCTCCTGCTTTTTCTGCAGATTTTCCTCCGTTCCGCTCTTGAGCAGATAAATAGAGGACACCGTCATCATAATGCAAAGATACTTAATCATGTAGTTCCGCAGCCGCTTTTCTTTTATCTTCCAGATATCATGCGCCTCAATCATAAGCTTCGTTACACGAAGCTGCTGATCAATACGCTTTATCATGTTCGCTTCCGTTACCGACTGGTCATCTCTTCCGATAAAATAGCGGTATAGGTTCACATCCATGTAATACATGGTTTTTACCGATGGAAGCGGCTGATATACAAAAATATTATCTACATAAAAGGTATGCTTTGGCAACGTCAGACCGCATTCTCTAAGAAGGGAGGTACGATAAATGACCGAGTGCATCAAAATATATTGTCCCTGATGAAAATGCCCCGTATCTGCCCATGTAAAAATTCCGTTCTGCGGCAATGCACTACGGTACTGAATCACCTTTTTCTTTTCCTCACCCACTTTTTCATAAACATAATTCGCCACCAGCATATCCGGTGCATTTCCCTGCTTCAGCAGCTCACGAAGCTTCTGCAATACCTCTTTTAACGCCTTTTCCTTTACCCAGTCATCGCTGTCAACCACCTTAAAATACAGTCCCTCCGCATGCGCCAGACCAGTCATCACCGCATCTCCGTGACCGCCGTTTTCCTTGTGCACAGCGCGAACGATGCCCGGATACTCCGCCTCATAACGCTTTGCAATGGCAAGCGTATTATCAACAGAACCGTCGTCCACCACAATAATCTCCATATCGTCACCACCACTAAGCAGGGTATTGATTGCCTTTTCCATATACGCTTCCGAATTATAACATGGTATCACTGCCGAAATTACCTTCATTGTCTCCCTCTTTCCGTACAAAACTGCCTGTACTTTTATTTTAGTATAAAAAGCTGATAAACATATTACCATTTTCCGAGAACTCAGCCTCCGCCGCTTCGAGCGAAACGGTTGCATTTCTGCCTCTTGCCGGACTGTAATAAACTATCTCCCGCGCATTATAAGAGATAATCACTACCGCTTCCTCCGGTCCCTTCAGTGCAAGCACCGGCTGACCCTTCCAGACAAAATAAAGAACCTCGTCCAGAGTCGCCCCGGTCAGCACCACCGTGCGTGACCTGGTATACTGCTCCATTACCTCTTTCACGGACCCGGCTGCCTCCTCTGCCGAGACATCCGCCGTAACTCCCTTTGCCGAAAGCATCATCCTGATTGCAGCCTGTAAAGTGCCGATTTCCTCTGTGCTTTGCACTCCGGCAATCGAGCCTGCGCTGGCAGAGGATGCCTTCACGCCTCTCTCCCAGACAATTTTTCCTGCCTCGTTAATTACGGTTCCGACCTTTTCATCCGCTGCCCGAATTGCCTCTGCTGCATTTTCGTAAATACCGTCAATCATACCGTAATAGTAGGTATAGTACTCCTCCCTGTCCGTCTCCATCTCATGAATACGAAGCGTGGTATCCTCCTCCGCTACCGTATATAAGACCTCCGCCGTATGCGGCAGCTCTTCCATTACAAAATCCGAGGGGAACGAAATGTAGCATTCCGTTAAAAGGCGCTCGGTCACCCGCTCCGATAACACAATCCTGCCCTTGGCGGATTTATCCTGATTCAGAATATATTCACTGTCCGTCTCCGCATAGCTTCCGTCCTTTGTCTGCACCAGACGTTCCAGACGGATTACATTTCCATCCGTGACAGCCGCCTGCACGTAATAGCCGCTTTTTTGGTACTCCTTCTTTAACTGTCCCGTGCCATTGCAGATACGCACCTTATACATGGCATATACCACACTGCCGTTTTCCTTCGTTCTCAGGTCATCCATTTTTCCGTAACCGCAAATCAGATTTTCATCGGAACGGCCGAGCAGCTTAATATACTCTCCCTCCTCCGGCAAAAGCTCTGCTATATTTCCGGTTTCCGGATATAAAATATGAATCCGCTGTGTTTCTCCCTGCTCCTGGTATGCAAGATAGCGTGCCGTTACAGAATATACATAATCCTCTTCCCCGATACCGGAAGCAATTTCCTTTAATTCCTCCGTAATGAGATTGTAGGCGTACAGACTCCGGTCTACCATAAAATAGAATACGTCATATTCATTTAAGTAAGCAAACTCCCCAAGCTTTTCCTTTAATATCTGATAGGTAGTATTGACCGGAATGTAAATCAACTCCTCCAGACGCTTCTCTGTGTGATAATAGCGATATACAAAAACACCCACACGGCCTTCATACACCCCCCGGTTCATATAACCATTTACAAGGAACGTAATATTACCGTCAGACTCCATCTTAACCACACGGATATCATAGCATTCCTGCTGTCCGTACATACGGTCCGTCATCCCGGTCAACGGAGAAAACACGGTAGACAACGTATTATCCGCCAGACTGTAGCAGTACAGTCCGCCGTTTTGCACAAATGCCACCATACTTTGATCCCCGTTCGGATACAGCTCCGGCCCCTCTCCCGCAGTAATACCGATTTTTAATTCACTTTGGGAAAGGCTTGCATTCGACGCATCGAATAGCGCCTCCGTATATCGCTCGTAATTCAGCAAATGCACTACATCACCCAAATACCGGATACGGAAATACTCCTTTACAAAATACAGCTCTTCACCGTAGCCGGTATCCACCGACGCACAATACCGCACCACAGCCGTCATAATCTCTCCATAAAATTCGGTTACCGAAATCACCGGCTCCGTCACCGGCTCCGGTGCCAGACCTCCCCAGCACACCATCCGGTAATTAGAATGAATATCCACATAGCCAAAGGAAGACTCATCTTCTCCACCTCTGGCTTCCAGATATGGAATAATCTCCTCATTCTCATCCGCCACGCTGCTTCTGGTCTTTTCCCCGAACTCTCTGATAAACGCCAGCTTTTCGCCTAACCTCGGACTGTCGTACTGCTTAATTCGGAAATAATAGTACATCCGCTTTCCTACATTATTCATCAGCGTAAGCTTCACGGCGTACTCCGTTCCCTCTTTCAAATCCGCTTTTATCTTAATGCGAACCAGCTTATGGTCCTCCTGCTTATCAAATGCATTAATCGTGCCGGAATCCACCTCCGCCTCACTGGAAATATCTAAAATCTCATATTTCAGACGACGGATTACCATATCGTATTCCTTCACCTTTAATTCAAAAATACCGTCCCTGTCAATGGGAATCACATCCTCACGGTTCAGAACCGTGTCCAGGTTGGAGCTGTAACCGTACAGACAGTTAATCTCTTCCCCGCAGGTAAGGACAGATATCGTAGGAAACTCCGTTTCCCCCATCGGCACCGTTTCCTTTCCGTCCGCAAAGATTGTCTCTCCGAGACGGCTTCCGAAAAACACCGCTGCCGCCAAAAACACTATTACTAAATACACGATTCGATAAAGTCTTCTCATTTATTCTTTCTCCGTCAGCAACCGATACAAGGTCGGCTGCGTCCCACAATACTCCAAAATGTCTTTTGTTTTATTTTTTACGCATTCCCCAAGCTTTTCTGCCGGAATGTTTTCCCTCCTGACCGCCCGAAGCAAAATATTCTTCGGTGTATGCTCCATATCGATAAACTCCAGCAGCTGGGTTTTATAACCACAGGCCTCCAGCACGTTGGCACGAAAGGCATCGGTCATAAGTGCCGACATCCGTTCCCTTACAATACCGTATCTGGTAAACGGCAGCAGTGTCTCACATTCCATCTGGCGGTTCCATTCATGCTGGCAGCATGGCACGGAAAGCACCACGGCAGCCCCCCAGTGAATTGCTTTATATAACGCATGGTCTGTAGCCGTATCACAGGCATGAAGCGTCACCACCATATCTACAGCGTCCGCGCCGGTATAAGTGGCAATATCACCGCACAAAAACTCCAGACGCTCATAGCCGTAATCCCTTGCCAGCTTATTACAGCGTGCAATTACATCCTTCTTCAGATCCAGCCCCACAATCCGGATATCGTAGTTTTTAACCGCGTGCAAATAATAATACAGAGCAAATGTCAGATACGACTTTCCGCAGCCAAAATCTAAAATCTGAAGCTCTTTTCCCTTCGGAAGTGCCGGAAGAATATCTTCCACAAACTCTAAAAAGCGGTTAATCTGACGAAACTTATCATACTTCGCCTTCACCACCGAGCCATCCTTTGTCATCACGCCTAAATCTACCAAAAAAGGAACCGGTGTTCCCTCCTCTAAAAGATAATGCTTCCTGCGGTTATGCTCCCGCGGTGCAGCCACCGCTGTCCCGTCCTGACGGCTCCTGCATTTCACCGTGGCATTTCCCTTTTTACTAAACAAAATGGTTCTCTGACAGAATACGGACACCAGCTCTGCCTGCTTAAAGCAGCCTGCGCCAAGGCAGGAAAGAATCCGTTCTTTCGTCTCTTCTTCTCCACAATTGGTATGAAAGACCTGATTCCCGCGGTATTCCTCTATTTGGAAGCACTGCACCCTTCCGATGACTACCGGATATATTTTGAGCTTGGAAAGTGCCGCACCCTTTGGTGCATTGCTTAGCACCGCACGCTGCAAGCCTTCCTCCATACCTTGCGTAACCGCATCCCTTACCGTCTGTTCCATTCTTATTCCTTTCCTGCGAAATTTATCCACTTTCAGTATAGCACACTTTGTACGAAATTCAAGAGTTACAGACACCTTTTTCTATAGCTGGCATATATTACAACAACACAGGAAGCAAGGACTTTTTATGCCGAATTTTTATTCTACCATGCCACGTATACCAAAAGAACCCCGGAGCCGTTTTTACCCGCCCCAGGGATTTGATTCTTCCGAACAGCCGGCAATTCCGGCTGCTCCGACTCCGCAGCCCCGCATACAGACGCAGCCGGCCTCCCCGCCTCAAACCGATGTGAGCTCCGACCGGACAGCAACACCCCAGTCGTCCCCTTCTCCGGAAAATCGCAGCTTTGTGCCGGCATCTCCCATGCCGGAGCGTCGTGCCGCGACACAGCAGCGGATCGGTGAAATGTCATACTTCACAGGGCGTTACCCGATTCTGCTGCAACGCCTATATGATGCCACAGACACCATGTTAGATACTTATACCGGCAACGACTTCCTCTACGATGCCTATCCGGACTACTTATCCTTACGCCTTCTGCGGGATCGCATGCTTCAAGAAAATTCCGGGCTGACCGAAGCGTTTTTACAGGCCGGCTGCCCGATTCAATGGCTGGAGCTGCTTACAGATACCATTCTGTCCGAACAGCTTTGCAGACGGCGGAGTGAAAAGATGCTCCCTGCACCGTCCCCTTATCTAAGTCCGATCGGCGATGCCAGCACCACCTCCGTGCAGTTTTCATCCCGGTCGTAATAGACCGCCACCTGCACATTTATTTTATTTTCCTCCACTACAATATAATCCTTTACCGCACCGGTGTACGCATATACCGTATAATTTTTATTTTCCCGGTTTTCATACACCGGCTGTGCGTAAAGCTCCGCCAGAATTCTGTCCGTCAGAGCATCTTTCTCCGCCAGCGGAAGCTCACCTTCATAAATACCGCACAGCTCCAGGGTAGTAGAAATTTCCCCCAGCTTCATCTCCTCCGCTGCACGCACCAGCTCCGTCCTGAAGCCGGCGGTGGCTGCAGCATCCTGCTGATACAATACAATTTCCGCGCAAAGGTAATACTGCTCCGGCTCCGTCAGATATACGAGCTTCACCAAGGAATGTGCCATTGCTGCATATTTTTCATAAATAAGCTCTTCTCTTCCCTCATAGGCTGCCCTTCGAAACTCTCCCTCCACAGACAAGCCGATTTTTTCCGCAAAATGTGTCAAAAGCTTCTCCTCGGAAAAGCCGTAGGGCGGAGAAAGATACCGTGCCGTCATAGTCACTGTTCCGTAGCTTTCCGACGGATTCAGTATCCCAAACGCACCCTCTATACTCGCCTGTGCTAAAAATGCTCTTTCCGTGACTGTACGAAATGCAAGTGCCGTCCCCAGAAGCGCAAGCACCGCTATTGCCATCCGCTTTTTTTGCTGTAACATATACCGAAACATTCTCATTAAAAATACTCCTCTCCGCCTTGTCAAACAAAGCTCTTTAAGAGGAGTATTTCCATTTTTTCCCTGTTCATTCCAAAAAGCTGCGCTTCTATTCCGCAGAACCGCGCATTTCAATTACAGGACCGCCGCATCCCTTCACATAATCTCCGGTAATGGTAACCCTGCCGATGCTCTCATCCTTTGGAATTTCATACATGATATCCAGCATAATCTCTTCCAGAATTGCACGAAGTGCCCTGGCTCCCGTATCCTTTTCCAATGCCTTTTCTGCAATAGCTTCCAGTGCATCGTCATCAAATACAAGCTTCACCTCGTCCAGTGCCAGCAAATGCTCATATTGTTTTAAAATTGCGTTCTTCGGCTCCCTCAGCACCTGAATCAGCTGCTCCTTATCCAGGCCCTGTAAGGAAAAAATCACCGGAAGCCGTCCTAAAAACTCCGGAATCATACCATATTCCCGCAAATCCTCTACCGTTACCTTTTCAAGCAGCTGCCTGTCCCCGTCATATTTATCCTTAAGCTCTGCCTGAAATCCGATTTGTGCAGTCTTATTCAGACGATTTTTAATCACCTTTTCCAAATCCGGGAATGCACCTCCGCAAATAAAGAGAATATCCTTGGTATTAATGGTGGTCATCGGCACCATCGCATTTTTATTCGTGGCACCTACCGGCACCTCTACCTCACTCCCCTCCAAAAGCTTTAACAGTCCCTGCTGTACGGATTCGCCACTGACATCGCGGCTGTTCGTATTGCGTTTTTTTGCGATTTTATCGATTTCATCAATAAAAATAATACCATGCTCCGCTTTTTCCACATCATTGTCCGCCGATGCCAAAAGCTTTGACAGCACGCTTTCTACATCATCTCCAATATAACCTGCTTCCGTCAGAGATGTAGCATCCGTAATTGCAAGAGGTACATTCAGCAGTCTTGCCAGCGTTTTTACGAGATAGGTTTTTCCGCTTCCCGTAGGTCCTAACATCAGCATATTCGACTTTTCCAGTTCAACCGTACCGCTCTTATCCGCTATACGCTTATAATGATTATATACCGCAACGGAAATTACCTTCTTTGCATGTTCCTGACCAACCACATACGCATCCAGCTCTGCCTTAATTTTATGGGGTGCTTTCAATTTTTTCAAATCAAGTGCCGGAAGCTCTTCCTCTTTTTTCGTCTCTTTTTCCGCTTCCTTTGTCTTTTTCTTTACCTTTGGCATTTTCGGCATTTCGCCAAACCGGAACATGGCCGGATCCAGTGCCATCATCTCCATATAAGGAAAATTGCTGCTATTAATGGAATCAAAGGTCTTTTGCAGACAATCGTTACAAATACACAAATCATTCGGCATATGAATCATCTTTCCGGCAACACTTTCCGGTCTGCGGCACATCTGACAATATTCTTCATACCCGGACTCTTTCTTCCCGGAAGTTTCCTCCGTCGCTTCCGTCTTTTCTTCTACTCTCTCTGCCTTGGTTTCCTCCGGCACTTTCTTTTCATCATCCATTTCGTTCACCTTCCTGCTAATACGCATTCTTATTTATAAAGCCCTTAAACACGGTCAAAAACAGAATTTTGATATCTAAACCCACGGTCCAGTTCTCAATATAATGCAAATCACACTCGACTCTCTTCCGAATGGAGGTATCCCCGCGATATCCGTTTACCTGTGCCCATCCGGTAATCCCCGGACGCACCTGATGCTTAATCATATAGCGCGGAATCTCTTCCTTAAACTTTTCCACAAACTTCGGACGCTCCGGGCGGGGACCAACCAGACTCATATCCCCCTTTAATACATTGAACAGCTGCGGCAGCTCGTCAATACTGGTTTTGCGGATAATCCTGCCGATACCGGTTACACGTGTATCATTCTTCGTCGTCCACGCATTTGCCTCCTTCGCCGCATCCTGTACCACCATAGAGCGGAACTTATACATTTTGAACTCCCGGTTATGAAGTCCCACTCTCACCTGGGCAAAAATAACCGGCCCCCTTGAGGTACACTTTACCAGTACAGCCGTCACAAGCATCGGTACGAAAAAAAGAATTATACACAGCAAGGCTCCGATAATGTCCATGACACGCTTCACTGCACGATTCATCACATTACTGAGCGGAACCTTCCGGATATTAACTACCGGAAGCCCCTCCAGATCCTCAATATACGGCACGGTCGGTACAATATGGTTATAATCCGGAATAAATTTCGTGTGTACACCGGAATACTCACACTCTCCTACCAGCTTTTCCAGCTTTTCATACTCCTCAATTGCAAGGGTTATGGCAATCTCATCATATTCCCGCTCCTTTAAAAAGGCAGAAAGCTCTGCCAATGAACCGATTACCTCTACTTTTTTGTAGCGGGTTCCAAGAGCCATACGGTCATCCAGAATGCCATGAATGTAATAGCCCCACTGCGGATTTGCAAGAATACGGTCCACATATGCCTCTGCCGCACGGCTGTAGCCTACAATCAAAATGTGCTTCAGGTTCTTTCCCTTTCTGCGCATCCGGTCCAGTATCCTGCGTACAAGGAAACGGAACAGCCCCTCCAGAATTACATTTACGCTGTAAAACATCGCAAGAAAGCTTCGGGAAATATCCAGCTTAAACAAAAACAGCAATACGATAAAGCCTACACCGCTGATGATATTCGCCTTTAAAATCAGCCACAGCTCCCACTGCATTCCTTTTCCGCGTTTTGGTGCATACAGCCCGCACAGCCAGTAAATCAAAAGATATACCGGGGTCATGACAACCAGAAATCTCGCATATGCTTCTAATGTATAGTTTCCTGCCTTTTCTAAATCCAGCCAATGAAAACGCAGCATATATGCAGCCAAATATGCAATTACAATAAAAAAACCATCCGCCAGAATATGCAGTCTGTTAAATGCTTTTTGATTATCCTTAATCATTCTTTTGCTCCTAATCTAATTTATCCCATATATGCTATCTTACATGATTCTTGTCAAAACCTCAACCAAAAATTTTATTAAGAACAATATTTCTTAATCAATTCGTCACAAAGCCTACACAAAACCGTGCTAAACTAAACCCAAAACAAGTTGAAAGGGAGGATTTTATGGAATCGAATCAAAACAATTTATCAGAAAACAGCACTGCTTCCGTAAACGGGCCGGACACTTCCGTTGAACATATTGCTTCCGACAGCTATCATTTTTGGGCAGAGGAGGTCTCCTCCGAGACAGCTGCAGCCGCAGAGGATATGCGTTCTGCTCCGGAAAACACCCCTGGCTTTGCTGAAGCTTCGTTTCACACGCCGGGAGCTCCGAAAAATAAAAAAAAGGAACACCGTTTTGCAAAAAAGCTTTTCAGCAGCATTGCCCTTGCCGTATGCTTCGGCGTTGTCGCAGGTGCCGCATTTTTCGGTGTCCGCCATGCCTACTATCATTTCTTTCCGCAGGAAGCAGAAGAAATCAAGGAGGTTTTAAAAAACAATACCGGCACCGCAAAACCCAACCTTGTCATTCCATCCACCGAACTTAGCGAAATCGGTGATATGGATGCTACTGAAACCGTTTCCAAGGTTGTGGAACAGACCATGCCGGCCATGGTTTCTGTTAAAACCTTATACACCTCTACCTCTTATTTCTTCGGTCAGGCTTATACCGAAGAGAGTGAAGGCGGCGGCTCCGGTATTATCATCGGCTCTAACGAGGATGATTTACTCATTGCCACCAACTATCATGTCATTGAGGATACCTCGGCCATTCAGGTTGTTCTTGCCGACAACACAGCCCATTCCGTAACCGTAAAGGGGTCTGACGCAGCCGCCGATTTGGCCATTCTCGCCCTCCCGGTTTCGGATTTAACCGAGGAAACCATGGATCGCATCGATATTGCCGTGCTTGGCGATTCTGACAGTTCAAGAATCGGTCAGATGGTTATCGCCATCGGCAACGCCTTAGGACACGGTCCGTCCGTTACCGTCGGTTACTTAAGTGCAAAGGACCGTGAAGTAACAATTCAGGGTAATGATATGATTCTGCTTCAGACAAATGCCGCCATCAATTCCGGTAACAGTGGCGGTGCGCTGTTAAATACCAAAGGCGAGGTCATTGGCATTAACAACGCCAAGCTTTCCAGTACCTCCATTGAAGGCATCTGCTATGCAATTCCGATTTCCATGGCAACTCCGATTCTGGATGATTTAATGACCAGAGAAATTCTTACTGATAACGAAAAGGGGTATCTCGGTGTCTCCGTACTGGAACTCAATTCCGCCGTATTCGAGCTGTATAACTGGCCGGAGGGTGTTTATGTCAGTGCCGTAACCGAAAACAGTGCTGCCGAAGCGGCAGGCATCTATCAGGGTGATATCATCACTCACGTCAACGGCAGTAAGGTGACCACCGCAAACCAGCTGATTAATGCCGTCACCGCGCATCGCTACGGTACTGAGGTAGAAATTACCCTGCAGCGCATTAATGCCGGACAATTCACGGAGCAAACGCTTACGGTAACGCTCCAGCAAAATCCGGAGCTTGCAGCCGCAGAATCAGAGGATACTGCAGCACCGGCACCGGAAGCTGCGCAGCCGACCGTTCCGGCAGAAACCAAGCCGGAAAAGCCGGACAGAACAAGATAACAACCACTATATTCCGGGTTCTCTCCTCATAAAAAGGTGCAGCCGCATTTACGATTAAAATCGCAGGTGCGGCTGCACCTTTTATCATCCGCTATTTCGCTATTTTCTTTTCAAACCGGTCCACAACCTCTTCCACCGGTCCGTCCCCTACCAAACATCCATTCTCCAGCCAGATGGCTCTGGTACATAAGGACCGCACCTGTGACAGATTGTGCGAAACAAACAGCACCGTAGTACCTTTTGCAAACATCTCTTTAATACGGTTCTCGCTCTTCTTACGGAATTTTACATCACCGACGGAAAGCACCTCGTCCAAAATCAAAATATCCGGCTCCACCAGCGTTGCAATGGAAAAACCAAGTCTTGCCCGCATTCCCGAAGAGTAATTTTTTAACGGCACATGGATAAAATCTCCCAGCTCCGAAAACTCTACGATTTCATCGTACTTTTCCTTTAAAAACGCCTTGGAATATCCAAGCATGGCACCGTAAAGATAAATGTTCTCCGCACCGGTATACTGCGGATCAAACCCTGCCCCCAGCTCCAGAAGCGGAACCAAAACGCCGGAGCGGGTCACCGTTCCCTCTGTCGCTTTCAGCACCCCCGCAATAACCTTTAACAGGGTACTCTTTCCCGCACCGTTCAGCCCCAGAATCGCCACACGCTCTCCTTTTTTCACTTCAAAGGAAACCTCCCTTAACGCCCAGAACTCCTTATACCGCATCTGCCGTTTCAAAATACGGATTACATATTCCTTTAAATTATCGACCTTTTGCTCACTCAGGTGAAATTTCACGCCTAAATTCTGCACAAAAACAGCATTCTTCCCTTCCATTCCTTATCTCTCCGAACTTATAAATACAGAATAAACTTATCCTGCTTTTTATAAAATACAAAAATACCAATCAGCATGGACACCACACCGAATGCAGTAGCATAGCCCAGCGCCTGGAAATCCATACTTTGTCCGAATACGGCATTCCGGAAATTCACAATCACCGCATACAACGGATTCAACTTAAAAATCCATGCGTTTCTTGTACTAACGACATCTCCTACCTGATAGAAAATCGCACTGGCATACATAATCAGCATCAGCGCAACCCCCCATAGATACTCCACATCCCGGAAAAATACCGCCAAAGTAGCCAGAATGAGCCCCACTCCCGCCGTCATCAAAAGCACCTGCAGCAACGGCACAATCGCCCAAAACAGCTGCACTGTCGGGTACACCCCTCTGGCTGCCGCCACAAGCGCCAGTACAAGCAGTGAAATCAGGAAAATCACATAACCAGATAATACCGACGCAAACGGATACATATATTTCGGCACATACACCTTTTTTATCATCCCCGCATTCGCGCGCACCGATTTCAGAGCCGCCTTTGTACCGTTCGAGAAAAAGGAATACAGCAAACGTCCGGTCAGAATATAAACCGGAAAGTCTTTTGTTCCTTTTCCTAACAATTTTGAAAACACCAGAGTCAGAACCACCATCGTCAGAAGCGGCTCCAGCATGGTCCATAGAACACCCAAATACGAGTTCCGGTACTTGAGCTTAATATCTTTTTTTACAAGCTCTGCAAGTAAATTGCGGTACTTGCCGAAGGTCTTAAATACAGACATCCCGGTCCTATCTCCTATCTCTTCGTCGCAACCAGACGGTTCATTGCACTAAATACCGCACGAATGGAAGCACGGGTAATATTGGAGCTTACGCCTACACCAAAGGTCGTCTTGCCGGTCTCTGCATCCAGCATATGGATATATGCCGCCGCCTGTGCATTGGAGCCAAGACTTAACGCATGCTCGGTGTAGTCAAGCAACTTTAATTCTATGCCTATCTCCCTGCGGATGCCGATTAACACGGCATCAATCGGTCCGTTACCGTTCGCAATAAAGCTGCGCTCCATGCCATTTACGGTATACGTCACGACCACATTTGTAGTTGTGGTATTGTCATCCACATGGATCTCCTCCATGGAAAGCTTACGGAAGTGATACGGCTCCTTCCTGTCGAGGTATTCCATACGGAACTGCTCCATAATCTGTTCCGGAGCCACCTCACCCTGCTTTTCAGAAATCTTCTGAATAATGTCCGCAAACTCCTTATGCATTGCCTTCGGAAGCTTGAAACCGAAATAGGTATCCATAACAAATGCCACACCGCCCTTACCGGACTGGCTGTTAATACGTACCAACGGCTCGTACTGTCTTCCTACATCCGCCGGATCTATCGGAAGATATGGAACCTCCCAGTAGCCGTCATTGCGCTCATTCATTGCCTGAATGCCCTTGTTGATTGCATCCTGATGCGAACCGGAAAATGCTGTGAATACAAGCTTTCCGGCATACGGATGACGTTCATGAATCGGAAGCTTGCAAAGTCTCTCGTAAACCTCCATAATTTCACTGACATTTTCGATGTTAAGCTCCGGATTAATTCCGTGCGAGAACATATTATATGCAAGGTTTAATACATCTACATTGCCGGTGCGCTCACCGTTACCAAACAACGTACCCTCTACACGGTCTGCACCTGCCAGCATTGCAAGCTCTGCGGAGGCTACGCCGGTACCGCGGTCATTATGCGGATGTACGCTTAAAATGATGCTGTCACGGTTCTTAAAATGGGTGTGCATCCACTCAATCTGGTCTGCATAAACATTCGGTGTGTTCATCTCTACCGTAGACGGGAGATTAAAAATAATCGGATTTTCCGGTGTCGGCTCCCAAATATCCTGTACTGCCGTACAAACCTCCAGTGCATAATCAAGCTCCGTTCCGGTAAAGCTTTCCGGCGAATACTCTAAAATAATTTTGCCCGGAAAATTCTTTGCATATTCCTTTACGAGCTTTGTACCCTCGATTGCAATCTGCTTAATCTGCTCACGATCCATATGGAACACAGCCTCCCTCTGCAGCGTAGAGGTAGAATTATAAATATGTACAATGGCACGCGGAATCCCCTCCAACGCCTCGAAGGTACGCTTTAACAGATGCTCACGGCACTGTACCAGCACCTGCACCGTCACATCCTCAGGAATCAGCCCTCTGTCTACCAAGGTACGCAGAAAATCAAACTCAAGCTGGGACGCAGACGGGAACCCGACCTCAATTTCCTTAAAGCCGAGCTTTACAAGCAAATTAAAAAATTCCACCTTTTCCTCTACTACCATCGGCTCAATTAACGCCTGGTTTCCGTCACGCAAATCCACGCTACACCAAACCGGTGCCTTTTCAATCTCCTTATTCGGCCAGGTACGTTCCGGGAAGTCTACCACCGGTACTCTCTTGTATCTCTTAAAATTCAACATCTTTTTTTCCTCTTTTCTCTTTCTTTTTCATTATTTCCTGCAACAAAACACCTATACCCCCGGTGTTTCCCTCCGGATAACCACATCCAGTAAAATCGTTTCATTCCACTGCACCCTGGATGGCGGTGCCATTTCCAGCTGCAGCTGATATGTACCCTCTGTGAATTCCCGCAAATCCACAAAAGGATTTAGATACTCCGCGGTTACAAACGGTGCCCGCACCGCCTTACACTGAATCGTCACCAAAACCGGCGTTTTCCGTACCAGCTCGGCAGTAAGTCCGGCAGACAGATTCTTCAGCTCAATTTTGTCTGCCGGAATCTCTATCGTCTTATCAACATACGGTGTCACGCGAACCGTCACAGCTGCCATCTGCGCATTTACCACGCGAAGACTTTTTAAATTGTCATTCAATTCTTCAATGATTTGAATGTTTTTCTCGATAGTGCCGGTCTGCCCCGTAACATCCACCTGTAATTCAAGGGTAGTATTCAGCTTTGCCAAGTCCTCCTTTGTACCTGCCACCAAAACCGTCTCCGGCTGAAACGCAATGTTCTCTTCTAAAATCTCATAGCCCTCCGGCACTTCCCCCACCGTCTTTACCTGCAGCCTCAGCTCCTTGGTCGGATATACCGGTACACTTACCGTAACCGCTTCTGTTTCCATATGCATTTTCAGCTTAGAGTTGGAAATCACATCACCGTTCATATCATACACAATCGGCGTGGCAGTAGCAGTAAAATCTACGCTTCTGCCGCTTACATCCACCTCCAGAACTACCTCTTTAATTTTATCAAGCAACGTCTTTGCACCGGAAATCTGAATAATGTTCGGACTGGCAAGCGCATCCCCTACAAAATAGTCTTCCATTGCTTCACCCACCGTATGAATCCGAAAGCTGAAGCGTTCCGTAACATAATCATCAAACAGAAGCTTCATAACATTTTCACCGTCGTTCAGAACCTTTACATCCGGATGGGACGGCACCGACACGCGAACCAGCACCGTATCCATAAAAGAAACCTCTGACATATCCGCCGTAGCGTAAAAATCCCCTGCTGTCAGATCCTCCAGCTCCGAGCGCCTTCCTTCCACCTCTACATCAACCGTATCGCCTTCGATAACCTGAAGAATTTTCTCCTTCTCAGTTACCTTTTCCTCATTCAGCACCGTAACCGGAATATCCCGGAAAATTCTGCTTTCAATCGGGTCCTGGCTGTTTATAATCACAAACCAGAATACAATCGCAATACCGAGGGACAGGAGCTTCACACCGAAATTATTTGTCAGTTTCTTTTTCATTCCGTACTCCTCCCTTCTTCCATAACGGCTTTTTCTTTTCCGCAGAGATTTTAGACTTATCCTTTTGAATCTCCTGCAGCTTCATACGCAGATAATCACCGTCAATGTTTCTGATTAATGTGCCGTTCCTTGCAAGAGAAACCTTTCCGGTCTGCTCCGACACAATAATCGTAAAGCTGTCAGTCACTTCACTGATGCCCACTCCGGCACGGTGTCTTGTACCGAGCTCCTTGCTCAGACGCATATTCTTTGACACCGGGAGATAACAGGTGGCTGCCACAATGCGGTCGCCGCGGATGATTACCGCGCCATCATGAAGCGGTGTATTATGTTCAAAAATATTAATCAGCAGTTGATTGCTGATAAGGGAATCAATGGCAATCCCGGTCTCCTCATATTCCGTAAGTGACACCTCCTGCTCAATGACAATCAATGCCCCTGTCTTATGTCTTGCCAGTATAAAAACACCCTTTACCAGCTCTTCAATCGTCCGCTCCGAAAAAAGCTCATCCTTCTCCTTACCCTCAGAAAACAAACGGAGCGTGGACGGAAAGCTCTGCTGTCCCAGTTGCTCCAGTGCCCGTCGGATTTCCGGCTGAAACACAATAATAATCGCTGTAATACCTACACCAATGGTATTATTTAGAATCCAAAGTATTACGTCCATCCCAAGCAATGACGCAACCAGCCAGAACGCAAGCAGAATCATAAGTCCCTTTACCGGCATCCATGCCCGCGTGGTTCTGACCCATTTAATTACATGGTAAACAATGAATGCGATAATCACAATTTCCAGCAGGTCAATCAGCGTCATTGTCGGAATCCGCATCCATGTTACAAGCTTCGTAAATAACTCTTTTAGGCTCTCCATACCTATCCGCCCCTTGTATCTTAAAATCACCGTTTTACGGCTTTGCCATTAGTTTCCCTAAGGAATGGAATCCTCCTCTTCCTCCTCAAAAAACTCCTCTCCCATTGCATAGCGTTCTTCCTCAGACAGCCGTTCCTGCTCTCCCGCATCTGCTGCCGAACCGAAACGCACGGGTTCTTCCTTGGTACTGATTTTCTTCACACTACGCTCCGGAACCGCGAGATTAATCTTCGGAACCGCCTTAACATAGTAGTAGTAATCATCGTCCTCAAACTGTACCCGCTCCACCGCCGTATAATCCAGCGCCAGTCGGAAAAACTGGAACACCAGCGCAATCAGCATGGAGCCTACCGTACCAAATACCATTGCAGTGATATTCATCTCCGTGCCAAATATCATATCCGACACCAAAAAACCCAAAATGCATACAATTGCACCTACCGCAATGGAAATCTCAAACACATACTCCATACTCAGCTTACGCACCAGATACATTACAACAATCACAGCCGCGAACACCGCAACAGAAATTATCATCGGTTTGTTCGTAACCAGGCGGTCGATTACGTCAATATAAAGTGACAGAATATCATCGATTGCCATCGTGCTTTCAAATTCCGCGGCAGAACTGATTACAGCAAACATATAGTAAACTATCACGCCGCATGCCGTCGGAATAATTGTCATCGGTGTTGCTACCAGCCCCAGAATAAACGGCACCACATATGGAATCTTCAGCAGAAACAAAATCGGCACTGCCAACACCACGTAACCGTACCTGCCGGAAAAACGTGCAATAAAGCAATACAGAATAATCATTAACAGTGCCACAAGAATTGCCAGCAACGGCGATGCAACATAAACATGTACCAGCGAAACCACCGCACCAAGCAGTACCAAAATCACCGGTGGCGTGAAGGTGCCCAGAAATGCCAGCAACAGCTCTGCCGGAAGGCTTATCAGATGTGCCTCGTATCCAAGCGCATTGTTAATACAGCGAAATACCGCAAATGCCACGATAAACCTTATCACCGGTTCTATCACAAGCTGGAACTTTTGCAAAAAACGCAGCAGCATTGCACGAAACTCAAGTATTGATACCATCATGCTCTATGTTCTCCTCCTCTCCATCCTCTTCTTTATATAAGCTGCGGAGACGGCGCAGCATCCGGAAATATTTCGAAAGCTTCTTTCTGGAAGTCCTGTATTTTATCATGTACCCGATGGTAGATAACGCAATATACACTGCAAGCAGTATGATATAAATTCCCACATACCGCAGCAATATCCCCCGATAGTCCAAAACCACCGCATTCTGAATCAAATACTCAGAATGGTAAACAACTAAAATCAGTAGCACAAACAGATATCCGACCGTGACAGCAACCGCAGTCTTAAGCGTCTGCAGTCTGACATAATCGGAACGAAAGTACTTACTCAGCCTGACATCTTCCCTGCCCTCACTTTGCTCATACACTGCGAGCCGCGTCATCAGCCGAACCTTACGATTATTAAGCATCCAAACCTCCCTTTCCTTAAAACAAGATAGACCCCTCCACCTTACCTATCCTATGATTATACCACATCTTTTTCACAATTTCGAGAACTATTTTCTATTTTTGCCACATTCTTATAAAGTATTCCGTTAGGGATGGCTTTTTTCACCGTATTTTGCTATAATAATGCGTGGGAAACAGGATACTATCCATGCTTTCTCAGCAGCCTCCGCCGCCCGTCCTGACGGATTCCAATCCCCCCTCACACCGCCCGGAGTCTTATTCATTCCGTAGCAGACAGGAGTATTCCATGAAACAGACTGACACAAAAACGAAAAAACGACTCTTTTATCTTATTACAGCTCTTCTGCTTTTTATGACAGAAGTACTGATTGCCTTATTCGTACACGACCGGTTTATCCGCCCCTATGCCGGGGACATACTTGTTGTGCTTTTAATTTATACCCTTATCCGTATCTTTTTTCCGGAACGGCCTCATCTGCTTCCGCTCTATGTCTTCCTTTTGGCCTCCGGTGTAGAGCTCTTACAATACTTTGAGATTGTCAGAATACTTGGCTTGGAAAATCATGCCCTTGTCTGCACTCTCATTGGTACAACATTCGATGTCAGGGACATTTTATGCTACGCGGCAGGCACTGTCCTTACAGGGCTTTGGGAGCTTTTCGTTCTTCTGCGCCGTGAGTAACAGCTCCTGCTCCTGTGTCGGTAGTTTTCTTTTTAAGCCAAAATTGATAATTTTGTTGTGAATAACCATTTCACTTTTCTCTCATCAGTACTTCTTCCTGTGATATGTCAGAAAACGTTCTTGATTATTTTTTATCATTTTAGTATAATGCACATGGATACTTGTTTTTTGCAATGAACGGGGGCACTTTTTTATGATAAAAGAAATCAAAAACCTAATGTCAACCGAAAGCTTTCACCATATGCGGGACACCGTGACAAAAATGAACCGTGACATCGAAATTCCTATTTACGAAGAAATGCTGCATCACAAAGCAGACTATCATCCGGAAACAGGGCTTCGCATCTCTGCCTTTGCCCCGCGCAATTCCCGGCTGCGGTACGGCTGTCTTTCGTTTCCGGGAAGTACCGGCCAAACAATCGGAATGGAATTTCTTTCAAAACCGGAGCAGCTGCTTTCACCTGAAATCGCGCAGATCGTTTTTTACATTCACGGTGCCGGATTTCAGCGCCGCTTGCAGGATTTGAACCTACGGCTCTCGGAGCGTATCTGTGAAGCCACTGACTCTGCCGTTTATGTACCGGACTACCGCATCGGTCTGGATTATACCAATGAAGAGACGCTTACAGACATTACAGATGCCTATCGCTATCTTCTAAATGCCTGCAGCTACCGCCCGGAGCACATTACCGTCCTTGCAGATTCCTCCGGTGCATGCTCCTTTCTTGCTGCAGTACAACGCTTTGAAAAGCAAAAGCTCCCTTGTCCCGGAACCATCGTTCTGTTTTCTCCCTTCAGCGATGCCTCTCTCTCCGGCCGCAGTATCCGAAACAACCGTCACAAGGACCTTGCTTTCCTGACAAACCATCTTTTGGAAAACTCTGTGCGGATTTTCACACGGGACGGTGCACTGAATGTAAAAAACCCGGAAATGTCCACCGCTTTGGGCAATTATTCCTGTCTTAAAAATACAAGAGTGCTAATTCAGGTCGGAACAGATGAACGTCTGTTAGACGACTCCCTTTTTCTGTACCGGAATTTAAGCAGTGTTTGTTCCTGCACACTGGAACTGTACGAAGATATGTTCCACAATTTTGAAACCTACCACAGCTTTTGCGAAATGGCAAAGGTCAGCCAGGAACACTATGTTCAATTTCTTCAAGGCTGTTCCACCTGCTGACCTCTATCCTTTTTTTCATCGCAAAGCATAATCTTCTCTGTGGGAATACTTTTCAAAGCTACACATAATTCTGCATCTTCATTCATTTTTGTAAACATCCCATTAACTCCCAGACAGAATCCCATATCCATCAGTTTTCCAGCCTGTTCTAAATTGCCGCTGAAACAGTGGGTTACTCCCGGATATTCCATTAACTTATCGCAATATATTAATCATATCCTCATAACATTACATATTTCTCTAAAACTTCATCAACTCTGTCAAATCCACTAACAGAATGCTGTCGTCAGACTTCGCTTCCTTTATAACAGCCTCTGTAAATCCTGATTTTGAAAAAAGCACATAGTAAGAGTTCTTTCTGTTCGTACTGAATACATCCGCTTTTGCTTTCAACTCCTTTAATACGGAAATATCCGGCTTCTCATTGCGCCATTTACATTCTCCAAAAAGATAATCTTTTCCGTCGTTTGCAATTAAGTCAATTTCCTCCTGACCATGCGTTGCAGCATTAGTGCCCCACCATCTTCCGATAGAGGTATATAATATCGGCAGTTCTCCTCTTGCATTCTTCGCATTCAGATAATCCATGCAGACTTTCTCAAACACCAGTCCCATATAACTATAGTAATCCGGCTTAATTCTTTTCTCCCATACTGCCTGCTGTGCTCCGGTTTCAATCAATGTTCTGTTAGCAAACACATATCTGTACCAGAACCGAAACATAAAATCTGAAATACCATAAATCGTTTTTCGGGAAGATTCCTTTTCTCCGAACGGAGTCTCTTTATGCAATATTCCAAGCTCACACAAGGTTTTAATATATTTCAGGCATTTCGCAGAGTCCTCACCGATTTTTGTGGAAATCTCATTTGCCTTAGTATATCCGCTCGCAATTGCTTCAATTATCGCACTGTATACACCCGGCTCCTGTACTTCTTGTCGTAACAACAGCAATGCCTCCTCATAAAGATACGAGGTTACTTTCAGATAAGCTCTCTTGACATTTTCCTCAAAGCTTTCCTTTTCATTTATCTGCTGCAAATATAATGGTGTTCCACCATATGCACCATACAGCATCAGCTTTTCTTCATCTGAAAAACCGGCCATAAATTTGGAGCTTGTCTGATAACCAAACGCCTTCATATGAAGCTGTGCAGTTCTTCTACCAAAAAGAGGACTTTTGGAACCAAGCACTTCCTTCTCCATAAATCCCATATAGCTTCCGCTTAAAATCAAAAACAGCTTTCCGCTTGTCAGTTTATGGTCAATCAGATGCTGTAGTTCTGAAAGCAGTGCTCTATTTTTCTTCACAAGATAAGGAAACTCATCAATGACCAGTACAAGCTTTTTGTCTCCCTGTCTTTTATCAATATAAGACAATGCATTGGTCCATGAAGAAAACGGCTCTAAATTATTTTCACCGTAAAACTGAAATACCAGCGTTGAAAATTTTTCAAGATTCAACTTATCATTGCTCTGTTCAGCCGAATAGAAAATCGCATCCTTATTCTTGCAAAATTCGTTCAGCAGCGTTGTCTTTCCTACACGCCTGCGACCATACAGTACGAATAATTGAAATCTGTCCTGTGAATATAATTCCTCTAAGTCTGCAAGCTCTTTTTCTCTACCTATAAATACTTCCTGCATGAAATCGCTCCTTTTTAACTCAAAAGTAATTTACTTCAGAGTTAATTTTGCATTATTCTTTGCAATTTGTCAATGTGATTCTATTATTTACAAACTTGTTTCCTCTTCATCTATAAGAGACCCATATATTTCAAAATATTCCTTCGATGCCACTAATCTAATTCTTTCATAAAATGAGCTGCGTCATTGTGCTTCCACGCACGCTCCTCTTCCTTTCCCAGTGCATCATCGATTACACCAATAGCCAATGCACTTCCTGTTGCTGCAGTTGTACCATATACATATAATTGATATCTCATAAGCTACGCCCTCCAAAATCTTTCTGTAATATCTACATTTGTGTTGCTTGTTATGTCTTAAGGATGGTATCATAATTTAAGACACTTTCCAAGACAAATCTTAATGAATTTACCCGCAATTGTTATTAACCCTTCTACACGATAACCAGCTTTTTCGACTTTTTGTATATGCTTTATTGGAAAATCAATATCCAGTTTTGTATTTTTAGCATACATATATAGTTCATGATTAAACAAATATTGATAAGGTTTATTTCTATCATATCCGATTCCAGAATATTGAAATCCATATGTTATGTCTTTTCCACCGGCATTCAAAAAATCTTCTAAAGTAGGTATTTTATTATGCGTAAACAACTCCTGTTTCTTTGCATCTCTGATAAAATCCATAACAACATTACAAATCTCATTTTTACTTGTAGGAAACAGGACAAATGTTATTCTAATCGTTCCTTGTTTTTCCTTCCCCTCTAAAATTTTGTTAATCAAATATGGAGTTAGTGCCTTATAAAATATCTTTGTATCTCCATTGTCATTAATTCCTACTACAAAAAATAATAAGCCACCATCCTTTTTATAATTCTTTAAATCCACCACTTCTAAATCATACTTTAATTCTATTATATCAAGACTATCTATATTCTTTCCTTTTACTTGAACCGATGCTTTGCCCTTGTAATCTGCATTAGGCTTCTCATTCGTCGAAGAATACGCATAGATAGCACCGTCCCACATCGGTTCTTTATCTTTATCTTTTATATAATCCACTAAATAGTCTGTTTTTGCTATTGCACTTTTTACCGCTGAAACTGCCAATGCTTCTGTATCCATCTATGCTTCCTCTCCTTATATTTTTCTAACAAATTTCTCTTTGTTTCTATGTCTTGAGGTAGTATTTTACATACCATTCTATTTCTGTACTTTTGCCACATACTTTTGTTTACTGCTATTTGGCTTATCCGGAATCGTCATTTCTAATTCTCCTGACTCCAGCAAAGGTTTTAAATACTTATCAGTAAATCTTCTCCTATCCTTATATCCGCAA
>CAZAUP010000012.1:0-28276 GCA_964488415.1 uncultured Lachnospiraceae bacterium
AGGAAAAAAACGGATATTT
The DNA here is from genome assembly GCA_964488415.1 of uncultured Lachnospiraceae bacterium. Taxonomy (GTDB): domain Bacteria; phylum Bacillota; class Clostridia; order Lachnospirales; family Lachnospiraceae; genus SIG307. Next base: position 20 of record CAZAUP010000012.1, read on the forward strand.
GTGTGGGATAAAAATTCATGCGTATGTCGTGTGGAATACGGCTTTTCTCCTTGCATTCATGCAAATTTTGCGGTATGATAAGGGGTGAATCAGAACGAATTTTTCAGGAGACATATCAAATATGAACGGCACAACATCACTTACTTTTCTACTGATAAGCACATTACTTCTGCATGGTTTTCCGGATTTCCGGATTGGCATGTCTGATACCAATACCCTGACAGATACACTGCGACAGCCAACCACCACCTCCGCTGTCAATGTTCTTTCCGGACCGGCACTGACCGATTCCTTTTTTGACCCGGCACGACTGGTTACGCCGACTGTCACACCAGCCCCAAGCCCGACCGCCACGCCAACGCCAAGTCCGACTCCGGCACCGACCAGGGTTCCGTTAGGCACGACACAGGCAGAGCACGCCGGTGACCTTACCTATACCTATCCGGAGGCTGCGCCACGGAACACAGACACCTCCACCTACACACTGTTAGTCAACAAAGAATATCCGCTTCCTGCGAACTACATTCCCTATATGGTAGAACCGGACGTGCCGATTTACCACAAGGGAATTAACGAACGCCGCTATTTACAGCCGGTCGCTGCCTCCGCTTTGGAAACACTGTTCGCTGCGGCAAAAGAGGACGGCTACGAGTTGGTCTTACGCTGCGGTTTCCGTTCCTACAACCTGCAAAAAAGCATTTATACTTACCACCTCAAACAATATGGCTACTATGAAGTTTCCCGTTACCATGCCCTGCCCGGTACCTCAGAGCACCAGACGGGACTTGCCGTTGACCTTTGCTGCAAGGCTACCAATTATCAGAATGATTTTTCATTTTTAGACACGAAGGAGTATCTCTGGCTTCTGGAAAATGCGCATACCTATGGTTGGATTCTGCGTTATCCGGAAGGAAAAACCGATATCACTGGCTACAACTTTGAACCGTGGCATTTCCGTTATGTCGGAGTCGAGCTTGCTACTTACCTTACAGAGCAGGACATCACCCTGGAGGAGTACTACGGTGCCCTTCCTACCAGCAATCTTCTTGCAATTCCGGAGGAATATTGGGGGCTGATGTCCAAAAAGGATTATGCACTCATGCTGGAGGAACTGGACGCTTATCAGAAACGGCAGGAGGAGGCAGAGCTGACACCGGAACCGACACTCACGCCGACCGACACACCGGAGCTGACACCGTCTCCGGAGCTAACTCCAGCCGATACGCCGGAGCTGACACCGGAACCGGAGCTAACTCCAGCCGACACACCGGAGCCGACACCGTCTCCGGAGCTAACTCCGACCGACACGCAAGAGCCGACACTGTCTCCGGAGCTAACTCCGACCGACACGCCGGAGCAGATGCCTTCCCCGCCACTCACGCCACCGGATATGTCTTGGTCTTCCACCCTGCCGGAACCAGCCGATGTGCAGGAGAAGCCGTCTGCCGATGCGCGGGGACCTGCGCATTCCCCTGCTACAGTCCCAAACTAAAGAAACAGCGTTTTCTTTCCCACGAAAGGAGTTTTTATAATGCACGCTTCCCGTTTCCGTAATAAGCACTTGCTTTTCCTTGGTATACTGTTCCTTTTCCTTTTGAACGGCTGCAACGAAGCCGCACCGGCATTTTCTCCGGCACAGGCGACTCCCGTTCTGACCAGTTCCCCCACACCGCGTCCCAGTCACACACCAACTCCGACCGTAGCTCCAACGCCCACTCCTGCGCCAACTGCCACACCAACACCGTGTCAGGTTACGCTGCTCTCCGTCGGTGATAATCTGATTCACGGCAGTACCCTGAACGGCGGACTTCAGGCTGACGGCACTTATGATTTCAACGGCTTTTACCAATATCTCAAGGATGAAATCAGCACTGCCGACCTTGCCATTATCAATCAGGAAACCATTCTCGGCGGTGCCGAGTTTGCATATAGCGGATATCCGCTTTTTAATACCCCCGATTCCATGGGGGATGCGCTTGTAAATGCCGGCTTTGATGTGGTGCTTCATGCCACGAACCACACCCTGGACAAGGGCGGAACAGGCGTAGAAAACTGTATGCGTTTCTGGAAAACCAACCATCCGGAAATTACGGTACTCGGCATTTATGATTCTGCAGAGGCACAATCTTCCGTAACCGTAGTCGAAAAAAACGGCATCCGTATTGCCATGCTGAATTACACCTACGGTCTGAACGGCTGTCCGGTTCCGAAGGGAAAAGAATATCTTGTTACCTTATTAAAATGGAGCAACCTGGAGTTTATCCGCTCACAGATACGCCAGGCAAAGGAGCTGGCAGACTTTGTCATCGTATTTCCTCACTGGGGCACGGAGTATGCGTATGAGCCGGATGAAAATCAGGTTTACTGGACCTCGGTATTTGCCGAAGAAGGCGTGGATTTAGTTATCGGTGGGCATTCTCATGTATTGCAGCCGGTGGAATGGGTAGAACGCCCGGATGGCGGAACTATGCTGGTGTTTTACTCCCTCGGCAATTTTTTGTCCGGTCAGATTGAAGCTCCAAGGCTTTTAGGCGGTATGGCAGAGGTTACACTGACCCTGACCGAACATGGTGTAGAAATCACCGATGCTGCCGTGATTCCGGTAGTCACCCACTACAGTGACAACGTCGGAGACGGAACCTATGCCACCTACCGCCTTTCGGACTATACCGAGGAGCTGCTACAGCTTCACGGAGTTCACAAACGTGCCGAAGAAAGCGTATTTACTTTGGAGGATACCTGGGCACTGGCAAAAGAAATTCTGGGAGACTTTCTAAGAGAATAAGAGAATGTTGAGAAACCTCTAATACAACAAACGCGCACAGTCAAAACTTCTGTGCGCGTTTGCATTTGTATTATTTTTCTTCTGTATGACAGCAGCAGCACGGTTCCTGACTGCTTTCTTCCTTTCCATGACCGCCGCAGCCACAGCCGCACCCCGATGCTTCCTCGTTCTTGCCCTGGCAGTGGCATGCACCGCCTGCAGAGCATCCGATACACTTTGCACCGTTCTTTTTGGCTTTTACGATATAGGCAACTGCGCCTCCGATAATTACCGCAAGAATTAAAATCAAAATCACATCAATGGTATTCGGCATAGTATCACTCCTATCTGAAACTTATGCTGCTTTTTTCAAAGCATATTCCTGTGCCATTTTCTTCTTAGAGCTCAGTACAATATACACAACAACAGCCACAATGGCAAGCACTGCGATTAAGCCCGGCACAAAGCCTTCACCTACCGTACCCACAGTAATCAGCGTACCAATCTGGTAAATTAAAAACGCTACGGTATAGCCGGTTGCAAACTGAAGACCGATGCCGGCAAACAGCCACTTCTTTGATTTAATTTCGGAGTTCATTGCTCCCATTGCCGCAAAGCAAGGCGGTGTGAACAGATTGAAGGCAAGATATGCAAGTGCAATCACCGGAACCATCTGTACTCCGTTTATCGTAATTGCTGCAGCCACGGAATTTGCTGCACCCTCTACAATCTCAAAATCTCCGTTAATCATTGTTTCACTCATAAAGTAAACCGCCGCAAGCGTGCCGACAACCTCCTCCTTAGCAATGAAACCGGTGACTGCCGCTGCTGCCAGCTGCCATACACCGAAGCCAAGCGGTACTAAAAGCACTGCGAACGGAGTCGCAATGGAAGCCAAAATAGACTGCTCCGGATCCTCTACTGCCTGGAAGCTCCAGTTAAAGGAAGCCATAATCGTTACGATTGCATTACAAATCAAAATAATAGTTCCTGCCTTAATGATATACGCCTTACCCCGGTCAAGCATGGAAAGGAACGCCTTTAACAGGCTCGGTGCCTTGTACTCCGGAAGCTCGATAATAAAGAAGGACTTTCTGTACTTGTATCCGGATACAAGCTTTACAATCCATGCCCAGAACAATACTAATAAAATGCCGACAAAATACATTACCGGAGATACCCAGGAGGCATCCGGGAAAAATGCACCTGCGAACAATGCGATTACGGGAATTTTTGCACCGCACGGAATGAACGGAGTCAGCATTGCGGTTGCTCTTCTTTCTCTCTCGTCACGAATGGTACGTGCCGCCATAATACCCGGAATTGCACACCCCGTACCGATAACCAACGGAATTACGGATTTTCCGGACAGGCCTACCCTCTTAAAAATCGGGTCAAGCACAACGGACACACGTGCCATGTACCCGCAATCCTCCAACAGCGCAAGCAGGAAATACATTACCATAACAAGCGGAAGAAAACCGACTACGGCTCCCACACCGCCAATAATACCGTCTGCGATAATGGAAACCAGAATATCGCTTGCTCCTGCATTCGTCAGAGACTCTGCCACCCATTCCTGAAATGTTTCTATGTAACCCACTAACCAGTCCGCAATCCATGTACCCACCGTAGACTGGGAAATATAAAATACGAGGAACATTACAACCGCAAAAATCGGAATTCCGACAAACTTATTGGTAAGAATGGCATCAATTTTATCATTACTGTTCTTATCCTTTGTCAGCACCTTACGCTTCTCGACCCGACCCACAATCTTATTTACAAACTCAAAGCGTCTGCGGTCAGCCGCTTCCACCTCTGCCTTATTCCGAAGGTCAATCTCCCCTTCCGAAAACGGTGCCTTCTGACTCGTACCCGCTGCGGTCACAGTTGCCTTTACAACCTCCGCAAGGCCGCTGCCGGTGGTGGAAATCGTCTTAACAACCGGACAGCCAAGCTTTTCAGACAACAGCTTTTCGTCAATTCTTGTTTCCTTTTTATCATTAATATCATTCTTATTCAGTGCCACAACCACCGGAATACCAAGCTCTAACAGCTGGGTGGTAAAGAACAGGCTTCTGCTCAGGTTGGTTGCATCAACAATGTTAATGATGGCAGCCGGCTTCTCATTCTTCACATAAGCACTGGTAATACTCTCCTCCGAAGTAAACGGAGACATGGAATATGCGCCCGGAAGATCTACGGCCACCAGCTCCTCGGTTCCCTCGTATAAGCTCTTCTTAATCGGACTTTCTTTCTTATCTACGGTAACCCCCGCCCAGTTACCTACCTTTTCATTTCTTCCGGTAAGCGCATTAAACATCGTCGTCTTACCGCTGTTCGGATTTCCCGCTAACGCGATTCTCATTTGGATTTCCTCCTTCACATTCTGTACTGCTTCTTTATAATTGAACCGGTGCTTCTGCAGGTAGCACCGGCTAACCATACATGTTAAAAGCAGGCAACAATATACTCTGTTCATTTTATTGTTGCCGTCTCTTTTTTATTCCTGCTATCCCCTATACAATAATCGCAGAAGCCAGCTGATTGTCTATATTATATCTGCCATCCTTAATGGATACGACACAACCGCCCCGTTTCCGGGAAACAACCGTAATCGGCTCCCCGCTGTAACATCCTAACGTAAAAAGAAACGCATCCATCTCTTCGTCGTCTGTCACAATCTCCTTAATAATATACTCTTCTCCAACCTGCGCATCAATTAATTTCATGGCTGCCTCCGGATTCCAAGTAGTCGGTTAGTTTCAACTAACCTTATTGAGCATATCATAGAAGCGATTCTTTGTCAAGCATTTTTTTATATCAGGCAGAAAACTTACTTTTTCAGGAAAATTTCCTTTAAAAACATGTGAAATTAGTCTCATTTTAGCCCTTAGATATTGACGTTTTTTGTAAGAATTGCTATTATATATAGAGAGGAGAATACATTTATTGAATGGATATACAAGGAGGATTATCTTATGAAAAAAAGGGAAAGTATTTTTACCTTTTCCTTGGTTACCGCAATGCTGCTTTTCATGGCTGCCTGCGGTGGCGGTGAAGAGCTCGTATTGCCGACATTAGCACCGACCTATACGCCGACCCCGGCAATTACCAAGGAAACAGGACCGACTCCGACCATGGCACCGGACGCTTACTACACTAAAATCATCGAGCTGGACGGAGAGGACTTTAACCAGACCTCATATTTTGATCACAAAAACGGTGGTACTCTTTCCGTAAAGCCGCTTCCGTACAGCGGAAACTACTCGTTTTACATGACAAACCGTGACGATACGACGCACGGTGTCACCTTAAACTTTTCCAATAAAAACGGTGATATCGTCAACGTTATCGGAAAAAAAGCACATATTGCGGTTTGGGTATATCAGGAAAGCGGCTCGCCTCAGGATTTTTCCTGTACCCTTTATGTAAAAAAGCCGGACAGCACCACCGATACTCCGGAGAAGCTCACGGCAAACAGTGTACCGAGCGGTCAATGGACCTTACTTGAGGGAGACATTCCGGTATATTCCAATGTTACAAATCCGACAATCACCTTAACCATGACATCTTCAAAGGCTGACTTTTACTTTGACGACATCCGCCTGACTTATGACCAGAACAGTTCGGTGGCAGCGAACAGTGCTTATAATATAATTGCCTTTAATGGATTATATTTTAACTTTGAGGATCAGGAAACGCATTTGGAAGCCCGCGGCTCCGGTCAGCCGTCTATTGTCTCTGAAAGCTGCGATGACGGAAGCTATTGTCTTTTCGTTTCCGGACGTGTGGCAAACTGGAACGGTGCACAGATTGACCTTTCCGAATATGGGCTGGCAGGCACCCAGATTTGGGTATCCTTCTCCGCAAAGCATGATGGCTCGGAAAAAAACAAGGTAACCTGTTCCCTGCAGCAGCGTGCAGCAGGTGCAACACAGGATAAATATGCCAACATTACCTCCACGGAGGTTGTTTTCCCGGATACCTGGGCAGAAGCTACCGGTAAGATTACCATCGGTTCCACCTCCGAATCCGTGATATTGTATTTTGAAACCTCCGGCACGGAAGATTTCTATATTGACAATGTCCTGATTTCCACCAAGGATCCGTCCACCATCACCATCGATCCGAACAATCAGGAGAATCCGATTGTAGAGCCGACAGAAAAAATCGACACTACAGGCTTTACTGTAATTCATTCCCTGACCGGAGACAACAGCAAAAAGGAGTCACAGATTTTTTCCTCCCGTGGCAGTGCTTCTGCTTCTATTGTTACCGACGGATATGATCAGAACGGCTTCCTGATTTCCGGCCGCTCCGATACCTGGAATGGTGTAGGTTTGGATTTCACCAATATTAACGATAAGAGCTTTAATGTAGTCGGCAAAGAGGTTTACGTATCCTTCTGGGTATATCAGGATTCCGGCGCACCGCTGGATTTCTCTGCGACCCTGCAGGTAAATAAGCCGGATGGCTCTGCAACCTGGCCGGAGCGTGTTACCGTCGAAGTGTTGCCAAGTGGCGAATGGACTTATGTGGAAGGTATCATTCCGGTCTATGCCAATGTTTCCGCTCCACAGATTAACTTTGAAATTCCATCCTCCAAGGATGCAAGCTTTATCCTGGATAATGTCACTGTCTCCTACAATCCAAAGAGCTCAGTTGACATCAATCCGGAATACGTAATCGGAGAAAAGCTTACTTTCACAGGTCTTACACTGGATTTCGAAAGCAATGAAGCCTTCTTCCAGGCACGTGGTAACGGAAAGCCGTCCCTCGTATATGGCGGTCACGAAAGCAATATGTGCCTTGCTGTTACCGGTCGTACTGCTACCTGGCACGGTGTACAGGCCGACCTTTCCGATTATGATTTAGCGGGAAAGACCATTGAAGTCAGCTACTGGTTATATCACGAATCGACCACACCGTTTGAGATTCATATGACCGCAGAGCAGAACGACGGTTCTCTTACGACCTATACACCGGTTATTGTTGCCGATCCGATAAGCGATGGTAAGTGGGTGCAGTTTTCCAACACTTATACTGTACCGAGTACCGCAAAGAAGTTTGTGCTTTACTTTGAATCTCCGGTTGCAGATGCTTCCTTCTTTGTAGATGATGTATCCATTCAATTAGTCAAATAAATTCATAAAGGGTGTTGCGCAATGGCGCAACACCCTTTTTTCAAATGCGTATTCTCTACTTTACAGATACCTTTCGGCCCATCCCAAATACTTTTTTCTTCGGAGTCTGCGCTTCCTTCACTTCATCCACCCGGCGAAGCTCTGTTTCATGCAAATCAATTACTACGGATTTCTTTGTCTCCTGTCTTGCGGCCTCCTGTGCCTCGTTTTCTTCATTTAACCTTCCATACAGGATACGCAGGCTTTCGGAAATCAACTCCTCTTCCTCCTCTTCATCACTGTATTTTCTGATTTCTTCGTTTATTGCTAACATCTTCCGGTCAAGGAAGCCCACTAAATCCGCACACTCCTTTAACTCGCGGCGAATATTCTCCGGTGCATTTCCTTCGAACTTATAGTACATTTTATGCTCCAGGCTCGCCCAAAAGTCCATGGCAATGGTACGAATCTGAATCTCTACCTTCGTATCAATCGTCATATCCGAAAGGAAAATCGGAATCGTCACAATCATATGATAGCTGGTGTAGCCGTTCGGCTTCGGATTAGCAATATAGTCCTTAATCTTTAATACCTTAACATCGCTTTGCTTGCGTATCAGCTCTGCTATCTGATAAATATCCGAAGTAAAGGAGCAAATAATCCGAATCCCCGCAACATCGTTTATGTAGCGTACAATATTCTCTACCGTCAGGGCACGCCCCTGATGTCTCAGCTTCTTCGCAATGCTTTCCGGTGACTTAATCCGTGCCGTAATATGCTCAATCGGATTATAACGATGCGCCATCTGAAACTCACTGTTCAGAATCTCAAGCTTTGTATTTACTTCCTTCAACGCCGCATTATAAATCAGCTGCATCCGCTTCCACTCATCCAGCGTGGCAGTCTGTGCTAACACATGCTGCTCCGGCAGCAGCATTTCCGTTGTCACACACTCTTTATCATCGTCTTCCTTATAGTCCAGCTCTTTTTTCAAATAAATACCTCCATCCTGCAACAAAACTACCTATATTCTACTGTTATCATAGCACAACTTTATGAACAAAACTTGAATGATTTAATTTTTAATGGTTTTTTAATCTCCCGTTCCTTTTCCTTCACTTTTTCTTAATTCCTCTAATCTCCCGAAAACTCCGGAATAAAGCTTTCGGACGCGGTCTGCCCTTCCTGTAAAAAGCCGTGCCCGATACCAAGCTCCACGGCAAATTCCACAACCTCCTCATATTCCTCCTCTGTTACCCTGCGGTTTAGCTCCGGATAAGCCGCCACAGGAGCTAAAGGTGTATATTGATTTAAAATACTGACGGCAATGGTATCTCCGTAGGTCTCATACAGATAGCGGAGTACGTGCTTTGCCTCCTCTGTTTTCCCTGGCAAAAGCAAATGACGTACAATGACTCCCCGTCGCATCACTGCTCCATCCGGATACTCTGTCGCATTTCGTAATATAATGCTCCCGTTTCCCTCCCTTACGCAGGAATATCCTTCTGCCGGCTGCTCCGGTAGCACATACTCTGTTCCCCCGGTCTGGCGCACCATCTCCCGCAATGCAGCCTTTGCCGTTTCCGGATAATCCGCCGCATGTGAATACCGTCTTGCAGCTTCCTTATCCAGATATTTCAAATCCGCCAGATAAATGTCCACCAGCCCTTCTAAAAGGCATAACGACTCCACGCACTCATAGGCAGAGGTATTATATACCACCGGAATCGTAAGCATCGGCTTCGCTTTCTTAAGTGCTTCTGCAATTTGCGGCACATAATGGCTCGGTGTCACCAAATTGATATTATGGCATCCCTGCTCCTGCAGGGAAAGAAATGCCGCGGAAAGCTCCTCCAAAGACATCACCCGTCCGAGCTTTCCTGCTGCAATCTTATAATTCTGACAATACACACAACGCAAATTACACCCGGAAAAAAACACAGTACCGGAGCCCTTTTCTCCCGAAATACACGGTTCCTCCCAATAATGCGGTGCCACTCTTGCCACACGCACCTCTTCCGTCATCCCGCAAAAACCTGCTTCTCCTTTTTTGCGGTCCGCCCTGCATGCCCTCGGGCAAAGTCTGCATTCCATGGTTTTCCTACCTTTCTGAACCTTCCGAACAATTCTGAAGCAGCTGCCGCATTCCGGGTCTGCCGCCGTTATCACCCCCGCTGTCTCGGAACTGTAATAATAAGCGTTGTAATCTCACAACCTCCGCCCTGTCCTTTCTTTTATCTGCCACCCTGCCGCAAAGACAACAACGCCCCGGACATACGCCGGGGCATTGGGAAAGATACACTTAGTTTCCTGCATTTGCACGGATTAGTCAAGATCGAAAAGACCGCGCGGAAGAATCTGCACATTGGTAGTTGCTGACTCCTCATACTCTACGCTGCCTACCTTATAATAAATCGTAGTTTCAATCGTAAGCTCCGTTTTTTCCAAAACAGTCACATCCACCCCTCCACTGCTCGTTGTAACAAAATTCAACGGAACATCTACATAATATACATTATTTGATATCGAACCCGCCTTCAGCTTCTTATCATTTGACAGCAGTGTCATAAAATTCTCAGCCATGCTGCCGGTATCGCTCTTTTTAAATACCGCCAAATCCATGGCAACACCATTCACCTCGAAAGCTAACGCAAAGGACGCATCTGAAACAAGATTGGTATTGTTAATGTAAAAATAAACTCTCTTCGCTGTTGCTGTCATCGGCGTTGTTACCAGCTTATAGCCGGTTCCTTCCGGCTCCTGAAGATAATACTCTCCATAAATCTCTTCTGCCGCTCCGCCAACTACCTTACCCATGTCGGTAGAATCTACCATTGCACACAGGTAGTACTGTCCGGAACCACCGGTCACGTCATCATTTACAACAACCGCACTCACCGGATCTGCACCTGCACGATATGCCGCAACAAAGGTATTTACGAAAAGCTCTACCTCTGCATCCCCCAGCTCAACCTCAGTACTGTCATTATTCTTATGACCCATACCGGAATAAGTAATATTACCAATATTATAAATATAGTAATTATTTCTCACATCATTCGGCGATGCATTATAAAATTTTGCACTGTCTCCACTACCGCCAGCCAGCGTATACCATACTACAATATTTTCATCCTCCATATCCAGCTGGTAATACTGTGGATGCGTATCTGCAACCGAAATGGTTTCCCCGATGGTGTATGGGTAGTTTGTAATTGCTCCCTTATTGATTCGATTTACTTTTGTTGATACAATGTTGCTGCCATTCATACCGGTTGCACGGAAAATCGAACCGTTGGCAAGACCCTGCACAAGCGCACGACCATTGTTTGTGTACTCTGTACCCGCAGAACTGCTACTTGGCTCAAACGGCCGGTCGCTACGGGTGGTATCGTTGACTGCCGTATTCATTGAGGTAGCACCTGCCGGCAATACATCATACCGGTCCATACCGAACACACTGCGGTATCGCTTTGAAAACGCTACCGCCCAGTTCTTCAATGTCGTACCGTCTTCACCAATAAGAGAGGACGCATCGTGTGTATATAAAACTGCCTTTCCGGACGATATAAAATCATCAACTCCGTTCATAACCACACTGGTAGACACACCGTTATACATATCGCCAAAGCCGAGCACCAGCATATCATAGGTCTTATCCAGATACTTCGGATCTGCTTCTACCAGCGGTTTTAGTTCTGTTTCATCCATACGGACAAACTCGATGTTAAACTCATTTAAATTCTGAATCTTATCATAGAACTTCTTCGCAACCCGCCGTGTCGCAGCATCTCCGATTAAATTGCCGTTCTGGTCCTTTAACAGGATTTCATCACCGCTGACAACCTCTCCTGCTTCCGGCAGATACACAGAAAATTTCTTTTTTGCATCGTCTCTCTGCGAAATAATCTGTAAAATCTTTAAGGTCTTTTTTTCGGAAGCATTTGCCTTAATGGCAGACACATCCGAAACGGAATCGCAAACCTTCCCGGTCGCTGCATCTATCAGCTCCAGCTTCCATACCACACTGCCCACGCGATTTGTCACGTTGTAGCTTACTTTATAAGAGTTCCCTCCCGTCAAACTGGATACATTTCCACCACCGTTCTTTGTTACCGACGGTATGATTTTCTCACCCTCCAAAAAGAGTCCGTCTCCGTCCGTGTCCACATACAAATATACCACATAGGACTTGCCCGCCGGAGCCTTCAGGGTAAACTCAAATTTCAGGGTACGATAGGAGCTGTCCAATCCGTTTATATACTTCTCCGCATCGGATAAGCTGCTGTCATACAGCTTCGGTGTTGTCATATTCAACATACGCACTGCCCTGCTGTTTGCCAGCTTTGTACGGAATTTTTCTACCATTCCCGTGTAACCGCTGCCTGAAAATGCACCCTCGTACAGAGGAGCAGAAATGTCCGTCTTTGCCAGCTTATACACATTGGAATTCCGGTCTATCTTCGTCGAAACTTCCGTTGCTGCAGTGTTTTGGAAAAACGTAAAACCAAACATGACCGGATAGCCTGCCTGTTCATATGCTGCCAGCTTTTCTCTTGCCAGCTCCGTCAAATCATTTCCCGAAAAAGCAAACTGCTTTTCTTTCTCCGCATTTGTTGTCCCAAGCCAGCCATACATTGCCTTAAATCTGCTCTCATCCGTTACTTCAATCGTCGGTCCCGTATGCGCATAGACAAAGCTCGTTCCGTACATCTGACGTGCCGCCGTATTAGAAGCCGACGTGTTAATCATATTTATGCCGATATAAATCAAATCATACTCACCGGCAAGCTCTGTATGCTGTCCGATAAACTCTGCCATCGTCATCTGCGTCACCACAGGGTCTTCCTTCGATGTCGTATACGTCTTTATCAGTGCGTTCCAGTATTCCTTCGACTGATACTTCGGTGACGGCTCCAGCTCTAAAATCTTATACACCTCTGTTGTCTTACCGTCCGCACCGTGCAGCAGATAATACAGACATTCTGCTGTCGTAACCTGCGCCGGCTCTCCCTCCGCACCATTGATACTATCAAAAAACTCATATACCTCATGGCTATACGCGTCATTTCCTACCGCTTTCCTGGAATGAAATTCTGTCGTCATCAGATTACTGGTATCAAATACATAGACATTATTTCGCAGCAAATTCTGTTCCGTATTATAGTTCTGCGGGAAAGAGCTGTCATTTCCCATAATACCGAATTGGGAAAATACCTGTCCGTACAAATTGGAATTATCATAAATCTCCTCTGAGGCCAGCATCCACCAAGGGTAGAAGGAAAAACGGCTCCAATAAGAGGTCGCATCCCCCGTATAGATGCTGAGCAGCCCGGTGGTCAGCGAATCCCCGTTTTTCTTCTTAATTACTTCCTGCGTAGTCACACCACCCACGGTTACCGACCGGGTCGGCGAAACAGTCTGTGTGGCATAAGCAGACGGATCACCGAACAATGCTTCAAACGATTCCTTCGGCATCATGTAAAGCATCAGAATCAGCTTATACATATTGTTCTGTGTAGCGTTTCCTGCCGCGTAGGTCTTTGCAACACCATTTGCCAGCGTAATGTTCAGATTCACTGTCTTTTGATTATCACTGTTTACAAGAGAAAAGGTTTTGGAATCAAAAACAAGCGGTGTCGGGTTTGTGTCTGCCGTCACCCTGGAATAAATACGGACTGCCGCAGACCAGTCAAGCGGATTCGTGATAAAGGTCGCTCCTTCCTTATTCAGAACCGAACCGGAATCCAGTCTGCCAAACAAATCCTGCCGCTTATACAAATCATAAACACCTTCTGCAGCACCTGTCGTATCCATAGAGGAAATCACAATCAGGTCTGCACGGTCAATCAGCTGCAGATTTACATTCAAATCCTCCGGCGTTACCGTATACACTACCGTATGATATGCCTCTATCTTTGCCGCAATCTCTTCCTCCGGAAGCTGCACACGGACACCGTCAACCATCGTATAGGCAAGACCCACGCTTTCGCGTAAAAACGTATTCTTGTGTGTAATCACCTTCTGATTGTGCGAGACATAGCACGCCCTGTTTTCCATTTTTACCTTAACGGTGTCGCCCACCGACTCTACATCATGGTAAGCATACAGGTAAGTATCCTTTTCCGCCGAATCGTCATTGATTTGATAGCACTCCTGCGCGGTAAGCGGCTGCCATACAAAATCACCATTCGCTGCAGCCGTATAGGATGCAGACGGTGTTCTGCGGTACAGCGTACCGGCTACATTATCCTCTACATAGCCACCTGTCCCGTCCTCGCGGTACAGCGTACCGGTATACCCCTCCGGTGCAGCTGCATATACATAGGTCTGATTTACCTGATTATAATTACCGGTTCCGTCTCCGACATACTTCATCGTTCCGTACTGCGGCAACTCCGTATTCATAACCGACGTTGACTGTGCCGGTGTTGCATAGCCCTCCGGCAAATCCTCTACCCAGTAGTGCATCACCTTTGTGCTGATAGTAAACATCGAACCCTCGCCCGGTAAATAAGCACCTTCCCATGCCGCACGGTCAAGATAAACCGGCTCGCAGCCCTGAATCTGATAACCAAAATTACCGATTCCTTCATACGGCACAAGCTCCAGTACAAAAAACGGATTATCCTCTGTACCTCTGGACGCTCTTGCTTCCTCCTGTGTTGTTCCTGCCGGTATCTGCGGTGCCGCAATATAACCACTGGCATCCACCAAATACTCTCCGGTTACGGCGTTCACTTCTTCCACCTGATCTCCGAACACATACATACATGTCAGGCTGCCGACAATAAATACTGCCACAACCAGTATGCTGCTTAACGCAATGCGCATTTTCCTGCTCATGTCCGATACCTCCTAATTCTTTCTCATATTTCGAAGCTTAATTTGTGGTAAGCTCATGTAGCTCCGCCCATCAACCACAAACTGAATCGTAATCCCCAACAAACCGTTCATATTTCTCGCATCCTCAAATGTTGTCCGCTGCAAAAAGAACGTATCAACATACCCTGCCAAAAAAGCACCGGCTTTCCCCTTCGCCATCAGCTCATTCATCTGCTCACTTTCTGTTTTCCCGCCATCCACGGCAGAAAACCAAAGCTCATTCCCAACCTTCGCCAGAATACTCGTGCCGCTTGTGCGCTGTATCTGTACCGCATAGGTAACCTCCGGATATCCAAAGGTGGACGCATCTAATGTCTTGTAATCCGTAGATTCCTGAAACAGCTCTGTAATAAAATACTCCGTCAGCTGACTTTCCATTTGCAGGGTACTTTCTGCATTTGCCCGCCGGTAATGGTTCAGGCCTGTGGTAAGAAAGCCTACGACCGCCACCACGATAATCCCGGATACTAGTATTGACACCACCAGCTCTATCAAAGAATAACCGCTGTCGGAGGAACCTCTTGTTCTGCTTTTTTCCATTACAACCCCTCCTTTAATTCGGTTCGATATAGCTGCGTCCGGTATCCGTTACCAAATAGATAGTATACGTTTTAGAACCGGAAACTACAATCTTATTGTTTGTACTCGTAAACGCTCCATTTGACTTCTGATACGTAAATATGGCAGATGCCGTCCCCTCACCAAGCTCAAGTGTTCCGCCCATAGTATCATATACGGTAATTCCGACACGGTTTCCGGCGATTTTCTCGCAGGACAGCTCAACCCTTACGCCGCCCTCCATTTTTTCAATTTTCCCGTAATATGCGTTATCATCCTTGTAAATGACAAGCCGCACATCTGCACCTTCCTCCAGTGCCAATGCATTCATCTTTGTCCGGTCAAGCAATGCCACAATGGAATCCGCAGCTCCGGAGGAATCCATAGAACGCAGAAACGCTATGCCTGCCGTGGAAGCACCCGCCATGATGCCAAGAATCAATACAACCACGACTATCTCTATAAAAGACATACCGGCACTATTCAATTTTTTACGCATCCTATGCTCCATTTCATTGCCTCCGTCTATGGATTTTGTTCCATATTAGTTCTTGGTCCAGTTTTCAAAAGAAACTGTCACCGCTTCTGTAGAAAGATATCCGTTCGTCACACCCGCTCCGGCAGAACCAAAGCCCTTAAAATACTGTGCCACCTCTGCATTATCCAACAAAGCAGATACTGCCGTCTGGTTTGCGGTAAAATCAACCGCAGCCTTTACTGTAACCGTTCCGGTCGCAATCAAGACACCCTCTATTTTCGTATTGGTACCTTCAATAACCACATTACCGTCTACCAATATAATACCTGCCGGCTGGTCTTCACTAATTACTAAATCGCCTTTGTACCCCTTAAATGTATAGCCGCCTTCAGATACTACCTTTGCACTTCCCACCGGAAGCAGCGCAACCTTGCTCATATCCAAAATGCCGCTCGTTACCGGATCATAGGATTCCATGCCGCCTACAGGTGCCGGAGCTGCGCCGATTCTGAAGCCGGTAAACATACTGTTGTAGGTGACTCTTGCCGTTGCCGTGGAAGCGGCACGGATTGCCGTATCCGAAGACTGCGGCGATAAAACGGTTAAGGTCTCGTCTGCATACTCGATTGCATTTGACAGCAAAAAGTTATTTTGCGCCAGCTTAATCGTACTTGCTCCAAGATTCTTAGCCTGCTCCCGGATCGTATCGCCAAGAGGCGTACTCATATAGGCATTAAAAAATGCGGCAGCCTGATACTCATTTTCAAAATCCCAATAATAATAGATAAAGCTTGTAGTACCACCGTCTACATTTAAGTACCGTACCTGCACCTTCGACGCAGATAAATAATCGTTAATATCTAACGTTTTCTGCATCCCGTTACTATCCAAATACTGAATTTCCGTGGACTCCAAAACCGCAACATTGCCGGTTCCGTCATTAATCATCGGATTCGTATCGCTGCTCAAACAGTAGCCCGGCACCAGATACATCGACTGCAAATCCTTGTATGCCACCGACTCACCCTGAAGCACACCCAGCAAATTTGCATCACCGACAATATTACTGAAATTCCAGCGTGATACATCATGAATGTAGGAGCTTCCGCTAAGTACCAGCCGGTTTAAGCCGCTCATGTCAAGTTCAATATCCTTTGCGGAATTAATCGTAATTGCACTATTTGCCTGAGACCTGTCTCCTGTCGCGTCTGCACCGTTTCCGCTATAGCCCACATACTC
The DNA here is from genome assembly GCA_964488415.1 of uncultured Lachnospiraceae bacterium. Lineage (GTDB taxonomy): Bacteria > Bacillota > Clostridia > Lachnospirales > Lachnospiraceae > SIG307. The sequence goes on from CAZAUP010000012.1 coordinate 17,073, forward strand.
CTCTCCGGTAAGTACCACCGTTACATTTTTATTCTGAATATTCAGGTCATCTGCAATATACAGATTCGCATCTGAGGTCAGGGACGCACCGGAGCCCTCTATTGTAATGCCGTTTGCCCACAAGCCGTATCCATTGGAGGTAGAGCTTGAATTAAAAATTTTCAGCTTGGAATTCGAAGCATTTTTTCCAAAGCTTACATTTCCCTTTACCAAAATCTTCGCTGCATTTTCAATTTCAATAGTATGACCGGAATTTGGCAGTGATAAATCTCTGCCGGTATACAGGTTGCCGGTCACCTTCATTTTTTGCGTACTCGCCACATTTTCAAACCCGATGGTATCTGAAGCAATCACGGCAAAATCCGTAAAATCACAGCTGACCGCACCGGTACTGAAGCCGTTTTCAATATCCGGAATCCGCACGGTCACACAAATATCCGTTGTGATTTTTACTGCTGCCCCGGATGCATCCGTATAAGAAAACATAACATCCTTTATTATCATTTTGTCTGAATATTTTTCATGTGGTGTTGTTGTAGGCACTGCCTCCTGTACAACACGTTCCGAACCGGAAAACGTAACCGTCAAATCCGCCGGCAGGGAACCTCTTGCTGCGGACAAAATCTCATCTGCATCAGTTACACCCGATAGCTTTTCCTTAAATGCCTGTTCAAAATACTCCTTGTACCTTCCCTCCCGTTCTTCATCCGTCGAACTAAAGGAATACTGTAACAGCATATCAGAAAACGCTTCCTCAATCGTTGCCTCCGCAATCGCCTCCAACGCTGTTACCATTTCCTCTGAACCGCTCTCTGCCGCATAAAACGCCTGCTGTGCCTTTTCTTCCATTTTCTTCATCTCATGGTTACTGGCAGTTTTTAAAATCAGCATGGAACCAACCACGGAAAGCAATGCAATACAACCGATTACCAAAATCAATGAAGCACCCTTGTTATTCTTTTTCATTCTGATTTTCTTCATTCCAACCTTCTTCATAACCTTTCCTTTCCGACACCGCCCTTACCGCTGACGCGCCATTTTTTTTGATAACAGCATACTTCCTGTCGAAGCATCATAGATTTTAATATCCAATGTTTCCACGCGCAGCTCTTTGGTTTTTTCTATTAACTGCTTTGACTTTACATCTACATTTACAGTTGCAATATCCAGGGAAATTGTCGCATTACTATATACGGTCACATCGTTCGGCAGCAACGGTCCAAAGGCTCCCGCTTCACCAAATGATATATGGATGCTCTTATCCCCCAGGCGACCTGATAACTGGTTTGTTTCTACATTTTCTATCACCTCGGCAATAGAACTGACTGTTTCATCCTGATAAACAATAAAAATATCCGCTTTTAAATTTCCACCTGTAAATACACTTCCGGTATGATCCAAAATCCGAATCTCGCCGTTTGTTATATTAGACGAGAAATAGTGAGATGTGTCATAAATAATATACAGCTTACGCAGTGCCCCCGCTGCATCCTCCGCGGTAGAAATATCAAAATCCGATGCCGGCTGTACATTCTGCGTCATGGTACGCGGTACACCATCCAAAAAAGGAACAGCTTCGTTTATCGTATATTTTGCATTAACCTCCATAGAAAGCTTATCCGTTCCGGCTGCCCTAAACTCCACCATAAGCTCTCTGCTGATATTTCCTTTAAATGTACTGTAATCCGGATAAAACTTTTCCGGCTGACGCACATACGTCGGATCTGCCAACACCTTCTGCTCTTCAATGGCATTATCATAATCCACCTTTTCACACGCATAACTATAAAAACAATCCAGCGCATACAGGTCATAAGAGTCCATTGCCGCTCCGTTCACATTCACCAAAGCGGTCTTTCCGCTGCCGCCGCCAAAGCTGATTATCTCATGGTCATTCATATAGTCCGTATTGTATTCCGACGGCTTCAGATCACGCTTTATTTCCACCTTGTAGCTATAAAAGCCATTCGCTACATTCTCCAGCGTAATTGTTTGTAACGTATCCGTTTCACTTAACGTCACCGGAACCTTCGTTACCGCTGATGTGTATCCTATGTAATCATCCATTTCATCCCCATGTGCAATCAGATACTCCGTCAGATTTTCCATCAGGGATTCTGCGCTCTGCGCCTTTTTCGTCTTTGTATTTACCTTCGTCGAAAGGGAAAACGCACTCAGTACGGAAACAATCGTTATGGAAAGCACGAGCATACTGACAATTACCTCGACTAAAGTAAAACCGCTATTCTTCTTTTTTCTTATCACTATGCTCCTACCTCCTTAACGGACTGCTTCTGTTCCAAGCAAGGTACTGCGGGGAATGCCTTACGCACTCCCCTATACCTCTCTTTCGGATTTCTCCGTCATTTCTTTTTTACTTTAAGAAAATATTATCCTCACCCAAACGGATATTTTCGATTTCCGGTGCCACATAAGTCTTATCACCACCGGTAACTGCAAACAGATTCAGCACCAGGTTGCCGTTCAGCTTATTGTTTTCACTGTCATACGAAACCGTAATCGAATTGATATTCATACGCTCATGATACGAATTCACAAAGTCAATCAACATCTTTAACTGCTCATAGGAACAGCTATAGCTCATTGTCAGTGTCTCCGTATTCATGTTTACATCATAATACTGGACCGTATATACATTTTCAGATACGTCCTCAATTTTTGGCATTCGAACCGTAATTAAATTCGTTGGTGTGGAAAAGCTTATATTCGAAACATCAATCCCTACCACTTTTTCGTTTTCCATTGTATTAATCAGCATTATGCTCTTTTCCGGACTATTCCCGCCACTGTAACGAGCCAACGCTTCTGTCAGCTGTTGTCTGGACTTATTGATATCATCCTTATAGCCGGGTGCGTTGATGGTATCATTCCGCAGGGTTCGCTCACGTAGCTGAAGCTGCTGTCTTTCACTTTTTAACTCATTTCGCTCTTCTACCATCGGCATTAACAGATACAGAACTGCCATAACCGCCATGAGAACAACCAACGCAAGAATTGCCAGGTACTTATAGATTTCTGTGCTCTTGTTCTTTTCCATACTATTGTACCTCCGTTCCTTCTGCCGTATTGTCTGCTGCCGGTTCATATCTTTGTAGCTTACATGTTACCGTAAATACCACCTCTGTACGGTTTGTCGTCTCGTCTACATTTTCCACGATACCCGAAATCTGTACATCGGAAATATACGGAATGCTCTTTAGCTGAACCAGTACCATTGCTGCTTCTTCCTTTGTAACCGTAGAAAAATTCATTGTCAGAATTTCATCGGTCAGGCTAAAAGACTGTACCAGTGAACGGGACGGTAATGCCCTTTCTAAGGCTGAAATAATATCATTCAGCTGCTCACCCATACTAAAGGTCATTTCACCTGCCTGTACCATAGTATCAATCGAGGCCTGACTCGCCTGATATACCTGATAGAGCTGCTCAATATATTCAACCTCCTGAATCAATGCCTGTGTCTCTTTAATCTTGTTTTTTTCGGAAGCAATCTGAATCTGTACCAGGACAATTAGTGCAGATATAATTGCTACTGCCGTAAAAAATATAATTGCCGCAACCAGGGAAATATTCCTCTTCTTTTCCTTTACCGCCGCATCAGCCGGCTTCAGCCCCAGCGGCTGAATCGTTGCGCCGAAGCAGACAAGGAATTCTGCCCCGCCCTCTTCCAGGTTCTCTACTTCCTTTGCAAAGCTTACGCCCTCGGTTACGTTAAAAATCTCTACCGGAAGGTCAAGCTCACCTGCAATCATATCCACCATACCCTGAATGGTGATGCCGGAACCGGTCACATAGATTTTCTGTACCGCAGACTCCGGATTCTTTGTGGTATAGTACTCGATAACACGATGTGCGTTTGCTGTAATTTGTCTTGCTGCATCCAGCACATCATCACGCGCGCCGATACGGCGGCGTAAAATCTCATCATCAGAAAGCAGACGCTCGATACTGCGCTCGTTTGCCTCATCCTCCTCATCCTCTTCCATCCGGCGGAAACGGCTTTCGCAAATCTGTGCCAGCTCATTCTTTCTCCATGCCTCATCCTCCGGAGAATCTCCTGTACCTACATTCGCGCCTAAAAATCTCTGATCCTGCAAATGCTTTAACGCTGCTGCCGGCGTAGTGATTTCATCGTATGCGTGGCTCTCTAACAGAGCATCCGCTAAGGTCGCAGAACCGTAGCCTATGGTACGCTGCACACCCATTTCTTCCTTATCGATTACGGTAAGCACGGAGGTCGCCTCATTAATCTGCATTACAAGGCTGACATCCTGAAGAGTGGAACGCTTCAGCCACTGATACATGGAATTGCCTGCAATATCAATGGAAACCACATGACAGCCCATTTCCTCCGCCAGCGTGTAGTAGCACTGAATCAGGCTCTCCGGTGCCGCGTAAACAATCAGACGGTATTCCTGTGTTTCCGGCTTATGCCCAATAATAGAATACGCAATCAGATGGTCGGAAATGTCCATCGGAAAATACTCATTTATCTCCGCCTTGACGATATTCGAAATCAGCTTCTCCTTTACTGCCGTAATGACAATTTCACGGCTGATTACCTTATTTGAGGAAAGCGTAAACACGACATCCTTTGTCGTAATCCTTGCATTGCGCATCTGTACCGCCAGCTGCTCCGCAAACAAACCGGTATTGCTGATAAAGCCATCGTCAATCGAATTTTCCGGGGTGTTCACAATCAGCGCCTTTTGCACATGCTGCTTCTTTTTTCCCATACTGAGTACTGCCATTCTGGTCTGCGCAGCACCCACTTCTATACTTATTACTGTTTTTGCCATAATTCCCTCCTTGTTTTGATATCTCCCCATATAACATTTCGGTAACACACGCCTGTCACGTGCGCTGCGGAAATGCCATATGGCATTATTTCCCTAGTACAGGCTGAAATACCATGTGATAATCGGGTTGCCGGCAAGTGCCGCAAGCCAAATACCCACTGCCAGATACGGACCAAATGCCAGTCCGTGGTCCTCTCCGGACACCTTCATACGAATCGGATGAATGATTACTGCCAAAAGACACCCTATCAGCATGGACAAAAAAATCTTCGGCGCACCGAGCAACAGACCCGCTGCCGCCATAAGCTTGATATCGCCGCCACCCATGCCCTTCCCCTTTGTTACAAGGAAGGCAATGTAGAAAATGCCGCTGACCAGTACCGCACCAATGGCATACAGATACCAATGGGACAAATCCGTAAACAACCGTACCGCACCGAGTACCGCGAGAAACACATTAATTCCCACAGGAATCTCATAGGTACGGAAATCAATGACCGCCAGCACCACCAGCGCCGATGCAAGCAGACAATACAAAATGCCCTCCACATTCAGGCCGCATACCCATATGGTAACAAGCCAGAGCACACCATTAAGCGTCTCGATTAGCGGATACTGTACCGAAATCGGCGCTTTACACCTGCGGCATCTGCCCCGCAGGCAAAGCCATGAAAACACCGGAACTAAATCATACCACCTGAGCCCATAACCACAGCTCATGCAGTGCGACGGGGTTGTTACGATGCTCTCATGCTTTGGGATGCGGTAGATGCATACATTTAAGAAGCTCCCCACCAATATGCCATATAAAAAAACCAATGGTAAAATAAAAACTGCATACTCCATATGTAGTGGTCCTTTCTTAAATAAATGTCAAATACTCATTTCACGCAAGGTCCGCGCCCCGGCGGCAAAGCCGCCGGACGGGAACGTGGGGGATGCTATATTACGGAGTAGTATCAACTGTCACATTTCCTGTAGCTGTAACATGAATATAGAAATTCGTTCCGGTATCCTTCGGTGTCGGATAATCACTACCGCCCATTACTTCATTAAGTAAAGCAGCTAAACCGGTATTAACACCTGAAGCGTCCGTACAACCTGCAGTTGCATCAATCTTATAATCTGCTTCTGCAATCGAATTAGACTGCATAAAATCTGCGACAACTGTCTGTGCAGCAGACTTAATAGTAGCACACTGACTGGCATCTGTGTTCTCTCTGGAAGTCTGTACCCACTTCATTACCTGCGGTGCCAATGCTACTGCGATGATACCCATGATCAAAACTACTACGATAAGCTCGACCAGGGAGAAACCTTTGTTATTCTTCTTTAACTTTTTCATAATGTTATCTCCTCTCTTTTTGTGCTTTTATGTTAAGATACTCCTGTATCGCACGCTTTTGCGTGGGTTATGCAACACATCGGAGTATGTTTAACCAAACCTAATACGTTCCATCTGCTGTTACTATCGTTATCTTATAGCCGACCGCATGAATTTGGATTTGAAAAACCTTACCGCTCTCACTCTGTACTTGCGGATAAATCCCCCCAAGATACTGTTCAAACAGTTCCTTCATGCCGGAATTCGGATCGGCTCCCCCTACCACATTCAGTCCAGCTCCGGTTACATTATACTGGGCATCCGCAAGCGCAGCACCGTCTATCTCGTATTCAGCTACGACCACCTGTCCGACAGCCTTCAAATCGTCAGCCGCCTGAAAGTCTGCGCTCTCCCTCGCCTTATACACCCACTTCATTACCTGTGGTGCCAGTGCCACTGCGATAATTGCCATAATCAGCACCACCACAATCATTTCTACCAAAGAAAAGCCCTTATTATTTCTACCCTTTTTCATTATAATCTCCCCTTCGGCTTACAGACTATCCATGCCCTGGTACATACTAATCATCGGCATATACATTGCAAGCACCAGCACACCGACGATAACGCCGAGTACGACGATGATTAGCGGCTCCATCAGGGTGGAAAGGCTCGCCGTGGCAATCTCCACCTCGTCCTCATAGTAGTCTGCCGCCTTCGTCAGCATACCGTCGATGCTACCGGTCTCCTCACCGATTTTAATCATCTGCGGAATCATGGACGGAAACAGACCGCATCTGCGGAGCGGCTCGCTTAGGTTTACGCCCTGCTCTACCTCCACTCTCGCCTCCTGCAGGGCTCTGCGGAAATGAATATTCGTCATGGAGCGGCTCGTAATCTCCAGTGCCTCTGAAAGGGAAATACCGGAGCTGACCAGTGTGCTTAAGGTACGGGCAAAGGATGCACTCGCATTCTTCACAACCAGCTTTCCAAAAATCGGTGCCTTCATGGCAATCATGCCAAAAATCGTCTGACCGGTTTCTGTTTTTGCAAACCAGCTGAAGAAAACCGCTGCTAGCACCACGATAATCAGCAAAACATACCATTTATTCATAATAAAACCGCTGAACGCCATCACTGCCTTTGTGATTGCCGGAAGCTCAGAGCCCATGCTCTCAAACATCTCCGCAAACTGTGGAATTACCACAATCGACATGACAATCAGCACCGCAAACGCTACAATGACAATTACAATCGGATACATCATTGCCTTTTTTATCATCGCCTTCAGCCTTGCGCTCTTTTCGAACTGCACGGACATACGCTCCATGGAGTTCTCCAGACTGCCGGAAGCCTCTCCCGCTTCTACCATGTTGATAAGCAGGGACGGATACACCTTCGGGTGAGCCCGCATGGCATCTGCCAGCGTACTGCCCTTCTGTACGGAAGCCTTTGTCTCCTGAATCGCCTTGGCAAAGGTCTTATTCTCCGTCTGGTCTGCCAGCATACCGAGTGCCTCCACAATCGTAACACCAGCTGCCAGAATGCTCTGGAACTGACGGCAGAACACGCTCAAATCTCTCGGCTTTACCGGAGAACCGATGGAAATGTTGATATCCTTATTAAAGGCGGTCTGCTGCGCTACCTTGGTCGGCACAAGCCCCTGCTCTTTAATCAGCGCCCATGCACGGTCTTCATTCGCCGCTGAAATCGTTCCTTTTACCTGTTTGCCATCCTTCCCGATGGCGGTATAAATATAATCTGTCACTGTAGGTAGCTCCTTTCCGCTGTATTAGTAGACGCGCTTCTGCATCGTCTGAAAATCCTGCGCATAAGACAACGCAATATCCTTGTCTACTTTTCTCTTGGCATACAGCTCATACAGGGCATCGTCCATCAGCTGCATACCAAGCTTTCTGCTTGTCTGAATCAGACCGTTAATCTGGTGGGTCTTGCCCTCACGAATCAGATTGCGAATCGCAGGGCTTCCGAACATCACCTCGAAGGCCGCCACACGGCCGTTGCCTTCAAGATTCGGGAGCAGCTGCTGGGAAATCACCGCCTCCAATACATTGGAAAGCTGCAGGCGTATCTGCTGCTGCTGCGCCGTCGGGAAAACGTCAATAATACGGTCTACCGTTGCCGCCGCACCGGTTGTATGCAGGGTGGAAAGCACCAGATGGCCGGTCTCTGCCGCAGTAATGGCAGTAGCAATCGTGTCAAGGTCACGCATCTCGCCGACCAGGATTACATCCGGATCCTCACGGAGTGCCGCTCTTAACGCTCCTGCATAGCTCATGGAATCCATACCGATTTCCCGCTGGTTAATAATCGCCTCACGGTGCGTATGTAAATACTCTATCGGATCCTCCAGCGTAATAATATGACAGTTACGGAAACGGTTCATTCCGTCTATCATGGAAGCAAGGGTCGTAGACTTACCGCTGCCGGTCGGTCCTGTTACCAGCACCAGACCGCGCTTTTTATGGATCAGATCCATCACCTCAGCCGGAATGCCAAGCTTTTCTGCCGGCGGCACCTCACTGGCCACCAGACGAAGCACCGTTGCCAGCGTGCCCCTCTGACGGAAGACATTCACACGGAATCGTCCTTCCCCCGGAATTGCATAGGAAAAATCCGCTTCTCCGAACTGCTCCAGCTTCTCTGCCGCAGTCTTATTCAGCATCGGGCGAATCAGCTCCTCCAGCGTCTGAATCTCCAGTCTGTCATCCTCTAATGAAACCAGCTCACCGTTAATACGCGCCTTTGGCGGAAGCATGGCGGTCAGATGTACATCCGATGCTCCCCGCTCCTTTGCCATTAACAGCAGTCTGTCTATCTCTGCCATAGTGCCTCCTTTACATCATATCCTCATTGGAATATGCAATACGCATCAATTCATCCACGCTGGTAACGCCTTCGCGCACCAGTCTGGCAGCACTCATACGAAGGGTACTCATGCCCTCCTCCAATGCCTGGTCCTGAATCTCCTCGGCGGCAGCGCCCTTGGAAATCAGACGCTTTACCTTGTTGGTAACCGGAAGAATCTCATATACACCGATTCGGCCACGGTAACCGGATTCGTTACACTGCGGACAGCCGCACGGCTTGTATACCTTAAAGTCCTCACCCTTGTGCCCGATAATTTCCCACTCCTCCGCAGACGGCTCATACTCCTGCTTACAGGAGCATAAGCGGCGTACCAGTCGCTGTGCGATAACACCTACGACAGAGTCCGCAAGCAGGTAAGTGGCAATTCCCATATCCGCAAGACGGCTGAGGGAGCTTGCCGCACTGTTGGTATGCAGGGTACTTACTACCAGGTGACCGGTAATGGACGCGGTAACCGCGATGCTTGCCGTTTCCTCGTCTCGAATTTCACCAATCATGATAATATCCGGGTCCTGTCGCAGAATGGAGCGAAGCGCTGCGGCAAAGGTCATATCCGCCTTTACATTTACCTGAACCTGATTGATGCCGTCGATGTTTGCTTCCACCGGGTCTTCTACGGTAATAATATTCACATCCGGCGTATTCAGCTCACTGAGCGCCGTATAAAGGGTGGTGGACTTACCGCTACCGGTCGGTCCCGTTACTAAGATAATGCCGTTGGGGTTGGACAAAATCCTGTCGAACTTCCGCATCTCTTCATCGGAGAAGCCAAGGTTCTTTTTATCTCTGGTCAAAGTCTGCTTTGACGTGAGTCGCATTACAATTTTTTCGCCGAACACCGTCGGCAGGATTGAAGCACGGATATCATACTCCATACGGTCTACAACCTGTGTGATACGGCCGTCCTGCGGCTTTCTCTTTTCGGAAATATCCATGCCGCCGATAATCTTAACCCGCGCTACGATAGCAGAAAGCAACGTTGTCTGATACGTTCCGATTTCCTGCAGAACACCGTCAATACGATAACGCACCCGAATCATGGTTTCCATCGGCTCAATATGTATATCGGAGGCACGCATACGGACTGCCTGCTCGATAATCGTCTTTACGAGAATAACAATCGGAGAATTCTCGACTTCGACGTTCATCTCCTCCTGCTTTGTTTCTTCTTCCTTCTTTTCTTCCTTCTCCTGCGTAAAACGGTCCGCCATGGCTCTGGTCGTCTGGTTGCCGTAATACTTATCTATGGAGCTCGCAATCTCGGTATTGGTGGAAATCACCGGAATAATGTCCATACCGGTTACAATCGTAAGATCATCAATTGCCACAATATCAAGCGGATCTCCCATTGCCACACGAAGCCCCCGCGGGTTCTTCTCATCGAAAGCAAACGGAATCGCACCGTGCTTTTTCAATAATGTCGGGTCCGGAACAAGCTTTAACACCTCGGACGGAATCTTCATTCCAAGTAATGACACCGACTCCAGACCAAGCTGTGCCTGTAAAACCTTTACAATTGCAACCTCGTTGGTAAAACCCTTCTCAACCAGTGCTGCACCAAGTCGAATCTTCTTTGGCTGCTGGTGTTGATACTCAAGTGCCAGTACCAGCTGCTCTTCCGTAATCGCGCCCGCTTCTACGAGCATATCACCGAGACGCTTTCTCTTTCGGCTGCCTCCTTCACTTCCGGTAAAACTCATTTCGGCCGCCCCCTCTCAATTGGGTATAATTCCTTCATCTTATTTCATATTATATCACAATTTTCGCCAAATTTCAAGCGATTCGTTTTTATTTTTGTAGGAAATTCGTCCTAGAAAAAAGCAAAGAAAAGACCGTATTTCAAAGCGTTTGCCCGAATACGGTCCTTCTCTTTTTTTGTAAAATAATTCCAGTGTTGTTCATAATTATTTTACAAACTATTCATACTATATTTTGTTCCTACAGCACACTTTTTACAGTTTCAACCACATTATCTACGGTGAAGCCAAACTTTTCAAACAAAGTGTTTGCCGGAGCGGATGCACCGAAACCGGTCATCGTTACGGTGGCACCGTCAAGGCCTACATACTTACCCCAGCCGTAGTCAATAAGGGCTTCTACTGCCACTCTTGCGCGGACTGCCTTCGGAAGCACGCTTTCCTTGTACTCTGCGCTCTGCTCCTCAAACA
>CAZAUP010000013.1:0-27869 GCA_964488415.1 uncultured Lachnospiraceae bacterium
TTTATTACCCGGTGGAGCAGGAGGGCGGCAGAGAGTTTCCGTTTGGAATCATGCCAAAATGCTATGGTCTGCTTTCTGAAGAGGAGCTGGCGGCATCCGGCGTGCTGCAGGTAAGAGAAAGCCCATATACGAATCTGTATGGAAGCGGCGTGCTGCTTGGTTTTGTAGATACCGGAATCGACTTCGCGGAGGAGGTGTTCCGGAATGCGGATGGCAGTACAAAGCTTGCAGCCCTGTGGGACCAGACGATAGCGGAGGAAAACGACAGGTATATGCAGATGGAAACCGGCAGTGCAGAGGCATTTTACGGACAGGTATTTTCCAGTGAACAGCTGAATGCAGCGCTGCAGTTGGAAAATCCATATGGGGAAATCGCTTCAAGGGATGAGAACGGGCATGGAAGTGCCGTGGCACGGGCAGCCAGTGCCGTGGCACCGCTGGCGGCGATTGCCATGGTGAAGCTAAAGCAGGCAAAGCCGTATCTGAGGGAGTTTTTTCAGATACCGGAGGCAGCCTTCTGCGCGGCAGAGGACGATATTATTTATGGTGTGGAGTGGCTGCTTGCACTGGCAAGACAGGAAGAGCGTCCTCTTGTGCTGTGCCTTGCCCTTGGCAGTAACCAGGGAAATCATACCGGGCAGACGGTGCTGTCACGTTATTTGGACAATGTGGCGCAGATTCCGGGTGTCTGTGTATGTACGGCGGCCGGGAATGAAGGCGGCAGCGGACATCATTTTTTTGGAAGAGTGACCGGGGACTATGAGGAAGTGGAGCTCAGTGTGGGAGAAGGCGTGGAAGGCTTTACGACGGAGCTTTGGGCGGTTGAGCCGGATTTGTTTACGATAGAAATTATTTCTCCGGCAGGTGAGGTGATTCCAAGAATCCAGGGAAGAGCAACCTTCAATAGACAGTATAGGCTGTATTTTGAAGGCGGAACGATTTGGATTCAATCGAATTTGTACGACCAGACGGTAGGACTTCAGGGAATTTGGATACGATTTGCAGGAACGGCATCCGGAATTTGGCGTATTCGTGTCTATGCGGAGGGAGAATTTTCAAGGGGGTATCATATGTGGCTGCCGATTATGCCGTTTTTGGAAAGGGAAACGGCTTTTTTGCGACCCTATCCCTATATGCAGATTTGTGATCCGGGAGCGGCAAGAGAGGTGTTGACCTTTACTGCCTACAACGTGATAAGCGGGGCATTGTATCCAAGAGCTTCCTATGGCTATACCGCAGATGACAGAATAAAGCCGGACCTTGCGGCTCCACAGGGCGAAGAACGGTACGCCGGAACCGGTCTGGCGGCGGCCTTCGGTGCGGGGAGCGCGGCGCTGCTGTACGATGCGGCAATACAAAGGGCTGAATATATCGTGTTGGATACCTTGATTATAAAGCGGCTGTTTATTGCGTCTGCGGAACGTGAAAACAGAGATTACCCAAACCGGGAATGGGGGTACGGTACATTAGATGTATACGGAGTATTTGTCAGGACACCGGGCAGAGGATAAGCTTTATGCAAGAAAATCCTCTACAATATCATGAAAATGAAGCGGAGACACCTGAAAACGATTTAAAACATCCAAAAGCTTTTCCATTTTTTCGTGCCGGGTCGTGATGCCTTTGATGCTGTCTACGGTTTCGGAGCCGCTGTGGCTGTGCCGAACCAGTTCGATACCGTAGGCAACGAAGGAAAGGCGATCCTCTGTATTGAGAATATGGGTAAAGGAACGATATTCGTAGCTTTCGTTGCTGAGAGCATAAGCTAAAGACATAAGGAAGTCCTCCTTTAAGTTTTTAGCTTATTATATAACAATGGTCTAACAATTATTGGACAAATTGTGTTTCTTTTCCGTTAAGATGGCAACGGTGGGCTCTGCCCAGCTGTAATCGATCATGTATTCGCCGTTGAATTCGTGAATGGCAGAAAGGTCGCCCTTTAAGACGCGGTAATAGTCACAGTCCAGCATGGCCGGGTTGATGGCATTTTGGTTTCGATTACAAAGAAGCAAATCGTCGATGCCGGCTTCCTTCAATGTTTTCTTCAAATCACGCAGAACTACATGAAAATATGCTTTAACCGAGTCGTCAAAGCGGTTTTCCCAAAGAGAATCAATAATTTGCTCCGCAGTTACGGCACCGCCCTTCCGGTCTACAAAAAATGCAAGCAGCTCCTTGCATTTCTGGCGCGGAAATTTAAGTAAGGTTCCGTCTACGAAAATGTCGAAATGTCCGAAGGTACGGACACGGATGTGCGCCTGTTTTCCGGAGCAAAGCAGCTTTGCCCGTTCCAGAGCCTCAAAGATATCGGAAAAGCTGTAAGGCTTTGTAATATAGGAAACGGCTCGTCTCCGAAAGGCCGACAGTGCATACTGCTCGCTGGCGGTAGCAAAGAAAATCAGAATATCGGGTTTGATTTCATAGAGACGGTCTGCAAGGGTAATTCCATTCTGAACCGGCATGATAATATCAAGAATAGCGGCATCGGGCGGATTGCTTTTTGCAAAAAGAAAGGCCTCCTCCGCATCAGAAAAGCTGCCCGAAACGGTGATGTCCGGAATCATGGAACAAAAGGTTGTGATAAGCCGTAAAGAAGCCAGGTCATCGTCTACTAAAATAAGCTTCATAGAAATCCTCCCTGTTTTAGTGGCTGTATTATATGAAAAGTCTAACAAAAGTAGCATATATGTTTTTGAAGAAAATGTCAAGAGGTATTAGAAATTTTTGTAAAGCTTTTTGAAAAAACGGTATGGAAGAGCGTTGATTGCTACTTGCTTTTTCGGAGAAAGGTGATTACAATAGAAAACGATATAAGGAAAGGAGAGCGTCGTATGTCATTCGGAAAAACACTGCTTCGCTTGTTGCCAAAGAAGCACATTCAGATTGGCATTACAAGCAAAGAGCTGGAAGAGATTCCACCGGACTATTTTAAAAGCGGGTATCCGGTGCAGGTGTTGCAGAGCAGTACCGCGGATTGTGAGCATCCGGTGCTTATAAGGGAAATTTTACCAACGCGGATGAATTGCCCCACCTGTGGGGAAACAACGCTGGCAGGCTTGTCCCATTGTGATAAATGCGGCGCTGTATTGATAAAAAAGCAAAGTGAGGAATAGCATGAAGAACTGGGAAAAAAATATCAGGGAGATTACTCCGTATGTGCCGGGGGAGCAGCCGGATTTTCCGGATATGATTAAATTAAATACGAACGAGAATCCATATCCGCCGGCACCCGGTGTGGCAAGGATGCTGAAGGAGCTGCAGGCGGAGAAGCTGACGCTGTATCCGAATCCGGGTGCAGAATGTCTGGTGGAGGAGCTTTCCCGGCAGTATAAGATCGCACCGGAACGTATTTTTGTAGGTGTCGGTTCCGATGATGTGCTGGGCATGATTTTTATGACCTGCTTTTGTTCGGACAAGCCGGTATTGTTTGCGGATATTACCTATTCCTTCTATGATGTATGGGCGAAGCTGTTCCGCGTACCGTATGAGTGTGTACCGCTGGATGAAAAATTCCGTATCCGTAAGGAGGATTACTATAAAGAAAACGGCGGTATTATCATTGCGAACCCGAATGCACCGACCTCCATCGGCGAAAGCATTGATTTTATCGAGGATATCGTAAAGAAGAATCAGGATTCTGTGGTTGTCGTGGATGAGGCATATGTGGATTTTGGCGGCGAGTCCGCATTCCCGCTGCTGGAAAGGTACGATAATCTTTTGGTAGTGCAGACCTTTTCCAAGTCCCGTTCCATGGCGGGGATGCGTATCGGTTTTGCATTTGGCAGCGAGCGTCTGATTTCCGCAATCTATGCAGTGCGCAACTCTTATAATTCGTATACCATGAACTATCCGTCCATTTTGTGTGGTGCGGAGGCGCTGAAGGATACTGCTTACTTTAAGGAGTGTACAAGCCGGGTGATTGCCACGCGGGAGCGTGTAAAGAAGGAGCTTGCTGCGTTGGGCTTTTCCTTCCCGGATTCTAAAACTAATTTCTTGTTTGCAGCACATGAACGTGTACCGGCGGCAGAGCTGTTTGAGATGCTGCGGGAAAAACATATTTTTGTAAGATATTTTAAAAAGCCGCGGATTGACAATTATCTCCGGATTACCATCGGCACAGATGAACAGATGAATCGTATGATTGAGGTGCTAAAGGAGTATTTGCGGAAAAAATAAACCGCAGGGCACACCGGCAGGGAACGCGTGTGGCACTATATTCGCGGAGAAAGGCGGGGTGACATGCAGACAGGGCAGAAAATAAATTATCAGAAGGCTTTGGAGGATACGATTGCAAAGCAGCAGGCAGAGGGCAGGGTTCCGCGCCTTTTGCTGCACAGCTGTTGCGCTCCCTGCAGCAGCTATGTTCTGGAATATCTTTCGCAATATTTCGAAATTACGGTGCTGTATTACAACCCGAATATCTCTCCGGCGGAGGAGTATGAGACAAGAGTGGCAGAACAGGCCCGCCTGATTGAAGAGCTTCCGGTGAAGCATCCGGTTTCGTTTTTGGCAGACGGCTATCATCCGGAGGAGTTTTATTCTGCAGTGAAGGGCTTGGAGGATTGTCCGGAGGGGGGCGAACGCTGTACAGCTTGCTTTGAGCTTCGTCTCCGGGAGGCTGCGAAAACGGCGAAAACAGGAGGTTTCGATTACTTTACGACAACACTTTCCATCAGTCCCCTAAAGGATGCGGAGCGGCTTAATTCCATCGGAGGGCTGCTGGCGGAGGAATACGGTGTTGCCTATCTGTATTCCGATTTTAAAAAGAAAAACGGCTACAGGCGTTCTACGGAGCTGTCAGCACAGTATGGGCTTTACCGGCAGGATTACTGTGGCTGTGTGTTTTCCAAAAAAGAACAGGAGCTTCGCAAAAGCAACAGGATGACTGAAAATGTAATCAAAAAAGAAGAGAAACCGTTTGCGGGAAAGTGACCGTGCGGTTTCTTTTTTTTGTATATTTTCCTTCGATCGGGTGAAACTATATTTGCGAAGAAGTTAATTACGGGGCGGCGACGGCAGAAACGGAATACGGAGCTTCGCTGTACCGGATGAGTTTCACAAGAAAGGTGTGGAAGATGATGAAAAAAACAGAGGATCAGGCAAAAAAGAAAAAAATGCAGCTGGTGGCAACCTTTGGTGCGGTGACTTTGATTGCACTGGGTGCACTTGCCGTCGGTATGCTGAATCCGAACCAGAGTAAGAAGCCGGGACGTATTGATTTGAACGCAACGCCGACACCGGGAATGCCAAAGCCTACGGAGACAGCAAAGCAGGATACGGAGGAGAAGCTGACGGAGGTGCCGTCAGTGCCGCCGACAAGCGGACAGGCGGAAAGCATAATCACCCAGCCCGCTCCGGAGGCGCCGGAAGGCAGGAAAGAGAACACCGGGGAAGGAAAGGTGGCGGATGGTAGCAGCGAGTTACAGCCGGAGGAAGCCGGAACACCGGTGCTGAATCCGGACGGTGTACTGGATGGTCTTAATTTTTCTGCTGAAACCGGGATGCTCTGGCCGCTTACAGGTGAAACACTGATTTCCTTCAGCCCAGATCATGCAATCTATCACAAGACCTTAGATTCCTACCGAACCAGCGATTACGTACTGCTCGGCGGTGAAATCGGAAGTCATGTGACGGCGGCATCGGATGGGGTGGTAACAGCGGTAAGCGAGGAATTGAAAACCGGAACTACGGTGACGATGCAGGTATCACCGGAGCATGAGATTATTTACGGTATGCTTTCGAATGTAACGGTGCAGGAAGGCGATTATGTGGATGCCGGTACGGTATTTGCTTCCGTTGCAGAGCCAACCAGATATTTTGTTGAGGAGGGAAGCGGTGTCTATCTTCAGGTACTGGAGAATAACGAGGCGGTGAATCCGATGCTGTTCTTAAAGTAAACATCTGAAAGATACGGATTTTGCAGGACTTTTGCATATATTCCGCTGCTTCCGGAGGGAAAACAGGCACGAAATAGTAACAGACTCATATGTTAAGATATGCGGGGAGCGGTAAGAGTGCCGCTCCCTTAAAAAACGGCGGTCGGGTACATAGTTCAGGTAAAATTTGCAGTCGGAGGGTTTACCGGGAAATATGTGTATCGATTTGTAAAGTACGAGTTTTACCGACTGCTTTAGTATAGATGGGGCTGCTTTCATGTAAAATAAGGCAGCCCTTTTTTTATAGGGAATACCGTGTTGCGACAGCGTGTTAAAGCATGTTCCTATGTTCCTATAAAGTAAAAAACGCTCCGCGGGATGCGCACTCGCGCGATTGGAAGATGTCGCATGCGACCGCGCTCGGCGCGAGAGTCCGCAAGCAGACTCTTTGTTCCGGGGTTAAGTTTTCTTTTTCTGCTGCCGATATAATGAATGGGGAAGTCTGCCCGATAGGAGGTGCGGTATGCAATTATTAAAGAAAAAAGGGTACGTTTTTGTAACGGTGTTTTTGCTGGTGATAGCGAGCCTTGCGGTTTTGCAGAGGGAGGCGGCAGAGGCAGCAGCAACGAAGAAACTGTCGGCAATTACCGCGGTGTATACCGGTGGAGCGGTGCTGGTAGGGGAGTCCATTGATTTGGATAAGCTGTCGGTAATGGGGATGTACTCTGACGGAAGTTATGTGAAGCTAAAGGAGTTTTCCTTGTCTGCCTATACGGTTTCACGGGCGGGGGAGAACCGGCTTACGATTTATTCCGGTGGAGTCAGCGGTTATTTTACGGTAGAAGGTAAGACGATTCTGAGTCTGACGGCAACCTATAATAAGGATAGTGCCACTGTTGGAGATACGCTGAAGCGGGAGGATATTACCGTATATGCGTATTACAGCAACGGTCTCGGAGAAACGGTTACGGATTATTCAATCAGCAGTACCGTAGTGTCTGTAGTAGGTACAAATAGGTTTACCGTGGTGTATCAGGGGAACACGGCTGAGTTTTATGTGACCGGTAAGGAGGTAAAACGTCCGGAGAAGCTGTATGTGTCTTATTTCGGCGGTCCGGTGATTGTGGGAAATGCACCAAAGCGGGATGATTTTTATGTGACGGTTCTGTATAATGATAATTCCATGGAAGAGATTACGAGCTTTGAACTGACTCCGACCGTGATTAAGAAGGAAGGAGACAATACCTTTGCGGTATCCTTTGGAGGGCTTTCTGCCGAAGTGAAAATTCAGGGTCTCGCCAAAGAGGTAGTCAGTATTACGGCAGAATATAAGGGGCTGCCGGTTGTTATCGGAAAGACGCTCTCCCTGGATGATATTATAGTGACGGCTACCTTCAATGACGGCAGCAAGGATACAGTGACGAATTTTTCAGTATCAGGCTCCGTTGTTTATGAAATCGGAGACAACCTGATTACGGTATTCTGCGGCGATGCCGTGGCATACATTAATGTGCGGGGTGTAGAGGCAGAAATTATTGATTATGATAATGCGGCGGAGGGCTTTGTACGGAACGGAGAACTGTATTCCCGGATTAAGCTTGCCGTAAACAGCAAGGCAGACCCGAAGGAGATTTCCATTGAAAGTATAAAGGCTGCGTTGGTAAAGAAGGCAGTGCAGCGCGCAGTAAAGACGGAAACGTTTCTGGCCTTTGAGGTGGTTTTTGATAATCCGGAGCTGGATTTGTTCCTGCCGATGACAATGAAGGTGTCGGTGCCGGAAGGAATTGCAAAAGAGAACTTTGCGGTGTTTTATACACCGAACCGGAAGACGATTCTCGGACAGATGAACGGTGAGTTTTTAAAGGATGGCACCTACGAATTCAAGATTTTTCATCCGGGTACTTATGTTATTGCGGATTGTAAGGAAATGATTTTTGTGGAAACGCTGGAGCTTGAGGAAAATGAAATTTCTCTGCGTGTCGGACGAAGCAGTTCCCTTAGTCCGGCGATATATCCGCACAATGCTACGAATAAGTCTGTTGTTTACACCTCCACGCGCCCGGACATTGTGACGGTAGACGAAAACGGTCTGCTGGAAGCACTGGAACCGGGGGCAGCGGTAATTACGGCGGAGACACAGGACGGCAGCGGAAAGAAGGATACGGTGCTTGTTTATGTGTATGAGGGCAGAGATGCATTTGATGAAGAGATTGCGGAGCTGAACCGGCGGATTGCCGAAGCCGGAACGGAAGCGGATTTCTCGGATTTTTCGGAATGGTTTGTGGCTGATATGGCGAAAAAGGAAAAAAGATGGAAGGAAGAAAAGCTATCGGCATATTTAGAGGAGCTGTCTGTCTGGGCGGAAGGCATCATGGACTACTGTGAGGAAACGGAGGAGCTTCCGTTTGACTGGTACGAGCTGGAGGAACTGCTTTACGAGCTCGGAGTTTATTAAAGAGGAACGACCGGAAGAAATTTGAAGGAAAAGCAGAGCAAAAAGCGGCATAATAAAAAATAACACCGGCAGGATGATGCAAGGTCTGTAAAGCATTGCTTCCTGCCGGTGCTACTGATGTGCGAGGGAAGAAGGTTAAATTTTGGCATGACCTTCTTCCCTTTTTGGAATACAAAACGAATTATTTCAAATCCTTTATAAAAGTGCAAATGCTGTTAACTGCGTGGTCGATGCCGAGATAGCTGCTGTCGATGCAGAGGTGGTAATTGGTAGCCAAGCCCCATTTCTCACCGGAATGGTAGTTGTAGTAGTTGGCACGACGCTTATCATTCTTGAGAATGGTTTCTTCTGCACGGCTTCTGTCAACACCGTCAATAGAAACGGCACGCTCGATACGGAACGGCATATCAGCGTGAATGAACAGGTGTACTATGTTCTCCATGTCTTTTAAAACGTAGTCCGCACAACGCCCGATAATGACACACGGACCTTCTTCCGCAACCTTGCGGATAACGTTGGACTGGGCAATATAGATTCGGTCGTCCAAGGAAAGATTGGAAAAACCAAGATCCTGACTGCCGTAAGAGCTCATGCCCATGGCTATGGAATAGAGGAGACTGTTGGTGGCCTTCTTTTCCGCATTTTCAAAAACAGCCTCGGCAAAGCCGCTTTCCTTGGCAGCACGGGTAATCAGCTCATTATCGTAAAACGGAATACCGAAATTTTGTGCTATCTTGGCACCGATTTCTCTTCCGCCGCTGCCGTACTGTCTGCTGATTGTGATTACTTTATTCATAAAAATGCCCCCTTCCGCATCCTTTTGGATGAAGCAGATAATACTGTTTATTTATGATATTAGTATACACAATTTCAACAAAAAATGCAATAGTAAGCGATAACTTTTTGTGAAGAAATGCTAGAAATTGATAAAGCTTGCGCAAGATTTGAGAAGCGGAATCGCAATAAATGAGGTAGAATGGAAGCTATGAAAGGGCGAGCCCAATAGGGAAGAAGTGAAAAAAGGTGGCAGCTTTCATAAAAGAAGGAAAGGACGGAAAAAAATGAAGCAAAAAAGAATACCGGCAGTGGCGTTAGCTGCTGTCATGCTTGTGATGTCTTTCGGGGCGTGCAATGCTGCCGAAGAGGCGGGCGGAAGGAATCCGTCGGAGCCGGCACTAACACAGAAGCCGGGAATTACGGGAGACATTACACCGACCAAGGAAGCGGTACTGCCGGAGAAAACAGTTGTGCCGAAGATAGAAGCCTTTGATTCTGAGGGCAGAGTGAATGCGGTATTCGGAACGCCGGTGCTGGACGGTGAGGTGGATGCGGTATGGGGGTATGCTTCTCCGATTAAGCCGGAGATGTCCTCAAGTCCTGCGGCTTATGCGATGCCGGAATTTAAAGTGATGTGGGATGAGAACTATTTGTATGTGCTGACGGTAGTAGAGGATGATGTATTAAACAAGTCCGGCTGGAATGCCTATGAACAGGATTCCATGGAAATTTTTCTGGATGAGTTAAACGATAAGGCAGGCTCCTATCAGGAGGACGATGTACATTATCGCGTAAATTATGCAAACGAACGCAGCACTGATGCCGGTGACCCGGCAAGGGTTATATCTGCGGCCAAGGTGCTGAAGGATGAAGATGATTATGAAATCGGTTATATTATCGAAACAGCGGTTGCATGGAGCGGAACACCGATTAACGGAACGGTAATGGGCTTTGATTTGCAGCTGAATGATGCCGGCATGATGGGCACCCGTATGAGTACCCAGAACATTTTTGATGCTACCGGTACCGGCTGGCAGAATCCGTCCGTGTTCGGTGAAATGGTTTTGACCTGTAAGGAGGGTGACGAGGGAAAGGTAGTAAAGAGTCAGCTGGAAGGCTACTGGAAGCAGGTGAATCAGTATAATCTGACACTGTATGCAAATCCGGAAATTCTGGATGCTCCGAAGCAGAGGGCACAGGAGCTGCTTACAAGTGAAAATGCAACACAGGAGGAGGTTGACAATGCATTGGCTGAGTTGAAGGCAGCGGTGGCACAGTTAAATGACGGCAGCGGCTATGCCTCTGCAAAAAATCTGGAAGCGGTGGAGGCGCTGCCGGATCCGTACCTGTTCTTAGATGGTACTTATGTGGAAAGTGCAGAGGATTGGGATGCCCGTGCAGAAGAGTTAAGCGGAATGTACCAGTACTATATGTACGGTGTATGGCGCGATGGTACGGGAGAAAAGCTGACATATGATTTAAAGGGAAATGCTGTAACAATTACGGTGGAACGGGAAGGCAGGAGCGCAGCCTTTACTGTAACGGTAACCGTGCCGGATGAGGAAAAATGCGAGATGCCGGAGGACGGATGGCCGGTAATCGTAGGGATGCACGGAGGCATTCAGGAGAGCGTGGCACTGGAAAATGGTTTTGCAACCGTGATTTTGAATACCTATGAAATTGCTTCCGACGATAATAAGCATACGGGTGCCTTTTATCAGCTGTATCCTTACGGCGAAAGCTGGAAGGAGCAGACCGGAGTGCTTCTTGCGTGGTCCTGGGGTGCCTCCAAGGTGCTGGATGCATTTGAGGAGGGGCTTGGCGCAGAGCTTAATATCAACAGTGAAAATTCGATTATAACCGGTGTTTCCCGCTGGGGAAAGGCGGCTGCGGTGTGCGGCGCATTTGAAAGCAGATTTAAGCTGGTGGCTCCGTCCTGTTCCGGGGCGGGCGGCCTTGCGGTATACCGCTATACATCCGAGGGGAACACCTATGATTTTACTTCAAAGGGAGCCTCCAATGCATATACCTATGGCGCGAACGAGCCGTTAGGCAGCCTTCAGGCAACCGGAGAGCAGGGCTGGTTCAATGATATGTTCCTGAATTTCTCGGATGTAACCTATCTGCCGGTGGAACAGTATATGCTGGCTTCCATGTGTGCCGATGAGGACAGATATTTGTTTATCATCGGTTCCTGTATTTACGAGGACTGGGTGAATGCACCGTCCATGTATTTGTGTTATAAGGCAGCAGCCTCCATCTTTGACTTCCTTGGACTGGAGGACCACATTGCAGTGAATATTCACAGGGAGGGACATGCGGTTATAGAAGAGGATATGCGCTATATCATTGACTACTTCAACTACCATGTATATGGTAAGGAGCCGACCTTGGATTTGGAGAACTTAAAGACCTCCGTATTTGAGGAGGCCGCGAATTACGATCCGCTGTTTGATGCGTTCAATAAAGAGTGGTATCGATAAAAGAGGACAGAAGAGAGCAGAAACCGGTCTATGCGTTTTTGCTCTCTTTTTTTGGAAAAGGGAAGGGCAGCTGTGCTGGTCGTGAAATTGTGGAACAGAATTTAAATCGTAATAAATTATTAAGAATTTTTTGGATGAATTATTCACAATAGTGTGATAAGATTGTTGTGTAAGCAGGAATATTTTTAATGGGACACATAATAAGGTGGGAGTAGAAGGCTTATGCAGTTATGCAGAGGAATAAAGGAAGAAGGGAAGGGGTTATGAAGGAAGAGCCGGAAAAGATAATAGAGCTGGTGAATGTGAAGAAGGTTTACCGCATGGGTAGCGAGCGGATTAATGCGGTGGATGATGTCAGCTTTGATATAAAAAAAGGAGAGTTTTGCTGCTTGCTGGGTACTTCCGGTTCGGGTAAGTCCACGTTGCTTAATTTAATGGCGGGAATCGAGAAGGTAACCTCAGGAAAAATTCTGATTAAGGGAAAAAATATACCGAGGATGAGTGAGAACAGTCTGGCAAAGTTTCGCCAACGTAATCTGGGGTTTGTGTTTCAGTCCTATAATCTGATTAATTCCATGACAGCGCAGGAAAATGTGGAGTTCCCACTGGTGTTTAAGCGGGTGAGGGCAAAAACACGAAAAAAGCTGGCGAGGGATATGCTGATTAAGGTGGGACTTGGAAATCGTCTTGCCCATAAGCCGAAGGAAATGTCCGGTGGTCAGCAGCAGAGAGTCGGTATTGCCAGAGCCTTTGTGGCAATGCCGGAGATTGTATTTGCCGATGAACCGACAGGAAATCTGGATACAAGGACTACAATCGAGGTTATGGAGCTGATTAAGCAGATGGCCCGTGCGAACAATCAGACCATTGTAATGGTTACACATGACCGGAGCCTTGCGGCTTATGCAGATAAAATTATACATATATTGGACGGAAAAATTCAAAGCATTGAAGTGACAGAGCGGGAAAAGCAGGAGGATTTGCAGACGCGTTTAAAAGAAATTTCCCACAAAATTCTTTTGGAGCGTGGCAGCGAGACTATGGCTGGCAGTCAGACGGCAGCACAGCCGGTTCCACGATCTGAAACGATTGCACCGGCAGCAGAGAGAAGTCACGTGACGGCGGCGACCGTAGCACCGGCAGCAGTTGAAGCAGCAGTGACGGCAGCGGTAGTGAAGCCGGTGACTGCCACGGTAGTAAGGCCGATAGTAAAGGAGCGGCCGGCAGAAGACACGAAGCACAATTTGACCGAAACAGAGCGGAAAGGATAGAAACTATGAAAAAGAAGATTTTAGCAGTTTTACTGGCTGCAGCGGCAGTATTTGGCATGGCTGGCAGCAGGGAGCCGATTGCAGAGGCGCAGGCAGCTGCCGCAAGCGGGATTCGTCTTGCAGTGGGCGAGGATACTGAGACCCAGGTGGTACTGACACCGGGAAAAAGTACGGAGGTCCGTATTCCGTTGCGTGCACTGGAGGGCTATGTGTTTGAGCCGGAGTTTGAAATCGAAGTGGCAGAGAATGCACCGTTTGAAATCGGAAAGACGGAGCTGTATCAGATTATAGGAGGAGAGTATTATAAGGAGTACATTACGATTTCATCCGTTGCGGATACCTATCTGCATTTTACAGTCAATACGAAGGAAAATGCGAAAATCGGTAAGTATGAGATTCGAATTAAATGTGTGAATTATGAAAGTAATATCACGGCAGGAGAGGGCGAGGAGGTAAAGACACCGAACGATATCGTCCTGACGGGTATTGTGACACAGGAAAAGATGCCGGCGGAGCTTGCCATCAGCGCACTCAGCGTCTCCGGTGTACTGGAGCCGGGCAGTACTGCCACGGTGTCCTTTACCGTAACGAATTCCGGGGAGCTGGAGGCAAAGAATGTGCGTCTTTCTGCAGATTATTCCGGCGGTGAGCTGCTTCCGAATTACACGGAATATACAAAGAATCTGGGAGATATGAAGAAAAACGCATCCAAGCGTATTTCTCTGCCGGTGAAGGTGTTAGAGACGGTGAACCGGAATGTGGTTCAGCTGCCGCTCAAAATTACCTATAAGGATAATGAAGGCAATTCTTACGAGGCAGATGCGAACAATGTTTTATATTTGGAGGTTAAGCTGCCGGAGGACGAAGAAAAATTTGAAAACGGGACGCTTTTGGTAAACAATGTGAAGCAGTCTCCTGCAAAGCCGAAGGCGGGGGAAACGGTTTCAATTACCTTTGATATGCAGAATACCGGTGAAAGGGATTATACCGATACCAAGCTTTATATCGATTATGTGTCCAACCACGGATTTGAGCCGGTAAATGCGGAGCCGTATCAGTTTGTAGGTACGATTCGGGCGGGGCAGAAAAAGTCAGTGACCGTGCAGGCGATTGCAGGAAAAGACATTGCAGCCGGTATGAACACGTTAGGCATCAGCTATACTTATCTGGACGGTAACGGAAAGGAAGCAGCAGACCAGGTAGAACTGTATGTATTAAATGTACAGAGCGGGGAGGATACGGCAATCAGTAAGCCGAAGCTGATGGTATCGGAGTTTTCTACCAGCCTTGAACAGATTAAAACCGGTGAAGCCTTTGACTTCGTGTTTCAGGTGTACAACACGCACAATGATATTGCGGCAAAGAATATTAAGGTTACGGTAACCAGTGAGACTTTTTCTGTAACCAAGGGCAGCAACAGCTTTTTCCTGCAGCAGGTGAAGGCGGGAGAGTCTGCGCCGATTACAATTAATTTAAAGGCAAGTGCGGCAGCCACAACGGGCAGCTATCCGATTCATATTCAGATGGAATACGAATATGACGGAATGCCGACGAAGGAGACGGGCGACGAAGGTGTTGTAGTGACAGAGACGAAGATGCTTTTGATTAAAGAAAATCTTCGTGTTTCCGTGGAAAATGTTTCTATCGGAGGCTGGGAGACACCGATGGCAAATCAGACTACAGCATTGTCCTTTTCCATTTACAATATGGGTAAGTCTACGCTGAACAATGTGTACTTTACCGTGGAGGGTGATTTTGAGGTAGCAAACGGCAGCTCTTACTATTACGGCAGTCTTCAGGCCGGTTATCCGGATTATGTAGAGATGGATGTTATTCCGTTAGTTGAGGGAGAGGCAAAGGGTACGTTGACGATTCACATGGAGGACAGCAACGGGGATGAGGAAACCTATGTATCCGATATTGGTGTTTATGTGATGGAAACCACTTCCCCGGAAAATCCTTGGATGGGGGGAGATGATGACCAGATGGGAGAATTTGGGAGTGATGTTCCGGTGGATGTATCCCCTGTGGAGAAGCCTGCGGCCGAACCGCTGTTATCCAGAACGGTATATATCGGACTTCTTGTGGTGGCGTTTTTGGTGGGGCTGTTTGTGACCAGAGGCATTCGCATTGCAAGCTATAAGAGAAAGCTTCGGAAAGAAGAATAAAGGTGCAGAAAGGTATACAGTAAAGCGCAGTGAGTGCGGAAAGGCGGGTAAAATGGAGGTTATGGTATCAGAGGATTTCGTATCCGCAGGAGTGGATATGGGGATGGAAGATATGGACTACATGGAGCAGGGGACGTACGGGACGGAGCAGCAGGTGTTCAGTTTTGATGAATTACTCAGCTCTCCGGTGTTCGTCGGCGGGACAATAGCAGGCGTTTTAGTGCTTGGCATAGTATTCGGGCTTCTTGCGGCTAAGTGCAGGATAAAAAAAGGAATCGATTTGTATGAAGATTAGTGATTTGCTGAAACTGGCTTTTCGCAACCTGATGCGGCGAAAGGCAAGAACAATGCTTACGGTTATCGGTGTGGTTATCGGTACGATTTCCATTGTTGTCATGGTGTCTATCGGCTTTGGCGTAAATCAAACCTTTGATGAAATGATTATGCAGAGCGGCAGCATGACGGTGATAAAGGTGCAGAAGTACGGCGCCATTTATGATGATGACGGTAACTATATTGATTCGAAGGAGCAGGTGTTGGATGACTCAGTGGTAGAACAGATTAAAGGAATCAGGCATGTGAAGGCAGCGACTCCGGTAATCAATAAGTATGTGCAGCTGACGAGTGGAAAATATTCAAATGGTGTCAGTGTGTATGCGATGGATTGCGAGGTTTTTGAAGCCTTTGAGTTTCCTGCATTACAATACGGAAGCTATCCGACGAAGGAAAATCCGGCGACTGTGGTACTCAGTCCGGAAAGCATGGAATATTTTTATAAATTCGACCGGAACAATTACGAAGAGAAAAGCGTTGATCCGCTGACGGAAAAGGTAGTGTTAAAGTTTCAGGAGTACCAGACGCATCCGCGGAAAAAAGAGTTTGAGCTGGTTCTGACCGATGTGGCAATGATGGAGCAGACGGATAACTGGGAGTACAGCTACAACATTTACATGGATTTCGATTATTTCCGGGAGATTTGGCAGGAATATGCCAATACATTGACGCTGGAGGATCGGAAAAGAGCAATGTCAGCGCTGGATACCTATGAGGAGATTCGTATCAATGTGGATAACATTGACAACGTATCTGAGGTGCAGGAGGCAATTGAAGCATTAGGCTATGCAACCTACAGCGATATGATGTATCTGGAGCCTTTAAAGGAAACCTCCAATATTTTACAGATTGTGCTTGGTGCAATCGGAAGTATTGCCATGCTGGTTTCCGCAATTAATATTGCCAACACGATGGTTATGTCCATTTATGAGCGGACGAAGGAAATCGGTGTTATGAAGGTGCTTGGCTGTCTGGTGCGGGATATTAAGCGTCAGTTTCTGCTGGAGGCGGGCTTAATCGGTTTACTGGGCGGTATCATCGGTATTATCATCAGTTACGTGTTGTCTTATTTCATTAACAGATACGGTATAGGTATTATAGAGGCTTTGGCAGGAACGGTAGAAACTACGGCACAGCTTTCTGTAATCCCGTTCTGGTTGCCGTTTGCCGCGGCAGCCTTTGGAATGCTGGTCGGACTTTTATCCGGCTATTTCCCGGCAAGACGTGCAACGCGGATTCGCGCAATTGAGGCAATGAAGACAGAAGGGTAACAAAATGAAACGAAATGATATAATTTTCCTTTTAGGTATTCTGCTTTTTTCGGTGGTTTTGTTCGGGCTTTTACAGCAGAACAAAACCCCGGAGAAGGGAGTCTGTGCGGTGGTGAGCGTACAGGGAAAGGAATACGGACGTTATGCATTGCAGGAGGACGGTGTATGGGAAATCACCGGTCCCCTTGGTACGAATCTTCTTGAAATAAAGGATGGGAGTGCCCGGATGGAGGCAGCGGTATGCCCGGATCATTATTGTATCAGGCAGGGAATGATTTCAAAAGCCGGAGAGCAGATTATTTGTCTGCCGAACAGTATTATAGTTGAAATTGCCGGCGGAGAGGAGACGGATTTGGATGCGGTTGTCCCGTAGTGAAAAAACAAAACGAACGGTGCTGTGCGGCGTGCTTACGGCAGCCGCTTTTGTGCTGTCTTATGTGGAAGCACTGCTGCCGTTTTCCATCGGAACAGCGGGAGTCAGGCTCGGACTTGCGAATATCGTCTCTCTCTGTGCATTATACACGTTAGGGACAGGGACAGCCTTTGGCGTTTTGGTGGCACGTATTGTTTTAGCCTCGTTCACGTTCGGAAATCTGAGCGCGCTATTATACAGTATGACTGGCGGAGTATTGTCCTTTTGGGTAATGTGGCTGTGGAAAAGGAGCGATAAATTCGGCATTATGGGGGTAGGAATAGCCGGAGGGGTGACTCATAATATCGGACAGCTGGCGGTGGCATCTCTGATGCTGGGAAGGGCAATTACGGCATATCTGCCGGTGCTTTTATTTGCGGGTGCGCTTGCGGGTGCTGTGGTGGGTCTTGTAGCGGCATTGGTGGTAGGACATATGAAAAAAGCGGTTTTTGCGGGGCGGCTGCACGAATGAGGAAGGGTGCGGCGGCTCCTTTATTTATGCAATAGTTTCAGACGCTGACATTTGTTCTTTTGGATATTTCTTGCAGGAAAAAGAAAAATATGATATATTATTAGTAGAATAATTTGATGGAAATGGTATTTTGGAAACGGAGAGGAGGAAGCCCCATGCGACTTGTATCGATTGAAATGCTACAGCCGGAGATGAAGATTGCGAGAGCAATTTATCAGCAGGGGGCTTTGATTCTTCCGGCAGGGCGGAGCAATGTGACCAGATATATTCCTAATTTAAGGAATATGGGTATCGAGTATGTATATGTAGAGGATGATAAGAGTGAAGGAATTGAGATTCCGGATGCGGTAGCGGAGAAAACAAGAAATAATTGTAAGCATGTTTTACAAAAAACGATTCAGAATTTCTCGTCAACGGACCGTTTGGAAATTGATTCCTTACAGCAATGTGTAGGTGACGTGATTACTGACATATTGAAGAATCCGGATGTACAGGTGAGCTTAAATGATATTGCGTCCAATGACGAGTACACGTTTACACATTCAGTCAGTACCATGGTATATGCGCTTATGATTGCACGTAAGCTGAATTATAGTGAACAAATGCTGAGTCTGCTTGGGATGGGAACCCTGCTTCACGATATAGGGAAGGTGCTTATTGATCCTGCGATTATGTTTAAAGATGGGACGCTGACAAAGCAGGAGTATGAGTATGTAAAGTTGCATACGCTTTACGGCTATCAGGTGTTACGGCGGATTGCAATGCTTCCGGAGCAGGTACGCCTGATTTCCTATACCCACCATGAGCGGCTGGATGGTCACGGATATCCGCGGGGGCTGATGGGAGAGGAGATATCTGAGTTTGCCAGAATTGTAGCAATTGCGGATGTTTATGATGCCCTGACAACAGATCGGTGTTATCGAAAAAAATGGCCTGCAAGTAAGGCAATGGATTTTTTGATTAGCCGGGGGGAAACGGATTTTGATCCTACTCTGGTGGCGCTGTTTACACAGCAGCTGGCAGTTTATCCCAACGGATCCCTGGTTCGTCTGTCGAATCAATGCATCGGCATTGTTTGTGACCAAAACAAAAGTATGCCGTTGCGGCCGGTGGTGCGTGTAATTCAGAAGCCGGAGGGAAAGGATATTGTGCCGTATGAGGTGGATTTAATGAAGGAGCTGAGTGTGACGGTGGTAGAATCGGAATTAGAGATAGGTCAGACAAAACCGTCAGTATCCATAGATGAACTTTAAAACACGTGACAATTGCCTGTGGGCAGCAGTCACGTGTTTTAAAGTTTGGAAAATATATATCGTAATGCATCTGCGTGATTAGTAGAGGTTACAGGCAACCGTACTTAGAGTGGGAGTCTGCAGGGTGTCCCCATCCGGCTTGGTATCCGGCTCCGGCAGAGGGGTGTGGCCAGGCTCCGGAAGAATATGAAACAGACAGGTTTTTGCTGCTCCGCCGGAGGCAGTAACGGTAACGGTTACAGAGCCGGGAGAAATCGCGGTCAGGGTGCCGTCAGCTTCTGCAAACAACATGGTTTCGTCTGATACGGAGTAGGTCAACGTATCGGTAGTGTTAAGCGGAAGCATTAACACGGCCGGGCGATAGCTGTCACCTACCGTCAGGGTGCGTTCTGCTGTACTTAAGAAAAGCTGCTCGGCAGGAATTTGTGCTACGTTTATGGTGCAGGTGATACGGTTGCCGCGATAATCAGCAGCATATACCGTATAGAGCCCCTCCCGGTGCGTTGTAAAGGTGTACGGCTCTGAGGGATTTAGCTCATATCCGGCAGCAAGAAAAGCAACCGGAGAATGCTCGCCCTCTAAGTAGCGGACACGTTTGATTCCGCTTTGGGAATCTGAGGCGTGAATCGTAACCGTAAACGTACCGTTCGGATCTGCCGTATAGGAAGCTGACAGCTCCGGAGGGGTAACATCGTCCCTGACTGTGTAAACCAAAATGGTGTCATTTCCGGCGTAGTCACTGATATAGAAGGTATAGTCGCCTGCCTTTTTGAGCTCCAGAACCGTGCCGGTAATGGTCTGACCGACCGCCCCGGTTGCAAAGGCAGAGCTGTCATGAATGCCGGCAGCATAGGAAATCAGTCGGATGCCACTGCCGCCAAGGTCCTCCGGATGCAAATCTACAAGGATGGATTCACTTTTGTAGGAGGTAACAGGCTGCAGGGTAGGAGCTATGGTATCGGAGGAAAGAAGCTCGGCCGCAGCTAACGCTTTGGCAGCATCCGGAATGCCCGGATAGCGCACATAGCCCTCCAACGAAGCTAAAGGCTTTAAGGTCTGAATCAAAATTTCTTTCACATTTTGCGGATAAAGCGAATCACCGCAGGCATACAGCAGTGCAGCTGTACCGGAAACGATCGGGGCAGCCATGGAACTGCCGGAGAGATAGTGATAGCCGCCTCCGACCGTGGTACTGTAAATATCCTGACCGGGGGCTGCAATATCTACGGTAGAAACGCCATAGTTGGAGTCCTCTGCCAAAACGCCGGACTGGGTTACAAAGGCTACAGAAATCATATTATCCAGGGTATAGGAGCATGGATATAACGGCGTGGCGTTATTGTTACTTCCGTGATTGCCGGCAGCCACGACAAACAGCATGTGAGACTCACGCATTACGGTTTCTAAGGCTTCGCTGTAGAGGGTCGTCCCCCAGCTCATATTACAGATGTCTGCGCCAGCCGCATCGGCGTATTTGATGGCCTTGATGGCATCGGCCACGGAGCCGGAGGCAGTGGCACCGCCGTGAATTTTCAGCGGAAGAATACGGATATCAATGCCGGAGGCTACGCCGAAAATGGTATCTGTAGCCGCGATAATACCGGCACAATGGGTCCCGTGGTTATCATTATCCTCCGGGAGGGCACTGATTTGCCCTAAATCGGACACCTGATAATGACAGACCGAATTATCGTTATGAAAAAAATCCCAGCCGTAAACATCATCTACATAGCCGTTGTTGTCATCATCGATGCCGTTTAACGGAATTTCGTCCTCGTTAATCCAAATGTTTTTCGCAAGGGCGGGATGGGTAATGTCCACCCCTGTGTCAATGATGGCAACCGTAACGGTACGGCTTGCATCAAGTGTGGCAAGGATGTCATAAGCCTCCGGCAGATTGATGTCGATGTCGGCAGCAGAAGTACGTGTAATCGGGAGCTGATTAATATAGTAAGTATAGCTTCCGGTATTATTGAGTGCCCACTGTGCGTCAAAGCAGTCAAAATCTTCAAAACCGTACAAGGCGGCGGAGCAGTTTGGCTCTGCAACACGAACCAGCGGAGTATTGCGGAGCTGACGGAGCTGCTCCTTCTCGGTAGCAGCAGAGCTGCTTTGGCAGACTGTCATATTGTCAATATGTTCTAAAAGGATAAATTCGGAGGAAAGCGCAGACAAACGGCGGGCGGATTCTTCCTGAGAAATACTGTCCTCCCATAAGATAATCCACTCTCGTTGTGTTATCTGCAGCCTGCTTTCGGTAGATGCTCCCGATAAAAGCAGGAGCGGCAGAAGGCAAAGCAACCCTGTTGTTATTTTTTGAAAATGGCGCTTGAAAAAAACGTGCATGGTCTGCCTCTTTCTAAAATCATTGATGGTTCTTTCTAAGACTAGCGTTAGAACGTGGCAGTTCTGTGGCAGAATTATGAAGGATTTTTAACGATTTTTAACAATAATTATTAAACAGCATGCCGCTGTAAATGGAGGTCGTATACGGACTGGTCCGCTCAGGAAGCGGAGCACTCGGATCCGGATATGCGACCAGCTTTTTGTCTACATAACGCATCGGGTTTAATACAACAGTTTCCAAACGGGAACACAAGGCCTTAAAAAAGGCACCGTCGTGATGAAAAAACTCTTCCGCATTGCCGGCAATGGCGGCCTGTTCCGCTTTTGCGGAATCTAATGTAAGGTAACCCTCTTCGTCAGCGGCAATGCCGACAGAGGAGAGAGAGGAATAGTGAGAGGCGACCAGATGGGACAGACCGCGAAGCAAAAAAGCGGAGCTTTTGTTTTCAGAAATGGCGTTTTTGCCGGCATGAACCAGACGATTATAGCTGACGGTAAACTCCTCCAGAACCTCATATACGGCACTGCGGTCCGCAATGGGACGAACCGTCACAGGCTCTGTGGTGACGGAGTGCAGGGTAAGCTGTATGGCATCTGCGCAGAGGACCGTGTTTTCCGGGGCTTCGTAAGGAATGCCGTTTACGGTATAGTGCGCATTTTGAGCCGGAGAAATCTGCCGATTCAGCCCGAAGGTTTCCACAAGACCCTTCTCAGCTCCCTTTGGCAGGGAGGTGTCTTCAATGGAAAAAGAACTTTTTCCTAAAGTGCCTGACTGATTTGCAGAAAGCTCCATGCGGCTGATTTGCTGTTCTTTATTCAAAGAAACCTGTGCTGTAAGCCCGATGCCTGTTTGGTTAATGAAATCGGAAAGCTTGCTTTGTAAATCAAAGGCTTCGGAGCCTGCAGTAACATTAAAACGGAAGGAGTAGCTTTCACGGCCTAAAGAAACGGTAAAGCTGTAGCTTCCTTCTGCAAGAGGTGTCTCACCGGTGGAGAGCAGGGTGCCTACATTGTGTTGCCCGCTGGCGAGGGAAGAAACCTCTATCTCATAAGAGGTACTTTTCTCGAAGCTGTTTAAGTCCATGCGATGTAAAAGTGCTGCTGTGACTGTGTCCGGCGCGGAGGAATGCAAGCCCGCGGTGTGCAAAAGCGGAGTATCCTGCAGCTGTCTGCAGACATCCGTTAAGAGCAGCGCATTCTCCTTGATGGAAAGTGCCGCGGCCTGTCTGCTTTCAGAAAGCTCTATTTTATACAGGGGTTCGGAGGCTGACATTCTGACGATATTTTTGTAAATATCGCGCAGCTCACGTTTTTTATGGGTAGAATAGTGCGGTGTACGGGAAACATAATCCTGCACGTAATAGTTGTACACATGTAACATAAGCAAGCCTCCTTTCTTACTTAGTGGTTGCAGAGCATCGGAAACATCAGACACGGGCATCCTGCACGATAAAACCAAAATTTCCCATTTACAGTATACACCTAATGTAAAAGCCTTGTAAAGTTTTTTTTGTTATTTTAGGGGTAAGACTTGCAAAAGAAGGGAAGAATTGCTATGATGATACAGGAGGATTGCGGGAATCGCAAAGCAATGAGGCAATCCCCGGTATTTTTTAGAACGGAAGTGTAAGGAGGCAATACGATGTGTGGTATAGCCGGATATGTAGATTATAAAAGAGCCGAGGCGCACAGAGAGGAGCTGCGCAAAATGACCGAGGTGATTGTTCACCGTGGTCCGGATTCTGTGGGCTTTTATGAGGATGATGCGGCAGGAATCGGGTTCCGGAGACTCAGCATCATTGGTATCACGAACGGGCAACAGCCGATTTTAAACGAGGACGGCAGCTTGGTGCTGGCCTTCAATGGCGAAATATATAACTATGCGGGTATTCGTGAGGAATTAAAGGGGAAAGGACATGTTTTTACGACAGACAGTGATTCAGAGGTGATTTTGCATGGCTTTGAGGAATACGGAAAAGAGATTCTTGCAAAGCTTCGCGGGATGTATTGCTTTGTTCTGTGGGATATTAAGAAAAGGTGTTTGTTTGCGGCGAGAGACGGTTTCGGTATCAAACCGTTTTATTATACAAATCCGAATGAATCGGAGCTTGTTTTTGGTTCGGAGATTAAGTCGATTTTAGAGCATTCCTCTGTGAAAAAGGAGTTAAATGAGGAGGCAATTTACAGCTACCTTTCGTTTCAGTTTTCCGCGCGGAAGGAAAGCTTTTTTAAGGGCATTTATGAATTGCCGCCGGGACATTTTCTGACATATTCTTTCGAAGAGGGTACACAGGTAAAGGAATATTGGGACCCGCACTTTGATACAGATGACGGGCTGACCTTAGAGGAGGCGGTAAAAAAGATTGAAGAGGTATTTGAGGATTCCGTGAAGGTGCATCTGACGGCAGATACCGAGGTCGGAAGCTTTTTATCCGGCGGGATTGATTCCAGCTATGTTGTCAGTACCGCAAAGTGTCCGAAGACCTTTACGGTAGGTTTTTCCGACGATGGCTACAGTGAAATAGCTTATGCGAAGGAGCTGGCGGATATTCTCGGTGTGGAAAATTACAGCAAGGTGATTACCCCGGAGGAATACTGGGATTCGATTCCGAAGGTGCAGTATCATATGGATGAGCCGGTAGCAGATCCGGCGGCAGTAGCGTTGTATTTTGTGAGCCAGCTGGCAAGTAAGTATGTAAAGGTTGTTTGTTCCGGCGAGGGTGCGGACGAGCTGTTCGGCGGTTACAATGTATATCAGACGGTCATTGCTAACCGGGCGATGGACTGGATGCCGAAGGGGCTTCGTGCCGCAGTGGCCAGGGTAATGAAATGTATTCCGTTTCATTTTAAGGGAAAGGAGTATCTGATTCGTACCGGTGTACCGCTGTCCGAGCGTTATATCGGGAATGCATATATTTTCAGGGAAAAGGAAATCGACCGTCTGCTGATAAAGCCAAGGGGGCGTATGAAAACCCCGGAGCTTACTGCACCGTATTATGAGCGTGCAAAGGATTTGGATGATGTGCAGAAGATGCAGTACATTGATATGAAGTTCTGGCTCAGGGGGGATATTCTCCGTAAGGCAGACCGTATGAGCATGGCACATTCCCTGGAGCTGCGCGTGCCGTTTCTGGATTACGAGGTAATGAAGGTGGCGGGTACTCTTCCGATGTCCTTAAAGGTGGATAAGAAAACAACGAAAAAGGCACTTCGTCTTGCGGCAAGAAAAAACACGCCGAAGGCATCTACCGAGCGCCGGAAGCTTGGCTTTCCGGTACCGATTCGTGTGTGGCTGCGTGAGGAGAAGTATTATAACAGGGTGAAGGAGGTGCTTCTCCGTCCGTATATGACGAAGCTTTTCAGGGAAAAGGAAATGCTGGCACTTTTGGATGCCCATTATGCCGGCAGGAAGGATTATTCCAGAAAGCTGTGGTGCCTGTACTGCTTCGGAATCTGGTATGCGGATTTCTTTCCGGAAAGCTGCGGGGCAGAGTAGAAGCAGTTGTGTTTTCGGAGAGGTTCATCCTGAGAAGTCAGCCGGAGCCACGGTGCTGTTTTTGTGAATATGTTCTGTGACTGTCTGCATAAGCTAATAGAAAAAGAAAGGAGCGATACCTTTTCGCGGGGGTGAACCCGGAGGGGTATCGTTTTTTTGTGTTTATGCAGTATGCGATTGCGATGAGAAATGTGTCGATACGGACGGAGCCCACACCGGAACCGCTGCGAAAGAGAAAAGGTGATGTATGGGATCGGC
Organism: uncultured Lachnospiraceae bacterium; assembly: GCA_964488415.1. Classification (GTDB taxonomy): domain Bacteria; phylum Bacillota; class Clostridia; order Lachnospirales; family Lachnospiraceae; genus SIG307. The sequence goes on from CAZAUP010000013.1 coordinate 24,872, forward strand.
GGCAGGAGAGCAGGCTGAATATTTGTGAAGCAGTCAGGATTAAGAGTGTCGGACGGCAATGGGCTTATGTGCTGTCGGATACATCGGCGGGGTATGCCCTTGAGGAGGAGTTTCTGTTTTGCAGTAAGGGGCAGTATGAGTGCTACCGGATGCTGTGCAGAAAAAATTGCCGGGTTGTGTTGAAGGCAGGAAGAAATGAGCTTGGACAGTATTTGCGGACAGGAACGGTGCTGCCGGAGAAAAAAGCATTAGAAGCCTCGGAGCCGTCTCTTAGTGAATTGCTGAAGGCACGCTGGCAGACGGAGTGCCGGAGCAGATGCTGTAACGGAGGATACACATGGGATGTGCCTCCCGTGCTGATGCAGGGGTATCTCCCGCTTTCGGAGCGTCAGATATTGTTACAGATGAAACGAATGCTTGGGATGCCCTACAGCTGGGGAGATGAACGGGTCGATGGCATGGACTGCTCCTCTACCGTGCGGGCGTTTTATGCCTGCTTTGGCTTACATTTACCGCGCAATTCCGGCGATCAGAGACGGTACGGGGAACGCCTTGCGGAAACGGGAATGGCAGAATATGCAGATTTACAGGGAATGGATGCGGACTCAAAAAAGAAGGTACTCCAAAGGATGGGAGCCGGGACGGTACTGCATATGCCGGGGCATGTTATGCTGTTTGCGGGAGAGCAGGACGGTACACCGCTTATTTTTCATAATTGTGACACTTATACGGAGGAGAACGTGGAGTATGTAGTGCGGAAATGTGTGATTTCGGAGTTTTTGCCGAAGGGGGAGGGAACTTATCTGGACTATTTGACGACTGCGTGGAAACCACGCTAAAATAAATGTAAAAAAAGTAATAAAATGTAAAAAAAGCAGTGGAAAAGCTATAAAATATGTAGTAAAATAGGCAATGTTCCGCTATAGGAAAAAGGTCCTAGAAATTTTGGACAGTAGCGGAAAATTCGGACAAAGGAATCGCAGTAGCTACATGAAGGGAAAAAATAAGAAGAAAAAGCATTTAGGACAGGTTTTAGAGGGAGTTTTTGTTGCACTGGTAATTTTCATGATGGGGTATTTTATTTTAGGACAGAGGCTTTTGCCGAGTGAGGCGGATGTGGATTTTAGCCGCTGTGAGGAGCTTACGGCAGAGTGGTTTCAGGTGTTTGAGGATGGTACAAGAAAACCGGTAGAGGTTCCGGGCGAGTGTGAGGCAGAGCCGGGTGCATGGTATGTGATAGAGACGACCCTGGGAGAACTGGAGTCTAATTCGGCACTGGCATTTTTTTCATTAAAGCAGGACATGAAGATTTATGTGGGCGGAGAGCTGAGAGTGGCGTATTCGACAAAGGATACAAGGCTGTTCGGAAATAGCAGTCCGCGTGCCCATGTATTTGCCGATGTTTGCAGCGAGGATTCGGGGAAGGTACTGCGCGTTGAGCTTTTCAGCGAGGCTTCTTATGCAGGTACGGTAAATCCGGTGTATTATGGGGATAAGGTTGGAATATGGCTTTTCTATGCCGAAGGCAGTATTTTATCACTCGGAATTACAGCGTTTATGATTCTTCTTTCCGTTGTTGTCATTGTGGTATGCAGTATTGTCAGGTTCCGAACAAAGAAGAAAATTAGTATTTTGTATTTTGCGTGGTCCGTGTTTTTGCTGTCAAACTGGCTGCTTGCACAGTCGGAGCTGCGTCAGCTTTTGTTTGAGAATATTTCCGTCGTCGGGGATATAGCACTCGCTGCCTCTACGTTGTTTTCTGTGCCGCTTGCCATGTATTTCAACGTATTGTTTGGCGGGCGATATGAAAAAATTTGTAATATCTATCAGATTGTCGCACTGGCAAATTTTTTTCTTGCCAACGGACTTGTACTGAGCGGTGTGACAGACAGCTCCTATGTAGTTCCGCTGAATTTCCTGCTTTTGGGAATGGGGGGTGTTACTTTACTTATTCTTTTGGTGATTGAGTGGAAGAGGGGGTATACCAAAAGCTATAAATTTGTCTTAATCGGCTTTGTCTTTCTGATGATAGCCGGAGTGATTCAGGGGTTGACTTATTTTCTGGAAAATATTACCTATGTCGGGAGTATTGTGAACCTCGGTGTACTGCTGATGCTGATGGCGGCCATTACAGACTGGATTATCAAATGGTTTCAGCTGGGCAGGGAAAAGGATCGCCTGAGTCTGGAGGTAGATGAAAAGAACCTGAAGGTGGAAAAGCTTTCCTATCAGGCAATGGAAACTTTGGCAAATACCATTGATGCGAAGGACAACTATACCAGCGGACATTCTACAAGAGTGGCGAAGTATTCCAGAGAAATTGCAAAACGTATGGGAAAGGATGAAAAGACGCAGAATGCAATTTACTTTATGGGCCTGCTGCATGATATCGGAAAAATCGGGATTAGAGATGAGATTATCAATAAACCGGGCAGCCTGACGGAGGAAGAGTTTTTTGCAATTAAGCGTCATTCGACCATTGGTTATGATATTTTAAGAGATATGTCAGAAATTGCCAATATCGAAAAGGGTGCCAGATGGCATCATGAGCGGTATGACGGAATGGGGTATCCCGATGGGTTAAAGGGTGACGAGATTCCGGAATATGCAAGGATTATTTGCGTGGCAGATGCCTATGATGCCATGACATCGAAACGCAGCTATCGTGATTCCATGCCGCAGGATAAGGTGCGGGAGGAAATAAAGAAGGGCAGGGGGACACAGTTTGATCCACGGATTGCAGATGTGTTTCTTAGGATTATGGACGATGATAAAGAGTACAAGCTGCGGGAGGGCGTGTAGTTTTGGCGCGCAATCCGGTGATATGTGAAGCTTAGCATATTGGCGCAGAGAAATTCGGAACCGGAGAAATTTGGAAGAAAAATGCTTGCAATTTCAAAAAGGCTGTGGTAAAATAAAAAAATGTGATATGCAAAACACAAATTTTCCTTGCTCTTTCGTGACGGGAAGGGCCGGAGACCAAAAGGAGGTGCACGCA
>CAZAUP010000014.1:0-26759 GCA_964488415.1 uncultured Lachnospiraceae bacterium
TCAATTTCTTCCGTAATATATTCCTCTACGCTCTTTTTTTCGATTCCAAGAGCAACTGCCAGCTCTCCGTATAAAAACTCCTCTGCCTGCTTTAAGTACCGTTCATCCAATCCGATTGTTTTTTGTCCCTTCGCCAGGCGATCCTGCCTTCTCAGATACAGGGTTTTGATGATGCGGACATATTCCTCACAGGTATTTTGCTTTAAACATTCTTTGTAGGTATATTCCCGCTGCTTTTCGTTTTCTACCCAAACCTGCTCCAGACTCGGAATCTTTTCAATCAGCGCATGAGCCTCCTCTTTAGAAAGCGCCGGACGTATCATTACCTTATGATTATCAACCGGAATATACACTGTGCTGGATTCTGCATAAACCGGTTTTAAAATATAGTACAAACGATCCTTCGGTGCTCCTGCCATATTGAGGGTAGTCACATCTGTCACTCTGCAGATTCCGTTATTTCCGCAAACTACATAATCATCTTTTTTAAACACTTTTTTCAACCTCCAAATCCATCCAAAACAACCTTTTGGTTTTAGGATAATTTGAAACGCCTGTTCCGCAGAAGCCGGAAAGGCGTTTCAAGTCATGCTATTTGTTGTTAATACAGGATGTTTACGCTACAATTCACGCAACTACCGTGTATCATCCTTCTTTTGTATTAAGTATAGCATATTTTTGAAAAAAATGTCAGTGTTAAATGTTTCACAAATGATTTTTGTGCATTTTGCGCATGAAACTACCGTTTTTATGCCAACATTTCATGTAACGGTTTCTTGACTTTTTTTCTGGTCAGTTCCACAAGACGAAGTCCGGTCATATCTACCACCGTTACCGGAATCCGATCCTTTGCAGCCAGTTCCTTTAAAAGATTCATAAGCCTTTCGTTATAGGACTCCTCTTCCATATTGATAAAATCAATTAAAATCATACCGGACAAATTTCGCAGGCGCAGCTGTCGCATACATTCTCTTGCAGCCTCCTCGTTAATTTTAAAAAAGACCTCATCTCCCGCTTTTTTTCCGGTAACTGCTTTTCCGGTGTTTACGTCAATCACCGTCAGAGCTTCCGTCGGTTCAATCACAAGAGAAGCGCCGGATTTCAAGCAGACCTGACGTGATAAGGCTTCCTTTTTCAGCCTTTGCAGGGAATACAGTGCTGCGAGGGAAAGCGACTCATCCCTGTAAAGCCGAAGCTTTTCGGTGTCCTCCGGCTGGAACTGGGTTGTATACTCAAAAAATGCCGAAAAAATATCCGCATCGTCTGTCACCACCTCTGTCAGGTTCTTTTCCGGCAAATCACGCAGTAAATCGATGTACCAGGGAAAGCTTTTATACAACAGACTTCCACGGGTTTTATGCACACCGGTGGTACAAATATCACGGTAAAGGGCAGCCAGACGCGCTTCCTCTGCTTTTAAGCGCTCGTTCGACATAAGTAGTGCGTTTGTCCGAATAATTATGCCGTAATTCTCATTTTCGCAATTAGAAAATAGGACCTTTAGCCTATTAATTTCGTCTTTTTCCTTAATTTTGTTGGAAATACGCACTCCTTTCATGCCGTGAACCAATACCAGATACTTTCCCGTAAGCTGCAGCTTTCCGGTTACAGAAGGCTGTTTGGTTTTAATATTTTCCCGCTCCACCTGCATCAGTACATAGTCTCCCATACAAAGACGGTCCTTATTGGCATGCGGTCCGAACAAATAAGAAACCTTCTCCTTTAAAGAGCAATAGCACATGATACCTTCGTCTATTTCTACAAACGCCGCATCAATATTTTTTACTACATTATCTACATGACCGACATAAATATTTCCAAGTCTGGACGGCGCATCTGCATCTTCTGCATAAAACTCCACCGGCTTGTTCGTTTCATCAAACAGTACGGAATAAATATAGCGTTCTTTTTTTGTCACAACAAGGCGCATCATCGTCTCCAATCTGCCAAAACATAGGCTGGCTGTTAAAATACTACAAACGTTTTAAATTCGGGTATTCCCCGGTGTATAGGTCAAGACGGTGAATCTGCCAATGTACAGACTCCGGTTCGCATCCCAGAAAGCGCACAAAGGCATCCGTTACCAGCTCCGGCTTAATATTATCCGCACTTCCCGCCGATACACGAAGCATCGCCGAAAAGCCTTCTTTTTCAATGATGCCTGCTTTTAACTCTTCTGCAAAATCAGGAATTTCTTCTAACTCATAATATTCTGCTTCCGCCTTATGAGGAGCCACTGCAGATAAACCTTCTGTTGCACTGCATGCATCTGCTGTAGTTTCATAAAGAAACGGCTTCAAATCAATCAAGGTCTCTGTATTTGACTTTTTCACATGCCTGACAACCAAAAGCCTTTCTTGTCCGGAAAACTCACCAAATGCTTTGTAAAGCTCCCGGGCAGAACGTCCCAAGGTTTTACAGTCATCCTTTAAAAATACCGCATAATCTGCCGCCGTCACCAAAGACATTGCGGTTTCTCTTTTTCTGCCATTTTCCGGCTCTGGTAAAATCCGGCAGGATAAAACGGTAAAGCCCTCTACCATAGCACTGTTCAACCGTTCCACGATTTCCTGCGGTGTATACTCCGCCATCAGCTCCATGTCCATATATTCCCCTGCACTGGTAATCCCTACACCAAGCGGCGAAGCAAAGGACATAATCTGGTGGGGATGAAACCCCTGGGAATAGGCAATTTTTAATCCAGCTCTGCGGACTGCCTTTTGAAAATAGCGCAGTACATCCAAATGACCGACAAATTTTACTGCACCGTATTTTGCAAAACGTACTCTGACATTCATACTGTTCTCTCCTTTTAACACTCCGGAGTCAAAATCTCATTTGAAAGACTCTCGCCGGCTTCGTTGCGCGGTTCGTAACAAACTCCTCCGTGAAACTGTGCCGCGCCGCAGCCTGCACAGCTCTTGCGGCAATTCGGTGTCACAATTCCCTGTTTGCTCTTTTCATACTCACGGTATAAAAAGCTCTTGGTAACACCTACATCTATAAAGTCCCACGGAAGCAGCTCGTCCTTGTCCCTCTCTCTGGAGGTATAAAATTCCAAAGAAAGACCGGTCTTTTCGAATTGCTTCATCCAGATATCATTTCTAAAATATTCGGACCACGAATCGAAAAGACACCCATCCTTGTATGCCCCCTCTAAAATTGCTGCGCACCGGCGGTCGCCTCTCGCAAACACCCCTTCTAACATCGTCACCTCGGTATCGTGCCAGTTATATTTGATACTCTTTGCATTTAACTGCTCCTTGATGGCAGAGGAAAGTACCTTTCTGGCTTCAACAAACTCCTTCGCTGTTGCCATACGTACCCACTGGAACGGGGTAAACGGCTTTGGCACGAAAAAGGAGGTACTGGTAACAATTTGTACCTTCCCCTTTCGCTCTGCTTTCGGGACCGTGTCGTAATAAGCCTTTGCAATGGCATTGCTAAGCTCTGCAATTGCCCGTACATCTTCGTTTTGCTCTCCCGGAAGACCAAGCATGAAATAAAGTTTTACCTTGCTCCACCCGCCCTGAAAGGCTTCCGTGGCACCATTTAAAATCACCTCTTCGGTAAGTCCTTTATTTATCACATCACGCATTCTCTGGCTTCCCGCCTCTGGAGCAAATGTCAGACTGGATTTGGAAATATCCTGCACTTTGCTCATGACATCCAGCGCAAAGGCATCAATTCGCAAAGAAGGCAGGGAAATGTTCACACCTTCCTCTTGGAAGGTATCAATCAAATAATACACCAAATCCTTTAAACAGGAATAGTCGCTTGAACTGAGAGAGGACAGGGAAATTTCTTCGTGTCCCGTGGACCGGAGCATTTTCTCTGCCAAATTCTTTAAAAACGCCACCTTTCTTTCGCGAATCGGACGGTACAGCATACCTGCCTGGCAGAAACGACACCCACGGATACAGCCGCGCTGAATTTCCAGCACGACCCGGTCCTGAATGGCGCGGATAAACGGAACCAGCGGTTTTTCCGGATAAAAAGTATCCGACAGCTCCATTTCCACCTGCTTACGTATCTTCCGCTTTGCATGTACATTGTTCGGGGTAAAGGAAGCCAAGGTTCCGTCCGTATGGTACGTTACATCATAAAACCGGGGTACATACATACCCTCGATATCCGCAACAAGCTCAAGAAATTCCTTTCTGCTGCCTCCTCTCGCTTTATGTGCCTTATACTTGTCTAAAATCTCGTAATAAGCCGTTTCGCCCTCGCCAAGGTAGAAAAAATCAAAAAAATCTGCCAGAGGCTCCGGGTTATAGGCACATGGACCGCCTCCTACCACAATCGGGTCCTCATCCGTCCGCTCCACTGCATGGAGCGGAATCCCGGCTAAATCAAGAATCTGTAAAATATTGGTATAGCACATTTCATATTGGAGCGTAATTCCGAGAAAATCAAAGACCTTTAACGGTTCCTGGGACTCTAATGCAAACAGAGGAATGTGCTGTTTTCTTAAAATCCTGTCCAAATCCGGCCATGGTGAATAGACACGCTCACAATACGTGTCCTCTCTTTTATTAAACATATCATACAGAATTTGAATTCCGAGATGTGACATGCCTACCTCGTATACATCAGGAAAACACATACAAAAACGGATATCAGCCTCCCTTGGATTTTTCTTTACCATATTTACTTCACCGCCGATATATCTGGCCGGCTTGTCCACCGCCATAAGAATCTCATCGGAAAGTGCCAATTTACGTACAAATGGCTGCTTTTCTGCCATAATCAACCTCCTGTTACAAGCTTCAAACTTTTTTCAGTATAGCACATTTTTGTGATTCCGTAAAGAATCCGTCGGAATAATGGTTGAATTTCTTTTTCAAGTAGGCTATACTGGAATGGTAGATTTGTACGTTTTACGGCATAAGAGTATGCCGTTTGGAAGAAGGAGGAAATTACTATGCCATGGTGTCCGAACTGTAAGACAGAATACCGTGAGGGGATTACACATTGTGCAGACTGTAAGGCAGAATTAGTCGCGGATTTAAACGAACGTGAAGAAAAGTTAAAAAATGCTACGGCAATGATTGTAAAGGTAGACGGAAACCAGACCGCCTTTGCCGGAAGGCTTGTGGATTTTTTGGAATATTCCAACGTCCCGGCACGTCTTGTCAGGGAAAAGGACGGTATGCTTGCCGTGTATACCGACCCGCAGGATTTTAATACTGCCAAGCGTTTATTTAAGGCATTTTATTCCGTAGAATCTGAACGTCTGCAAAAAGAGGAGGAGGAAGCCTTTCTTGCCGGAAAAGAAATAGAGGAAGCCTTTTTTTCAGGAGACTCCGGTGAAAATGCCGTTACAGATTCTGAAACGGTACCTGACCTTGACGAAATGAATCCAGAAGAACAGGAGCAGATATCAGGAAGCCGCTACGGCAGTGCCGTTTCCCGTTATGAGGACTACCGCTCCTCCGGTTCCGTGTTTACGGTACTCGGCGGTCTTGGTGTTCTCTTTTCTGCATCCAATCTGTGCGGCATCTTATCGATTTTTAATGTTTTTTCCGCAACTGTTTTATTGGTCTTTTTCTGTATCTTTTTTGCACTTGGTGTGTTTTCCTATGCAAAAGCCGGAAAATTAAAGGGAGCAGCTGACCATGAGAAGGAACTGATTGCCGCAGCCAACCAGTGGCTTTCTGAGCATATCACAAAGGAATCGCTGCATGCCTTCGACGAGCTTTCGGTCAGAAACATTGCAATTGAGGACGATGCTACCTTGGCAAGAACGGAGGACATTTTATATTTAAACCGTATTGATGCCATGCGCGAAACCTTAGGTAATCTTTTTCCGGATTTAAATCCGTCTCTTGCTGAACAGCTCGCAGAAGAGTATTACGCAACACATTTTGAAGAAGACGACTAGTCGTATCCGGTTTCAACCGTTAGAGAGCACCCCTGTCGCGTAAAACAAAAGAGTCCGCTTGCGGACTCTTTACTTTTTGTGAAAAATACCGTTTTCCTATTATTTTAATTTATGCCTCAGGATCCGAAAACAATTCGGCAATCTCCTTCTCCGTCAGCTTATTTAAAAATGTTTCTCCTGTTTCGATTACCGCATGAAATAAATCCTGCTTCTTTTGCTGAAGACGAAAAATCTTTTCTTCAATGGTTCCTTTCGTTAAAAGCTTAATAACATGGACCTTCTTCTCCTGCCCAATCCGATGGGCACGGTCGGATGCCTGCTCCTCCACTGCCGGATTCCACCACGGATCAAAATGAATAACCGTGTCAGCACCTGTCAGATTCAGCCCCGTACCGCCTGCCTTTAAAGAAATCAGAAACAAATCTCCTTCTCCGGAATTAAACCGTTTGACATAATCACTCCGCTCTGCTGCTTTCGTGGCACCGCTCAAGTAAAAGTATGAGAACTCACCTTCATTTAATGCCTCCTTTAATAAATCCAGCATCGTTGTAAACTGTGAGAAAATCAGTACCCGGTGTCCGCTTCGCTTCAAATCCTCTAAAAGCTGCATGCAAAGCGTCATTTTACTGCTTCCGCCCTCATAGTTTTCAAGAAACATCCCCGGATGGCAGCAAATCTGGCGGAGTCTTGTAAGTGCTGCAAGAATCTGCATACGGCTCTTTTCCACACCCACCCGCATAATTTCATCGGCTATCTCATTTCGTGCCTGCTTTGCATAGGAAAGATACAGCATTCTTTGTTCGCCGGCAAGCTCCGTCACAAGCTTTGTATCAATCTTATCCGGAAGCTCGGCAAGCACATCCTTTTTCATACGACGCATCAAAAAAGGTTTTACACGTTTATTTAGCTGCTGCAGCACTTCTGTCTCACCCTTTGCGACCGGACGTTCAAACCTTTTTACAAAACGACTGTAGGAGTATAAATACCCCGGCATAACAAAATCGAAAATTGACCAAAGCTCCGATAACGAATTTTCAATCGGCGTACCGGTCAGCGCAAATCTGGTCTTTGCCTTAACCTCCTTGACTGAACGTGCATTTCCCGTCATGGCATTTTTAATAAACTGTGCTTCATCAATAAATATCGTGTGGAACTGCTTTTCCCTGTAATACTCCAAATCTCTGCGCAGCAGCGGATAGGATGTAATATAAACGTCACACGGTGCTTCCGCGGAAAGTAATGCCTGACGCTCCTCCGGAATGCCCTGAATAATCCGGGTCCGAATATGCGGTGCATACGCCTCAAATTCATCCTTCCAGTTATAAACAAGGGAAGTCGGACATACCACCAAAAAGGGAGTCTCCGCAAACCTTTCGTCCTCAAGTACGGAAGCCATATAGGTAATGGCCTGCAGTGTTTTACCAAGTCCCATATCATCCGCTAAAATGCCGCCAAAACCATTGGCTGCCAGCATACGCAGCCATGCCACACCGGTCTTTTGGTAGGGACGCAATGATATTTTAATGGTTTCCGGAATCGTATTTTCTTGCCGTTCAGGCGAATAAAGGCGTTGCAAAAAGTCTTGAAAATGTTCTTCCTTTACCACCTCAAAACCCATTTCCTGCGGAAGGGTATCCAAATATACACCGTGGCTTTTAGCAATTTTGAGTATTCCTTTTTTGTCAAAATCACGGTACGATAAATTCATATTATCCAACAGCTCAGCAGTCCTTTTAAACTCCTCTGCCGTCAAATCAATAAAGCTTCCGTCATTCAAACGATGAAAGCTTTTTTTCTGACGATAAGAATAGAAAACTGCCCGCAGCTCTTCTCCTGATATGTCCTCATACTGAAATTCAACCTGTAATAAATCCTCTTCCGGAGGAAGGGAAATACCGATGCGCACCGAACCCCGCTTTGCGGAGCGCATCCGGTTAAAATCATCAGAGGAAAACAGCTCGGCATATTCGGAAAGCACCGAAACGCCCTCTGTAATCAGCTTATATATTGCCTCTTCGCTTTTCATCAAAAAGAAACCATTGTGAGGCTCAAACCCGTAATCCTCTAAAACAGCAGTTAACTCTGCCTCCCGTTCCTTTTCCCTGACTAATATATTGCCTCCCGGAATCACCGGCGCATCAAAGGCATTAAATTCGTGTTCGCCATAAACATAATATACCGTGGCCCGTACCGAGGAATGAAATAAATCAAAATAAATTTTAGAGGAAAACGGTAAGGAAAGATAGCGGTCCTTTACCTCCTCCGGAATTTCTACCTGTAATGTCTCATGAATCACCGGAAGTACATGCTCCAGAAAAGCCGTTCGGTTTTTCTCCTCAAACAGTAAGGCATCCTTTTCCGCACCAAGACTTGAATAAAACGGCAGATAGGTTTTCATAAAACGTGCATCAGGCAAATAAAGGCAGGAATCACGAAGCAGAAGGGAGCCATCTGCTGTAATCGGTACTACCTTCTCCTGCTCCTTATAATTCAGGGTTACAAAATCGTCCTGCATGGAAATGTCGTATTCAATCGCAGGATTTCCTTTTACAAAATGTACATTTTCAAGCTCTGTTCCCGAAAGCTTTAGAGTAATGGAAAGCCCCCCGCTCAAGCGGAGAAGCTTTGCAAGCAGGGATTTGCTAATTGTGATTTTTGACTTTTGGAACAACTGGGTACTGTTTTTTCCATCTAATACCTCAAGCACCTCGATATAAGTCAAAAGCTCCTGCAAGAAGCGTTCGGACGCATGATCAAAGCCGGATTCTGCTGGAAGATAGCAAAATTCTTTTCCTAAATTAATACTTTTGTTCTCTTTATAGTCCAGCAAAAAATGCTTTAACATTTGTACACGGTAGAGCTTTGCTGCTCCGACACGGAGTGACACATACACCGGGTCAGAATCACTGCGTAAAATGCCGGGGATCTCAATATAAGGCTCAATGTGATAAATATCCTTATCATACTGCGGCTCCTCTGCATCTAAAAAATAGCGAATTACCTTATCGGCACGGCTGTCCGCAAGTGCCACGGCTCCGTTTTTCCTTCCCGTCTGCTCCTGATATTGCAGCAAATAAAGCAACGCTGCTACCGTATGCTTACAGGCTCCCTTTTGCGAATACCTGGCAGGGCAATTACAGGAAAACTCCAAATCCTGCTCCTTTGTTTCCTCAACATTCACGCGATAGGTCTGCCTTCCCTGTACAGTAAACGTATAAACTTTTTTGTTTTTGGAGCATGCGGCATGAATAACCCGCTTTTCTTTAAAATAAGCAAGCCCTCTCTGAAATACCACCTCTTCGGCAGCAAGATTTTGAATTTTGCTTCTGCTCAGCTGAATCATAGCTCTACCTCACCAAAATCAGAGATTTATCCGTGTTTCCGTAACAATTTATTATATCATCTTTTTAATTTTTTTTCTATAAAAAAAGGAAAAATCAAGAAAATATCTTTTCCATTTGAAAATTTTGAAGATACCCCTTGCAATTTCTTTACAATCGTATTAAAATTAAGCCCGCACAAAGGAGGAAAATGCAAATGAAACCTAAACTGTTCAGTGTAATGAAACACTACAATGCAAAACAATTTTTCTTAGATATGAAGGCCGGCATTATCGTGGCAATTATCGCTCTCCCGCTTTCCATCGCATTTGCTCTTGGCTGTGGTGTCTCCGCAGAAAAAGGAATCTACTCTGCGATTATTTCCGGCATTATTGTAGCTTTTCTTGGCGGCAGCCGTGTTCAGATTACAGGTCCTACGGGTGCATTTATCGTAATCACACAGTCCGTTATTGCAGGCTATGGCACACAGGGGCTTATCGTGGCAACCATTATGGCAGGTGTCATTTTGATTCTGCTTGGTGTATTCCATCTCGGAAAGCTGATAAAATTCATTCCTTCGCCGATTACCATTGGTTTTACCGGCGGTATCGCGATTACTATTGCAACGCTGGAGGTGAAGGATTTCCTCGGCTTTGAAATTGCTGCCATGCCAACCTCCTTTCTTGGCAAATGGCACACCTATTTCAAGCATATTACAGAAATAAACTGGCAGGCTCTGGTGCTTGGTCTGGTCAGCATCGTCATCCTTGTGATATGGCCTAAAATCAACAAAACCATTCCAAATTCATTTATCGCTCTTGTCATCGGTACCGCGGCAGCCTATTTCTTAAAGCTGGATGTGGCACTTCTTGGCGATATTCCAAAAAATCTGTCTGTTGCAAAAGTGGACGGGCTATCCTTTGATATGCTGTTTCACCTCATGTCCCCGGCGTTTACCATTGCAATTCTGGTTGCCATGCAGGCACTGCTGTCCGCAGTAGTTACGGACGGTATGATTAACAGTAAGCATAAGCCGAATGCAGAGCTCGTCGGTCAGGGCGTTGCCAATATAGTGCTTGGTATTTTTGGCTGTATTCCGGCAACCGGCGGTGTTGCCCGTTCCATTGCAAATGCAAAAAACGGCGGCCGTACTCCGATTGCCCTGATGTTTCACAGCTTAACACTTCTTGCTATGCTGCTGTTTGGTATGCCACTTATTAAGCTGGTGCCCCGCCCGGTATTAGCTGCCATTCTTCTGGTTGTTTCCTATAATATGTTTAATCTAAAGGCCTTCCTTGCTTACCGGAAAGCTCCGAAGTCTGACGCTATCGTATTAATCACCTCCTGCGTTCTGACGTTTGCCTTCGACCTCGTGCTTGCGATTGAGGTAGGTATCGTGCTTGCCTGTGTCCTTTTCATGAAGCGTATGGCTGATGTTACTGATGTTTCCGGCTGGAAATATATTCGCGACACCCATCTGCCGGAGGAGGAAAACGATCCGGAGCATATCTCCTTAAAAGAAGTGCCGGATGGTACAGAGGTTTTTGAGGTCAATGGACCAATGTTCTTTGGTGCAGTAGATAAACTGCTTCGTTTAAAACATCAAACCATGAAAAAGAATACAAAGGTTGTTATTATCCGTATGCGCGGTGTCCCGGCGATTGATGTCACTGCAATGAACACGCTCCGCGATGTAACAAAGGATTTGAACCGATACGGCATAAAGGTTATTTTTTCCCATGTTTTGGAGCAGCCACACTCCATTATGGAAAAGAACGGTTTTATTACAGAGGTTGGTCAGGAAAACTTCTGCGAAAATATCGACGCTGCTTTAGCACGTGCGGTACAGCTGACTTCTACGGACGCTGCAGCAGCTGTTTAACTGCCTGCCCTGATAAGAACTGTTTAAGCAGCTTATCAAAACAAAATTCAAAATCTACCGGTACAGCGGCTTCAGCGGTCTGTATCGGTATTTCTTTTATACAGGCTCCGTCAATTTTAACAAGTAACGTCCCCACCTCTGTACCTTCCTCCACCGGAGCGGTCAAGGCATTTCTATATAGCTCCGGCTGACAGGTCACCTTTTCTGCTCCGGTACGAAGTAAACTGACCGAAAGTACCTCCTCCAGCTGCTTCGGTTCATAACGAAGTGTCACCTTCCCTCTCTGCCCGTCCGTTACCGGAAGACATGGAAGCTCCGGCAGATATGCTTCCTCCTCTACTAACGGAAGCTTTTTAAATGCTTCTGCACCGTAGGTCATTAATTTCATCGTATCGTTCCATTTGTAAGTTTTGTTCGGAGGCCATCCGCTCGCCAGAACAACACTGACAAGCAATCGATCCTCCCGCTCCACCGCACCGACAAAGCAATAGCCGGCTTTTCCCGTAAAACCGGTTTTCACACCGATTGCCCCCTCCATCATCGTTAGAAAGGCATCCTTATTGTTAACCGTGAACGTACGTTTCCCGGTTAATTCCGTAAAGGAATAGGTTTTTGTGTTGGTAATCGCCCGAAAATCCTCCCTTTTTACGGCATAAGCCGCAATTACAGCCAAGTCTGCCGCAGTAATCCCGTGTCCGTCCGCATCCAGACCATTCGGGGTCACAAAATTTGCTGAATAAGCACCAAGTGCTTTTGCTTTTGCATTCATCATTGCCGTAAAGCCTTCCACACTTCCGCCTACATGCTCCGCCAACGCCACGGCAGTGTCATTATGTGACTCCAGCATCAGGGAGTAGCATAAATCCTTCACGTAATACTGTTCTCCTGTATTCATATTCAGTTGTACATCCGGCTGTATGGCAGCGTTTTTTGACACAGTTACAATCTCCGTTGGCTCAGTATTTTCCAATACCACCAGCAATGTCATTATTTTCGTCGTACTCGCCATCGGAAGCACCTCAAAACCGTTTTTTTCATATAAAATCCTTCCGGCTTCCGCATCATAAAGCACTGCAGAATATGCATGCAATGAGTCCGGTTCGGGAGCGGCTGCTTCTGCAACAGCCGGCTTTATGGTAAGTAATAACGCGATTAGCAAAAGAAACCTTCTGCCAGGCTCCTTTAAGACAAAAAAAGAACCCATCCGCCGATGCGTTCCTTTTATTTTTTGCGTTCTGTTTCGCTGATTCATGGCATGCCTCAAAAAAAACTCTTACAAAAAGCATATGCCTCTTTTCCTGCGTGTAGGACTATATTTCAAGAGAAAGCTGCATTTCCTCCTCCGCCTCCAGCTTAAAATCTTCTACCTTTTCCGGAAGAATCACCGGCAAATCGTCCAAAGACACCAGACCGAAGCTGCGTAAAAACTCCTCCGTAGTACCGAATAAAATCGGACGGCCCGGTGCATCCATACGTCCCACCTCCTGAATCAGATTATACTCTACCAGCTTATTTACCGCATGGTCACAGGATACACCGCGAATCGCTTCAATTTCCTGTCTTGTAATCGGCTGTTTATATGCAACAATTGACAAGGTTTCCAGTAAAACCTCGGTCAAAACATGCTTCTTCGGCACATGGGCAATCTTTATAATCGACTCATACATAGACGCTTTGGTACACATTTGAAAAGAACCATTTAACTCAATAATCTGTATTCCCCGGTCCTTTGCCTCGTAACGGTCCATCATATTGCGGAGCACACGGCGTACCGTGTCCGTATCATGCTCCAGCGCAGCTGCCAGACGTTCTGCTTCTACTGCTTCTCCCATCGTAAATAAAATCGCTTCCAACTGTGCTTCTAACTCCTGTAACTCCATTTTTCTCCTCCGCCTAGAAATCTGAATCCTCAAAGTCAATGACATCCTCCGCAAGGTATTCAATTTCAATTTCATCAAAAATTTCTTCCTGCACTACATGCATTCTTCCTATTTTCATCAGCTCAAGTATACATAAAAAAGTTACGACAACATCCATCTTGTCATGCTGCTCCATCAGCAGGGAACGAAAACTAAAGCGACGGTTTTCCAAAGCGAACTCTTGAATTTCCCTCATTTTTCTGGACATACTGACCTCTTCCCTTTCAATACGGCCAAACTTACTTCGTACCGGGTCAATTTTGTCCTCCTGCTTTTTCATAACTGATTCAAAAATTGCATGAAGTTTTTGCAGGGTCAAATCGGACAGCAGCTCTCTTGTATCAATCGGTTCTTTATAATCCACCACCTCCGGCGGAAGACTTTCCGCACGGAAAACCATATGCCCTGCATCAAGCTGACGGTCAGAAAGCTCCAGGGACGCATACTTGTACATTTTGTACTGAAGCAGCCGCTCTACCAGCTCCTGACGAGGATCTGCCGGCTCCTCTGCAGTTTCCGGCTCCTCCTTTGGCAACAGCATCTTGGACTTAATATTCAGAAGTGTAGCCGCCATCACAAGAAACTCACTCATAACCTCCATATCCTGCTCTTTCATCTGCCGGATATAGTCCATATACTGCTCTGTTATTTCAACAATCGGAATATCGTAGATATTAATTTTATTTTTTTCTATCAGGTGCAGCAACAAATCCAGCGGCCCTTCAAATTTTTCTAATGTAACGGACAAGCTCATACCAGTTTCCTCTATTTCGTATTAATGACACAATATTCCACCCGGTTAAACAGTCGCGCCGGGATAGAGTGCGAACCGATTCCGGCACTTACGACAAGTGTGGAATCGTTATATTTATAACACCCTCTTGTATACGGCGGATAATACAGCTGCGGAGAAATAATTCCTCCCACAAACGGAAGACGAATGATGCCGCCATGATTATGTCCCCCTACCACAAGAGCTGCAAGCGGTGCATAGTCTGAAAAGAAATCCGGCATATGCGCAAGAAGCACCGTCCGCTCCGGTTTTGGAATTACCAGATCCTCCATAGCCTTCTTCGGAAGCCTTCTCCGGATACGCTTATAAAAGTAATTATGCTTTAGGGTAAGTCCTGCAAAATCAACATTCTTCCCCTGTAGAACAAGAGAAACTACCTCATTATCCGGAAAAAGGACACCGGCACGCCTCACTTTCTCCGCATATGCTTCAAACTGCTCAGGGAAATCAGTTCGAAGCACTTCTTCATGATTCCCCATTCCATACACCACCGGAGCAATTTTTACAAGCTTTCCCAAAAACGCCGGTACTCTTTCGTTTTCATTCTTACCGTATTTACTAATCATGTCTCCCGCCAGCAAAATGACATCCGGTGTCTCTGCGGCAATTTGCTTTATTATCCTGTCACCTGCACAAATCAAAGGATTACAGTGCAAATCGGAAAGCAGCACCATCCGGAGTCCGGATAATTCCTTGGAAACCATAACATCATATTCTCTTCTGACCGGAACACCGTGTTCAAACAGCTCATACCCTGCGGCACCAAGTGCCACTGCCGCAGTACAGAATATAAAACCGGTTTTCGTCATTCACACCACCTCTATCCTTACGTCATAAAAGTCCGGAAGCATACTTTTGTCTTCTTTTATAATGATACTTTATTTTGGGATAAGTGTCAATGAAAGTTTGTGGCGTGATGCAGAAAAATCGGGCTGAATGCTTTCAAAACAACATTCAGCCCGAAATAATTTTTGTCCATTTAAAATATCTGTATACTATTCGGTGTAGCCGAAACCGAAAATGGTAAATGCCTTTCCGTCTTCACCGTCTGCCATCTTAATCTCGATGGTATGCTTTTCTGCGGTATCCTCGTTTACAAGAATCTTTAATAACGGGTTATTCCAGCCACCTGCTGCATAACCGCTGACAGTCGTAACCTTTGTACCGTCTACATAGATATCTGCCTTACCGTAGGTCTGGCTGCTGGAGCTCTTGTACAAAAGAACAAGATTCTTGCAGTTAAGCTCCATCTTAAAGCTGTCACCTGTAATAGATGCCGTCTTGTTCCAGTTGTTCGGGAAGGTTTTTGTGCTGGTTGCATAGCTGAACGTACCAACTGCAGAATCTGTGCCAGAAAAGCACCCTGCCGTAATCTGAACATTGGAATCATCGGTCTTACTGTCAACAAGCTTAACCCCTACAAAGCTGTCACCAATCTTCGGAGAATCCGGAATCGTGATATCTGTTGCACTTGCCGGCTCACTGTCTACAACCTGATACATGTAAGCGATACAATCTGCCATAATCTGATATCCGTCGTTATTCGGATGATATGCGTCAGAGAAAAACTCCTGAGTGGTTAATGCTCCGCTGTTTAACTCCGGAACAACCGCATCCTTAATACTAATCATCGGTAAATCATAATGTCTGCCAACCGGTGCAAGACGATCCTGTAAGTTCCACTGCGACTGGAATACAGAGAAAATCAACACGACAGCCGGATTATTTTCGGACAGCAGCGCATTCTTTACAAGGCTTTCATAGCAGTCACCCAAGGTCGGGTCGTCACCATCATTTACTGCAAACTCTACAAAGAGAATATCAGGCTCGCCGTATTTTGCAACAACGTCTCTGTCGTAACGAATCATACCGATGGTTGACGGCGTACCGGACATACCGGCATTTACAAATTTAACATTATCGCCACCATTTGCAAAGGTATCTCTGAAATATTCATAAGAACGGTATGCATAACACTTCTTATTCGGAGATGCACCTGCACCCTCGGTTACGGAGCCACCGATATATGCAATTATAACCTCCTCGCCGTTTCTTGCCTTTTCAATTGCCTTCTTTAATCTATAATTGTTACCGGTCTGTAAAAGAGAACGCTGTACCATCTCGCTTACATCTGCCGGTTCTGCCGGTGTCGTAGTCGGCGTTTGCGGATTCGAAGCAGCCGCATTATTCACCGTGATGGCATTAAGAGTAACGTCATTAATCATAACTCCATAGCTGGAACTGCCGATTAATACGGCTGCAACATCCGTATTCGCCTTTATATCAAAGGTTTGGGTAAACGTACCTTCTGTATAATTAATTTCATACACATCCGAAGAAGTTGCCGAGAACGAATCAACAAGCCATACTCTGATTTTTAGATCATCTGCCGTATTAAACGTACCGGATACCGTAACAGAAACAGTGTCACCACCAGCGACAGTATTCGGGAGACTGAAGGTTGCTTTGGAAATCGTACCGCTGTTCAATCTTAAAGAACCATCCGCTTCATTGTAAACACCTTCGCCTGAACCGTCAATCACACTATAATTCTTAAGATCTAAGCTTTCTCCGGAAACGGCTTCCGGTGCCTTAGTTGCCTCCGGTGCCTTGGTTGCCTCCGGTGCCTTGGTTGCTTCCGGTGCCTTAGTTGCTTCCGGTGCCTTAGTTGCTTCCGGTGCCTTGGTTGCTTCCAGTGCCTTGGTTGCCTCCGGTGCCTTGGTTGCCTCCGGTGCCTTGGTTGCGTCACCGAATACGGAAACCTGCTTGTCACCCTCCGGTGTCTTGCTTTCACTGCCGCCACATGCTACAGACGCAAAGGTAAACGCGCAGAGCATTGCAACGCATAAAAATCTTTTTTTCATTTTTCATTCCTCCTGTTGTACTTCCTGTACTTCATATTTGTAGCTTATGCTACTATAGATTCTTAAAGGTTTGCACCTGAACCTGCAAAGTATTACTGATGTCGCTGTTTTTCTCCATATTACCATTAATCATACTCATGCTTTCAACAAGGTCAGTAGAATTGCTTGCGACGTTCTCAATTGCTTTACTGCTCTCCTCAATTGTATCGGCAATCCGATGAATCGAATCCGCCATCTCTGTCATCGTCTGAGACAGCTGATCCGTGTTATTATAAAATTTAGACAAAATTTCGTCAAAAGAATTGGCATCGGTACTATACTGGTCAACAGTACGAACCAGCATATCATAATCCTTCATGACATCCGTGTTTACAAATTCAATCATATTGTTGGCATTGGAGCTAAGCTCATTCACAGAATCCGTCACCATAACACTGATTTCCTGAATCTTATTTGCCGTATTATGACTGCTGTCTGCAAGCGACCTGATTTCATTTGCCACTACCGCAAAGCCTTTACCGGCCTCTCCTGCTCTTGCTGCCTCAATCGATGCATTAAGGGAAAGAAGATTTGTTTGTTCGGAAATTGCCAAAATTTCATTGGTCAAGTCATTAATCATTTCAACCTTAGTGCTGTTTTTAATTGCCTCGGATAAATTCGCCTTAATCTTATCAATCAGCATTAAGGTCTTATTCTTGCTTTCCATTGCATCTGCCTTCATCCTGTCAGCAGTATCCTTACTATTCTTTGCGCGATCAGAACCCTGCTCGGCTTCCTTGTTCATGTCCTGCATTTCAAGGTTAATATTGCTTGCCTGTTCAGCAAGAGAAACTGTCGTATCGGTAGCTACATCCATACTTGCGGACAGCTCCTCCATCGTAGCAGACGTATCATTTACCTTATCGCTCGCATTGCCGACCTGACGGAACACCGCATCCACACTTTCCTTTAGGTCACCTGAATAAGTACGGACCTGAAGCATAATGTGCTGTAAGCTCTCAATCAGGCTGTTAATTCCATGAACAAGCTGCCCGACCTCATCCTTGGACTTTGCCTTTAAGCGCACCGTTAAATCGCCTTCACCCTTTTCAATGTTGCGAATCATCCGGTTCAGTCCCTTAGTTGTGTCACGAAGCGGCTTCGTAATATTTATGGTGACAATTATCATTGCAAGTGCGGTAAGCACAAGCAACACCACAATAGAAGCACCTACAATCACATAAGAAGTATTCACTGTATCGAGCTGTGCTGTCTTTGCTTTTTCAACATCAGCGTAATTGATATCAATCAGGCGTTCGATTCCCTGCTCAACCTCCTCCGAAAGCAACGATAACTCTGCACTGGTGCGGTTGTATGCAGTATAATTATCTCCGGTCCGGCTCAAATCAATTATACTCTGATAAACCTCAAAGTAGCTTGTCAAATCCGCCACAAGCTGATTAAAAATCTCACGGTCAGTATCATCCGCCAAACCACCGTATTCATTGACATTCACGGTAAGATTACTGCGGCTTGCATCAATCTGCGTTTCTACGGCAGCCTTTTCCGTGTCAACAAAAGAACACAAATGAGAATACAAATATTTCTGAACAGCTTGATAATCCCTTGATATTTCGCCCAGCTCTGTTACCTTTACCAGATAAACATCACTGACCTTTTCATTGCTTTCACTGATTTGATTCAGCGAACGAATGCTTACTACATTAGATATCAAGACAAAAATAACAAACGCTGCCAGAATGGCTAAAATTTTACTTCCGATTGTCTTCATACCATTTTTCTCCTTTTCGTATTTTTTGCTTTTTTGACAGTAATAAACACATTCTTTTCTTTTTGTAACTACATCATACACCATTTCGCTGTTTTTGTAAATACACTTTCAGAAAATCTTGTACAAAGATTTTCATAAAAAGAATGTAAAATTCACTTTTATTATCCGAATACCGCTCCGTTATAATCCAAACTTCCTTAGAAGCTTTTTTCTCTGAAAAACAACTCCTTGCAGCGCTTTAAGCCAAAACCAAAGCTAACCTCTTCCACGTTCTCGGAACAAATAATTTCCACACTGCCGAGGAACTGACCACTCAGATAATACCGGTATTCACCGACAGCATCTCCTGCTGCAAGCGGTGCCTTCAGTTCATCGGTAATTATTACTTCCGTTTCGATTTTTGTCAAATCCTCCCCGGCGGTAAACACATGATAAAAGAATTCTTTCAGACTTACGGGCACTGACTCTTTCTGCCCCTTTTTTACTTTCACCTCCGTCAGTGAAAACCCTGCCCCCTCGTCTGTGTATGCCGTGCATTTCGCAAAGCCGTAATCTAACAGGGATGCTGCTTCCCGAAATCTTGTTTTTGTATCCGGTGCCGCAAGAACCACCGCTACCAGCTTAATTCCATTTCGTTCCGCAGTAGCAGACAGACAATACTTTGCTGCATCGGTAGAGCCGGTTTTTAACCCCGTTATTCCGTTGTATTGCCGAATCAGCTTATTGGTATTGGCAAGCCCGAATTCGCTGGCTCCCCGTCTTGTATTATGTACGATTGTGTCCATCCATGTAGTAGTATACTTCGTTATTCCGGGATGATGCTTCATCAGCTCTGCAGACATCAGTGCAACATCTCTTGCGGAGGATACATGCCCCGTTACGTCCAGACCGCAGCAGTTTCGAAATGTCGTGCTGTGCATACCAAGCTCCTGCGCACGGACATTCATCCGCTCCACAAATGCGGTCTCACTGCCGGCCAGATGCTCTGCCATGGCAACACAGGCATCATTGGCACTGGAAATACAGATGCATTTAATCATCGTTTCCACGCTCTGCGTTTCTCCCGTCTCCAAAAACACCTGAGAGCCTCCCATTGATGCTGCATACTCACTGACTGTTACCGTATCTGTTAATTTTATTTTTCCGGAATCTATCGCTTCAAAAACTAAAAGAAGTGTCATAATTTTCGTAACACTTGCAATAGGACGTGCCGTGTCCGCATTTTTTTCAATCAGCACTGTCCCGCTTTCCGTTTCCATCAAAATGACAGACTCGGAGCTTAGATCCGCCCCGCCGGAAGCTTCTGGCACGGAAGCCGCTCCCGCCGTCATCAAAGCAGTGCTCTCCGCTGCCAAAGCCATACTGCCGGCACCAAGCCCCCCACCAGCGGCAAGAAAAACAGAAAGTAAGGCAGCCGCCGCTTTTTTTCCGAACGTTTTTCTTTCCGTTTGTATCAGATTATTTTTATACTGTTTCATCTGTCTGCTCCGAAACATCTATTTATTACAGAATATTCAGAGCTTTCTAAACTATACCTTCTCCACTACACCCAAAATATGCGGAAGGTGCCTGCATGGTTCCGGTTTTATTGTGATTGCTTCAGTCAGCCGCGTGCTTGCCGCCAAAAGCTTTTCCGCATCGTTTGCATGCACTACCGCAAGTGTATCACCCTTCTTCACCCTGTCACCGATTTTCTTTTTAAACACAATGCCTACGGTCAGATCTATTTCACTTTCCTTTGTCTCTCTTCCGCCTCCGAGTATAAGGGATGCCATACCGATTTCTTCCGTATTCATCGCCGTAACATAGCCTTCGTTTTGTGCCTTCAGCTCATAGAGCAGGCTTGCCTTCGGAAAGCGGTCCGGTTCAAACACATAACGCTCGTCACCGCCCTGTGCCTTTACAAATTCTGCCA
Organism: uncultured Lachnospiraceae bacterium; assembly: GCA_964488415.1. Lineage (GTDB taxonomy): Bacteria > Bacillota > Clostridia > Lachnospirales > Lachnospiraceae > SIG307. Next base: position 20,349 of record CAZAUP010000014.1, read on the forward strand.
GCTTTGCCAAAGCAGCTCCGCTTTCCACACTTTCAAAAAGCAGCTCCTTTGCTTTTGCCGGCTCTGTTACTTTTCCTGCACCAAAAAGCATATAAGAAGCAAGCGTCATACAGGCATCCGTCAAATCCTCCGGTGCCCTGCCGTGTAATGCTTCAATGGCTTCTTTTACTTCTAAAATATTACCTACCGCATACCCCAACGGCTGATTCATATCAGAAATTACTGCATACGTACTTCGTCCGGCACCATTTCCGATTTTTACCATAAGCTCTGCAAGTTGTTTTGCTTCATCAAAGGTCTTCATAAAAGCTCCGCTTCCGGCCTTTACATCCAGCACAAGCACATCAGCACCTGCCGCCAGTTTCTTGCTCATAATACTGCTTGCAATCAGGGATAGCTGGTCAACGGTAGCTGTCACATCACGAAGTGCATAAAGCCGCTTGTCTGCCGGAGCAAGATTTACGGTCTGACCGATAATAGACAGCTTCATACGATTTACGTTATCGATAAACTGCCGGTTTGAAATAGCTGCCGAAAAGCCCGGAAAGCTCTCAAGCTTATCAATCGTGCCGCCGGTATGTCCCAAGCCCCTGCCGGACATCTTTGCTACAGGAACACCAAGTGATGCAACCATCGGTCCCAGAATAAGCGAGGTCTTATCTCCTACGCCGCCGGTGCTGTGCTTGTCCGCCTTTTTTCCGTGAATTTCCGACAAATCAAGCAGCTCACCGCTTTCTGCCATTGCCATAGTCAGTGCCAGTGTCTCCTCTTCACTCATTCCGTTAAAACAAACCGCCATTAAAAAAGCAGACATCTGATAATCCGGAATTTCTTCCCTGGTATACCCCTGCACGGCAAAACGAATCTCTTCCTCACGCAGTACCCCGCCATGCTTCTTTTTCATAATCAAATCATACATCCGCATAATAACGTACCTCTTCCCTTCCTTAGCCACTGTTACAGGAAACACTTTCTAACATTGTATCATAACCCGAATTATTCCGCAATACGCCTATTGACACCTTCCGCATCAAGTTTTATAATGTCTTTGAATGTAGAAAAATACAATCATTTCAAATAAAAAGCAAAAGAACAAACGAATGTTTCGTTTTGTACAGAAAGGATTCAGTATGAGTTTCACACGTATCAGAGAAGTAATTTCCCCGGAAGTTTTAAAAGATTTATATCCGCTTTCCACAGAAGCTGCCACTGTAAAGACTGCTCGTGATGAGGAGCTGAAAAAAATCATTACAGGCGCTTCCGATAAATTTATGGTTATCGTCGGACCTTGCTCCGCCGATAACGAAACTGCGGTATTAGACTATATCCATCGTCTTGCAAGGGTGCAGGAAAAGGTTGCAGACAAGCTGTTCTTGGTTCCGCGAATCTACACGAATAAGCCACGTACCACCGGTGAGGGCTATAAGGGCATCGCACATCAGCCAAATCCGGAACAGGCTCCGAATATGCAGGAGGGTCTGATTGCAGTTCGCAAAATGCACCTGCACGCCATTGAAGAAACACATCTTACCTCGGCAGACGAAATGCTTTACCCTGAAAACTGGCCATATCTTGACGATATTCTTTCCTACGTTGCTGTCGGAGCACGCTCCGTAGAGGATCAGCAGCATCGTCTTGCAGTCAGCGGTATGGACATTCCGGCCGGAATGAAAAATCCTACCAGCGGTGATTTTTCTGTTATGATGAACTCTGTAGTTGCAGCGCAGCACGCACACACATTTCTGTTCCGTCAGTGGGAAGTGGCAACCACCGGAAATCCGTACGCCCACACGATTTTACGCGGTGCGGTTAATAAGCACGGACAAAGCCAGCCGAACTACCACTATGAGGATTTAATGCGTCTTCTTGATATGTACGAAGCGCATCCGCAGTTAAAAAATCCTGCCGTTATCGTAGATGCAAACCATAACAATTCCAATAAAAAATTTGCCGAGCAGCCACGTATTGTATCTGAAATATTGCACAGCCGTAAGGTAAACCCGGATGTTGCCTCTCTGGTAAAGGGTGTTATGATTGAAAGCTATATTGAGGCAGGCAGTCAGAAAATCGGTGAACATATTTACGGAAAGTCTATTACCGACCCTTGCCTTGGCTGGAATGACACGGAGGAGCTGCTCTATCGCATTGCCGAGCGCGTATAAAGCAACAGTTTCCGCACCTACGCTCTCGGATGTGCCTGTTTATACAGCTCTGGAATGCTTTGGGTTTGTCTTTGAAAATTCATGGCTGCCGACAGCCTCTTTGTCCCCAAAAGCTGATGTACACCTGCATAGGATGCACCATTATTCATCAAGTGAGTAATCATAGAATTCCGAATTATCCGGGGCGTTACATTTGAAAGCCCCGCTTTTTCGGAATACTCTGTAAGACGTTTGAAAAAGCCCTGTCTTGTCATCTTTTTTCCGACTTTGTTATAAAATAGCAGCTCCGGCTCCGAATCCTTTCTCTGCAGCTGCTCTCTTCCCTGTTTCAGATAAGCTTCCAATGCATCACACGCCGGCTGTCCGAGCGGAAGCACACGGTTTCCTCCGGTTTCACTGACCAAAATTGCCTTGTACCTTAGCTGTATCTGCGGAAGCTTTAAATCAAGTAAAGGCTTCAAATGAATTCCCGTAGCATAAAGCACCTCCAGCATTGCCCGATCCCGCAAGCCCTTCGGCGTAGCTGTATCCGGCATAAGCAGCAGTGCTTCTAATTCTTCCACTGAAATAATCTCCGGAACGGCAGTCTCCGCCCTTGGTGCCTTAATACGCTCTGCAGGGTCTTCCTTTATCACGCCTTTTTTTGTTAAAAAATCAAAAAAACCATGAATACTGGAAATCAGCCGCACCACGGAGGATGCCTTCAAGCCCTCCCGCTCCGCTGATAAAATAAAGGAGTTTAGCTGAGTTTCCGTCACCTGCTCAAAGGCATGGATGCCGTTCTCCTGCAAATAAGAAACCAGACGCTGCAAATCCGAACGGTAAGCAAGCATCGTATTTTCTGAAATCTGCTTTTTTTCTTTACGGTAGCTGCAAAATGCATCAATCATGGTTTCCATCTGCGTTCCTCCTCTCTGCTTCTGTTAGCCTATCGTTCAGGAAACTCCTGCCAATCTTTCGTCTGTCCTGCCATAAGCTCCTTGTAGGCAAGCAGACCTGCCACAGTCTTTGCATCGGAAATTGTTCCGTTCATAATCATTGCAATCAATTCATCCAACGAATACGTTTCTATGGTAATGTATTCGTTTTCATCCCGTTCTATGTCGGTCTTTCCCGTAACCTTACAGGAAAAGATAGAAACCTTTTCGTTGTTGTACGCCGGAGACGGCAATATCTCAAGAAGCTTCTTCACATCACCGCAAAGCATCCCGGTTTCCTCCCTCAGCTCACGGACAGCCGCAGCCTCCGGCTTCTCCCCCTGATTAATTCCTCCGGCAGGCAGCTCCAAAATTTCACTCTCCGCACCCGGACGATACTGGCGAATCATAATGATTTGTCCGTTTCCTTCCTCTGCCACCATGGCAGCCGCACCATTATGATGAATAAAATCCCAGCTTGCCGTATTCCCGTTGGCAAAGGACATGGTATCCCTGTACAAAGAAATCCACGTTCCCCTGCATACCAAAGAACGCGCTACACGCTTCATATGTTCCATTTCCGACTCCTTATTTATTTCTTCATGGCTTTTACCTTATCAAAGGTGGCAATACATGCCTCCATCACCGCAGTACGGAAACCGTTTGCCTCCAGCGCGCGAATTCCCGCAATGGTCGTTCCGCCGGGAGTACAAACATTATCCTTCAGCTTTCCCGGATGTTCTCCTGTCTGCAGTACCATTTTTGCTGCGCCAAGCACCGTCTGCGCCGTCATCTGATAAGCCGTATCCCTCGGAATTCCACAGCAAACCGCTGCATCCGCCATTGCCTCAATAAACACATAAACAAAAGCAGAGGAGCTTCCGGATGCCGGAATAGCCGCATCCTGCAAAGACTCCGGTAAAACCACATATCTGCCAAAGGATTCAAAGAAGTCACCAACAACAGCCTTTTCCTCCTTCGTAAAATCTGCAGTCTCATCAAAGGTCACAGCAGACATTCCCTCCCCCACCATGGCCGGGGTATTTGGCATGACCCGTACTACTTTAATTTGCCCGCCAAGCCATTCTTTTATGTAAGAAATTGTAATACCGGCGGCTACCGTTACCACAATCGTACCGTCTTTTACCTTTCCCTTAAGCTCCGCAAGTACCGTATCATACACATAAGGCTTTACTACCAGCACAATCATGTCAGACTGCTCCGCTAACTCCGCATTGCTTAAACAATACCTTGCCCCCGCAGCCTCGCCTCTTGTCTTATCCGTTTCACTTATGCAGGTAAACAAAACCCTTTCTCCGCCAACTGCCTTTACTGCTCCGCATAACATCGGATACCCCATATTACCTGCGCCGATGATACCAATTTTCATAAAAACATCCTTTCCGATTATAAAATAATCCTTTTCCTTTCTCAGCTTTTTGCTTACGTTTTATGGTACTCTTTGATACCTATTTATTATAGCATAACCGCGAACCGTGTCAAGATACGGAAAGCTGCAAAAGCCGCAGACCTCTGCGTTTTGCAAAAGTCTGCGGCTTTGAAAAAACATAGAATATTATTGTACATCCCGAATGAACTGCTCAATACGGTCTAAGCCCTTCTTAATCTGCTCCATGGAAATTGCATAAGACAGACGGATATGATCATCAAAACCAAAGTCTGCACACGGAATCACTGCTGTCATATAATCCTCAATCAGAAGCTTTGCGAGCTTGCCGACATCACCAATTTTCTCGCCCTTGTATGACTTTTCCAAAAGTTTGCTGACATCAACAAATACATAAAACGCACCAAGCGGCTTTAACGCATCAACCAAATCCATTTCTGACACACGCTCATACATATAAATACGACGCTTATCAAACTCCTTATTCATCTCCCATACCGTATCCTGTGGTCCAAGAAGAGCCTCAACGGTTGCCTTTTGGGCAATGGAATTCGGGTTTGAGGTCTGATGACTCTGCACACTTCCCATCAGCTTTGCAATCTCTGCAGAGGAACCAGTGTAACCGATTCTCCAGCCGGTCATCGCATAGCTCTTTGCCACACCACTGCAGGTAATGGTTCTCTTATAAATATCCTCGTTTAAGGATGCAATACTAACCGCCTCATTTCCTTCGTAAATCAGGTTTTCGTACATTTCATCCGCAACACAGTAGATATCCTTTTCCACAATCACCTTCGCTAAAGCCTCTAACTCCTCACGGGTATAAATCATGCCGGTCGGATTGTTCGGCGTATTCAAAACCACAGCCTTGGTATTTTCGGTACAGGCTGCCGCCAGCTGTTCTGCTGTCAGCTTGTAGCTCTGCTCCTTGCCGCAGCGAACAATCACCGGTATACCGTCCGCAAGACGAACAATTTCCGGATAACTAAGCCAGAACGGTGCCGGAATAATTACCTCATCACCCGGATTTAAAATCGCGGAAAAAATATTAGTTAAAGAATGCTTTCCTCCATTACTAACCACAATCTGATTTGGCTCATAGTGAAGCTTGTTGAACTTCTCAAACTTCTTACAAATTGCCTGCTTTAACTCTACCGTACCGGAAGCCGGAGTATACTTCGTAAAACCGGCATGAATCGCATGAATCGCCGCATCACAGATATTTTCCGGAGTGTTGAAATCCGGCTCACCTGCACCGAAGCCAACCACATCAAGCCCCTTTGCCTTTAATTCATTTGCCTTTGCTGTAATGGCAAGTGTGGAAGAAGGCTTTACAGCCTGCGCTTTCTTAGATAACGTAAGTGACATGTCTTATCTCTCCTTCAAAAATCATTGCAAATGTATAATTGTATACAACGCAACAATGTATTCTTACATATTGTAATATAAGACACCAGAAAATGCAAGCACTTTTTTCGTGCAGGCAAAGTGAGCATAGAAGAGATTTCAGAAACCTGTTTCCGAAATCTCTGATTATGCGAACGCGCCCTCGAACGAACGGCTGCAAGCCGTGAAGTGAGGGCTTGTGCGAAGCACGCCTGCACGAAATACCTGATTATGCGAACGCGCCCTCGAACGAACGGCTGCACACAAAAAAAGACCACCACATTTCTGCGATGGTCCCTTTTCTTTCAATCTTACTTTGCGTAGTCTGTTGCTTTCGTCTCACGTACTACGTTAATCTTAATCTGACCCGGATATTCCAGTTCAGACTCAATCTTTTTCGATAAGTCACGGGCGAGTAATACCAAATCATCATCCGATACCTGCTCCGGTACTACCATGACACGTATTTCCCTGCCTGCCTGTATTGCAAAGGACTTATCTACCCCCTTAAAGCTATTGGCAATATCTTCTAACTGTT
>CAZAUP010000015.1:0-25948 GCA_964488415.1 uncultured Lachnospiraceae bacterium
AAAATGCACTCATAATATATTCTTTTATTTCTACAACACAAAGGATTAAAAAAATAATCGTACTGTAAATTATCAAAAAGAAGCATCGAATCCCCCTTTCAAATAATTATAATTTACATGTATTAATTTTATCATAAATTCACCAAGAGCACAACGACTACCACAGCGTGTGATAACCGACCGCTTTCATCCACATTTTTCTATGTATTCTTTCTCAATATCTCCAAATACTCCTCATAAGCAAACACTCTGTTTCGAGCAGCATTGGTTGTTTCCTCCAATATCCCCATCCCCAGCTCCACAAGCTTCTTTACAGCCGTGGCTGCCGTATTGTAGCTAACCTCTAATTCCTCATCCATTGTAAGCTCCGGTAGCGGAGGCAACGGACTCGGCTTAAAAGATTGGTAAGCAGACTCTCCTATTAAGTTATCTACATATATCCCTGCTCGGTTCATAAAATCACCCCTTTTTGAAATACCCACCCTTATTATACCCCTTTATTTCAAAAAGTCATAGCTTTTTGAAATAAGAACTTTCATTTTTCATTCTTATTTCAAAAAGCATTGTCGACAATCCTTCCGCATCGCACTCCAAACCGCTGTCCGCAAATACCCAGAATAAAAAATGTCTTTTTGCCGCCATCTATAAAGAAGCCGGCAAGCAGGAACTCTACTTAAAACCTCCAAACTTGCATTTTCGTTCAAATCAAAGATTCCCACAAAAAACATATTATCCCTTCCTCACAACCGGTTGTTATGCGCATAGAACACCACGGCACTCATAGACTCTAATAACCGGATTTTTAGGGAGTATGCGATGCCAGAACCAAGAGGACTTTCAGAGACAGAAAAGGAGAATCGCATGGAGAATTATTTTACAAAGGAGCAGCGGAAGCTGATCAATAAGCAACTAAAGCGCGGCATTTACCATGAATTATATTTACGGGAACTCATTACCGACGAACAGTTAGATTATTTGCTTAGCCACAATGTGTAACTTTTGCTTGCACATCACCGTTTTTGGGAAACGCTATAACCAGCGTTTCCCAAAACCAGTGATGTGTCATTCCCTAAAAAGGAGGACACAATGAACAACAAAAAACTTAGAGTTGCCGCATATTGCAGAGTTTCGACAGACAAGGACGACCAGACCAATTCCTTACTCAGCCAGCGCAAATATTTTGCGGAATACATCACGAGGCATGCGGACTGGATTTTGCAGGACGTGTATTACGATGAGGGCATCAGCGGTACCCAGACAAAGAAGCGTATCGGCTTCAACACCATGATTGAGGAGTCCCTGCGGGGCGGTATCGACCTCATCCTCACGAAGGAGGTGTGCCGGTTCGCGCGAAATACCGTGGACACCTTGCACTACACAAGACTCCTTAAGGACAAGGGCATCGGCGTGATCTTTACCATTGATAACATCGATACCAGAGACGCTGACGTGGAGCTTCGTTTGACTATTATGGCCAGCATCGCACAGGAGGAGAGCCGTAAGACCTCCGAGCGTGTGAAATGGGGCCAGAAGCGTCGTATGGAGCAGGGTGTGGTGTTCGGCAGAGATATGATTGGGTACACCGTCCGGAAGGGCGAGCTGACCGTGAATGAAGCGGAGGTTCCTCTCGTTCGTGCCGTCTTTCACAAGTACACCAACGAAGGAAAGGGCACCCACGTCATCGCAAGGGAGCTGATGGAGGAAGGGCTTCGCCCGCCTCGGGTAAAGCTGTGGTCCAACACCGTAATCCTGCGGATGCTTCGGAACGAAAAGTATGTAGGCGACCTGTGTCAGAAGAAAACCTTCACCCCCAACTACCTGACACATGCAAAGAAATACAATCGGGGTGCCGAAGAGATGGTCTATCTCAAAGACCACCACGAACCCATCATCGCCCGGGAGCTTTGGAACCGCACCCAGGCGGAGCTGAAACGCCGCTCCCCTTCCGAGGCGGTCAAAACCAAGCACAGCAATCGTTACTGGTGTAGCGGAAAGCTCTGGTGCGGCGCATGCGGGCACCACTTTGTCAGCCGTACCAAAAAGCTGGCTGACGGTAGCACCTACAAGGCATGGCGTTGTTACGCTTTTGCCAACCACGGTACCGCAAAAACAATGGACACCGGCAAGGCCGTCGGCTGTAGCAACGGCTCCATCAACGAGCGGGCTTTGCTGAGCTGCGTGCACCATTGTATCCGACAGTTTCAGACAAACTGCAAGGCGCTGAAAGCAGAACTTTTGCAGGAGCTGACCGGAGCCAAAAGCATAAATGATACCGGCACCGACGTTTCCGGGATTCACGAAAAGCTGGAGGCGCTGAACACCAAGAAGCGAAAAGCCGTGGATTTGATGTTGGATGGTTTGATTTCCAAGGTGGAATTACAGGAGCAGACCAAATGGTACGACGACCAGATTGAGGAACTGAACAAGCTGTTGCAGGGCGTGCAAAAGGAAGACGATATGCGAAGCCGGCAGCTGAACCTGTTCCAGCAGTATGACTCTGTCTTGGACGAGATTATGACCTTCGACGAATCAAATCTTGGCTTGTACCGGGAGCTGGTGGAGAAAATCACCGTCTATCCCGGCGGCGTGATAGAGGTTTGGTTCCGGGAAATTCCCTTCGGCATGAAATTAAAAATTCGGTCCTTTGGCAGGGCCGAAGACTACACCACAGAAATTCTTGAAACTGAAATTTTAACCGAAGCAGCCGGTCAGAACATCTCTGCATCGGAAGCTTCGTAAAAGGAGTCCCATAGAATCTCGCTCACGAGATTCTCCGCCTGCGGCAGGTCGCCTCAAGCGACATTTTCCAATCCGCCGCAGTGCGATCCTCGCGGAGCGACTTTTTGCTTTATAGGGATGTACTTTGACACACAGTCACAACACGGTATCCCTATAAAGCCAAAAGTCTCTGAACCCCTCTAAAATCAAGGATTCCAGAGACCTTGATGCCCTGTGGGGCACCAGCGAATCACCTGTGCCGATATCCGTGAGTAAGCCCGCCACATCCCGATACGGCATGGCATAACGTTGGGATAAATAGCGCATAGATGCGGCAAGCTCTCCATCCGGGCCACCAAACTGGCTCATAATGACCATCGCAAGCTTCGGATTGGTTTCCTTAATATTAACCGGAAACTGTAATCTTCTTTCATAACTCCACATTATCTGCACTCTCCTTCCCACGGCCACGGATACTCTACCCATTTCCAGCTGTCATTGCAAAAACAATCATAGCTGGAAATCGGGCCAAACATCGCCGAATATTCTTTTACAATTTTCTCCCGCACGGCACACATATTTTGATAATATGCCAATGCCTCCTCGCAGTCCGGATGGGTATCCAGAAACAGGCGCGCCTCATCCATGGCAAAGCTTGCTTCGTTTATCTTCTGCAGCAAAGCATTTCTGTCTTTTCCTGTACCCATATCAGTTACATCTCCTTCCCGCAAATTCTAAATCAAGCTCTTTAAAAATCGTGCCGGCTTTAAAGCCCTCACATATTTCATAAAGCTTCCGCCATGTCTGCCACGGCACATACGCCATAGCCAGTGCCTTTCCCGGCATATCCTGTTCACATGTGCTGCAGATTCCGTTTTTCTTTACCTCACGGTACATCGATTCAATCGAGCAGCCGCAATCCACAGCCTCCTTTACCTCCTGCTTTTCACAGCCGCAATCGCTTTCCTGCTTCACCTCCTGCCTCATGCAGCCGCAATCCGTATCTTTTTTTACCTCCTGCTTACCGCAGCCGCAATCCGTACCCTGCCTGCCGTCCATCCTTCCGTAATTCCGGCTTTGCATCGCACGCCCGGAATTGTTTCCATAAGGTCTGTAATTATTCATGGTATGGCTCCTTTCTTACACAAAGTCCATACTTCAAGGTATGCCCCTTTACAAAAATGGTGCTTCCCTGCATCATCTTCCTGACGGCGTTTCTCCCATTTGCTCCGATAGGAGCTGTTATCACTCTTTCGCTTTATTCTTCCGCCTCTTTGCCAGGATTCCTCCGATTCTCCCTGTTTCCTTTGCGGATAAAGACCCCCAGCCATCCGTCATTACACGGTCAAACAAGCCAAGCTCCTTTGCGATTTCATACTTTACCAGCTCCTCCGCGGATAACTCCTCCAATACAATCGGTTTCTTTTTCTTCATAACCTTCTTCCTCTCTTTCCGGAAGCATTGTTCCGAATACTTTTTTTACAGTATTACCGGATTTTGAAAGGTTATTCTGCCCGTTTCTTCCGCTTAAGGCTGTTCCGAAACACCCGCCATGCCCTCCGCACGGCAGCATCCGCCACTATTACATTAAACTCTGCTCCGATAAACATCAGATACATACAGGCATAGAGCCAGATCATACAAAGTACAATCGCGGTCAGGCTCCCATATATTGCGGAAAAATCAGATAAATTGTCGATATAGAAGGAATACAAATAGGAAAATCCGAGCCACCCGGCAGCAGCCAGAAACGCTCCCGGAAGTTCGTCCGGAATGCGTGATTTCCGATCGGGTATCATCAGATACAGCAGCAAAAAATATGCCGTCAATACCAAAAGAAACCCTACCGTCCGAACGCTGATTACGATAAAAGCCGCGTGCTCCAAAAACGGAACCCTGCTTTGTATTTGAAGATAAATCTGATTTCCGAACACCAGCAGCAGCAACGTCAGATTCAATACGACAGCAAGCCCTACCGTATATCCCACAGCCAGCGCACGTACTAAAAAATAATTTCTTGTTTCTCTGTTCCCATACACTGCATTTAACCCATGGATAATGACAAGGACACCCTTCGAAGAAGACCATAGTGCTACAATTACCGTTGCGGATAAAACCGCACCGTTTGTTTTTGAAAACACCTCCCGCAGCAGGGGTGCCACAAATGTATTTACCGCATCGGGCAGAATTTCCTCCGTCACACGCAGCAGGTCTCCTACCGAAATCGGAAGATACCTCAAAAGCGTCAGCAAAAGCATGACAAACGGCAAAAAGGACAGTATAACAAAGAACGCCGTTTGCGCTGCAAAAGCAGAAACCGTATCCTGTCTCAGTTTTCGCAAAAACGCCCGTACCATGTCATAAACTGCCCGTATCATAGCTTCTTCTGCTCCTTTCGCCCCTACGCTCCGCCATAAAGAAATCCGATTGTCGTTCCCGGATAGTATTCCTTAATAATTTCCTCACAGGAATAACCATAGTCTGCCATCGCATCTGCGCCACACTGGCTCATCCCAACACCGTGGCCATATCCGCCTCCCGTCACAAGATATCCCGTTTCCTCCTCATAGATTCCCTTCTGCAGACTGATAAATGCACTGGGCAGCAGAGCAGCACCCTCCACCGGTTCTCCATTGCTGCGATAAATCTTTGTAGCAACCGGCGCAAGCATTGTACGTATATTATATTCATTCTTCACCAGAAATACTCCCTTGCTTCCTACCACCAGAAGCTTCGTCGCAATTCCTCCGGTTCCCCGCTCGGTCACCAGCACCTGCACAAGCCTGCCAAGCTCCGTAATTGGCGCACTGACAAAGGTATTCTCTTTTTCATCATAGGTAAGAATCTGCTCCGGCACCACCTTATAACGGCTTTGCAGGGCAGACAGCATATGCTCCTCCAACGCCGACAGCGACAAAAAGGTTTCCCATCGATACCATGCATTTTCCGAATCATAGGTCTTTTTTCCTTCATTTTTCAAAAACGCAGCCACATAAGCCTCATCTGCCTCATCTGCCTTGACCCGCTCCGTGCTTCCGGTCTCTCCCGGCTTCTTTACCGTATGCAGCTTTCCCTGCAAATACGGTACCTCCGCAGCATTTTCCCACACATCCGTTGCTGCGGTCGTGTGTCCGCAGGAGGTAGAAAAATAATAGCATTGTGCTACCACACCGTTGTACAGCAGTACCTGTCCATGCGTATCCTTTACCGCCGATACGGATGCCTCACTTTCCGGAATGTTATTGTACACCTGACAGGCAACACTGTCATCCACATGAGCTCCGTACTGTGCATACCGGTTTGCCAAAAGCTCCGTGTAAGCGTAGCTCCGCGCACAAATCGCCTGCGCCTTTAACGCTTCAGAAGCAAAATCGGATGGCATTTCGCTTGGAAGCACCGCGTACAGATACTCCTCTACCGTCAGCTCATTTACTACAAGCAGTCCCTCTTCCGCACCACTTATTTCTATGGTTCCCCGATAGGAAGGATTCTTTCCTGCACGCTTAATATGAAGCAATGTGATTTTCCCATCTGCATCCTTTGGCTTAATCAGGATTCGCCCCTCCTTTTTTTGAAGCTTCTCCTTTGTTATATTATATTCCTCTCCCGCCTGATAGCTTTTTTCCGTCTCATTTTCTGTTACCGTATAATCCACATCCGATGTTACCCGGACCGATGTATGATAATATCCGGAAAAGCCCTCCGTTCCAAGCAGTACACGAATGTTTTCCATATCCGGTGCCTTTTTCAACAGTGCAGCACAAATCCTTCCATTTTCTAAAACAAACTCATTCCCTGTCGATCCCACCAGCAGCTTTTCCGACTGCTCCGTTGCCAGCCCGTCATACAGACGATACAGCTTCCACTCCTCGGAGAACCGAAGCTCACCGTAGCCCTCCAGCTCAATACCGTCCGCATCAGCCCGCAGCACCTTTGCCGTCACCTTATCCGGCTTTAAGACCAGGGAAGTAATGACCCCCTTCTCTACCGTCACATCTGCCACCGATTCTGCCAGCACCCCCTGCACGACTCCCTGCGTAGAGAGGGTCTGTTGCTCTTCCTCATAAAAAAAGGTAATGCTCTCTTCTCCGGAGTCTATAATCCACGCATTTCGGAAAATTTGTGAACCTGTCTCCACAGGTGTCGGTGTCATCTCCTGCTCCTGTTTCCCCGGAACGGGAAGCCCTCCTCCTTCCTTCCAAAAAAACAGCAGTACCGCAAAAAGAAGTACCGCCGTCAGAAAAACAATTCGCTTTTTCATAATTCCTCCGGACAATCTTTTTTACTAACCTATGAGGTCCGGAGAAAATTTATACCAGTGGTAAAAAAGGAAGCCTTATTCCTCCTCTTCACCAGTCAACGCCCTGCCGATGCGTGCAAATAAAGCTTCGATAATAAGCTGAAGCACCCAATAGAACAGCACTGCACAAAACAATGCAAAAAACGGATACTGGGTACGAAGCCCGTTCTGTACCATTACCTCGGCAAGCTCCGTTACACCGATAATACCCACCAGCGTGGACATCTGCAGCAAAAGGCATGCCAGACGCTTGATTTCAAACAACGACTGCTCTGTTACAAACGGAAGCAGGGCAGAAAGAAACTCTCTTCTCGCTCTGCGGTTTACTGCCTCGCTGCGAAGCTTTGTTTCCTTCCTTATCGCTCTGGACAGAATGTCCGCCAAATGACCGCCGCCGTAAATTCCCAAAACAAGTACGCTGATAAAGAGACCACCGCGGTGCATCCCTCCTAAAAAGGTGTAGTACCATAGCAGCAACGCCAAATACACCGGCGTTCCCTTTGCCAGAAAGGTCACTCCCGTACCAATGGCACGCAGAGACTTCCTCTTTGCGGTACGCAGAAAGGACAACACTGCAGCAAACGCAAACGCCACACAAAGCGCCAGCACAAAAATCAATACGGTAAAAATACATCCCTTGATGATTCTAAGGTATGCTCCGCCCCCGATTAAATTGTTATAAACCGCATCATAAAGCCTCCGAACGATACCCATATATCCTCCTTTATTCTAACGTAAGATACGCATATTCCTTCATGGTATAATAGCCCCTTGTCATAAGGTAATCCTTTTCTCCCGGAGTCGTATTCCTGCTGGTTCCGTAGCAAAACAGCACATCCACCTTACCGCTTCGCAAAACAGCAAAGCTCTCCTCCGGAGTTACAGGCACTGCTACAAAACGGTAGCCTGTTCGTTTCCCCAGCTCCGCAAGCAGGGCAACGGAATATCCGCACGGCACTCCCCCGGCATCAAACCTGTCTAACGGAGCAACCGTTCCTGTCACGCCTACGTATATTTTCTTCCCATTCCCCTGACGGTCTTCGTACAGGTCAAGCGGCTTGTCCGCTTCCACATATGCCACGGCCAGTGCCTTCAGTACACCCTCCTCCTCTATCTCCGAAAGCGCCGCATTTATTTCATCCCGTAATGCTTCACTCTCTGCCGGAAGTGCCATGGCAAACTCCAGACGGCCGCCGCCTTCCACTCCGTTTGCAGTATCCGCAGGTGCCGTCAGCCGTTTTAAGCCGTCTTCTGTACGCAACAGATATTCCGCGGTCACATCCGGGCAGCAAATTGCATCCGCACGTCCGCTTCGCAGCTCATATAACAGCCGTTGCAAATCCCCTGTGGCATGATAGCCGGAAAGCTTCACTCCGAGAAGGGTCTCAAACAACACCTTCGCGTTTTCCTCCGGCATCCGCGCCGCCGTAATTCCCGCAAGTACCCCTCCCTCAAGCTCTGCTGTAGCCGTAAGCCCCTGTCCGGTCGCTGCGGGTCTTGCAAATCCGACTGCGCCAAGCACCATCAGAAGCACCGCTGCCACTCCCACCGCCTGCAGACTGATTTTTCTTTTTTTCATGCCTACCTCCCTTTACTCTATCGTCAAACCGATAATCCGCTCATCTCTTGTACCGATTACAACGGTATTTTCAAATACTGCCGGTGTTGCCTCCAGCGTGGTATTCAGTTCTATGGAATCCAGAAGATATCCATTGGCGGCATTAAACAACAGCACCGTACCGTCGGAACAGCACTGAACCAGATAAACCGCTCCGCTTTCCGCATATACAGTCGCAGTAGAACTCCATGCATAATTGGTAAGCTCCTGCAGCCAGACCGTATCACCATTTTTGATATCAACGGAAACCAGATATCCGGAAGAAAGCTTTGGAGTACGGGATACCGAATAAATAATCTGTCCCTCAATGGCACCCCTTCCCAACACGCCGGTCGCAAGGATGCCGCCCTCTACGCCATCTACATTATGACATTCAAAGGTCTTTTTCCAGACAATGCTTCCGGTCGCTGCATTCAGCTTATAAATTGCAACCTCCCCCATGGAATGCTCATCCAAAACAGCCTCTGTCAATGTCGTTGCCACATATAGAAAATTGCCCTCCTCCTCCTTGGAAAAAATAGGAGAGGAATTTACGTCGCCGTATACATCCTGCGCCCACACCATTGACATCGTATTTAAATCCAGACAATAAAACACACCGCCGTTATCGCCCACATAGAGATAATGGTCATATACTGACGCGGAATTTTCCATTCCCCAGGTAAACGCAGACTCTGTGGCTCTCGCCGTGGAATACGTAAAATCTACCGGGGCGGACGGTGCAATGGAAAGCGTACCCGCCTCCTCATCATACTCAGTATTCAGCTTCATCGTATACAGCACACCGTTTTCTCCCGGATAAATCAGGGTGTCCGTTGCCGCATCAATTACCGGCGAGCTGTCATATGCGTGAAAGGTACGCGGTGCCAGCGCATCATTTGCACCGAACTCATACAGCTTTGTACCGTCAATCAGGCTGTAAATATAGGCACGGGGGCTTACATTCTCGCCATACAGACCGGTCTGGGAATCCCCTGAACCAAGCACCAGCAACGGAATTCCCGAAGGATGCAACGAGGCAGTTCCTTTAAATACCATCCCGATGTGAATCGGGTCACGGCTCACGCTTCCGTCTTCCAAATCAAGAAAATGAACATAGCCATCCATACCGGAATAAATTACTTCCACAAAATTTTCCTTTGCCTTTTTTTCCGGGTACAGATTCATGATCTGCTTTGTTTTCTCCGGCCAGCGGATTACAAGAGGCTGACCGGTCCAGCCATTGCCGGACCAGTAGCTTGTTCCGTTGGATTTTAACAGCTTTCCGGTATGAAACGTCCAGTATTCCTTTGCAAACCGCTCACCGGACACCTTCGCATATCCATAAGATGCACCGGTTCTGTGATAGTTCCCGCGAAAGGTAAACAGTCCGTCTGCCGTACCGGTAACCAAATCGCCATAAAAGGAAATCGGTTCCTCCCGTACAAAACCCGTTTCGCCTTCTGTTATCTGCACAACCCCGTTTTTTTCATACCGAAGCTTCTGCGTAATACCAAGCACCGACGGATTGGTGAGTTCTGTACTCTTCGGCTCCCCCGTGGCATTCGCCAGCCCCTCCGGCATATATTCCGTGGAAACCAGACCTGCCGTATCATGCTTCAGATTATATAAATAGCTTAGCCCGCCCGCTGCACGTATTTTCTTCAAAAACAACAGGGCAGCTGCACAGACAAGCAGAAAAAGAACGCCTCCCGCCACAATACCCCATTTTCTCTTCTTTTTCATACCGTCCTGCCTCCTTTTCCGGTCCGTTATTCTCCCGTTTCCCGCATTACCTGTTCCGCTACTGCTGCAAGAACCTCTTTATTTTTCTTCCAGACTCCTTCAAATTCACTGTTTGGTAAAGGTGCCGCTACCGTACCGATTTCTATCGTCACCTCCGGTATCCCCTTCACCCCGACTGCCCATTCACAATAGCCTGCTTCATCCTGCTTGTCAGACTCAGCATAAACAATGCGGTAACCGGTTACTGCATGCACGGTTTCCACAAGCGAGCGGCAGCGCTCACGTATCTCATCCTTTTGTCCAAAATCCCAGTAAAGAAGCGAACCGGTGGCATGATAGCTTACTGCCGCCGCCACAGGCTCCCGCTCCGTAAGTAACATCAGTACCTGTGCTTCCGGCTCCGAGCCCGGTGCCGTTCCCTTATAACGGTCTGCCGACGGTACCGGCGGTCCACCGTATTCCTCCCAGCCATATGCAAAATTCCGGTTCAAATCCACCCCGTTTGCATTTGCCTTATACCTCTTGTAAAAATACTCCTTCGTCACACCGGCACCGTCCCGTTCATAAAAGCTCTCCACCAGGGTACGAAGCTCCTCTGAACGAATACTTTCCGGACCGGACTGGCTGACAGACACACCGTCCGGATTCGTCATCGGAACAACTACCAGCGCAACCTCCGAAAAAATCTCCCGGTATGTTTTTCCTCCATAGCTTCCGGTGTCATATTCCTTTGCATAGACTTCCAACTGCTCCATCACCAAAAGCGTGGTCAGGTACTCTCTGCCGTGAATTGCCGCCTGTACAAACACCACCTGCTTTGCCAGAGGATTACCAAAACGTACTGCAAAAATCGCACGTCCGTCCGCACTGTACCCTTCCGTCGTCACCTCCACAATATCCGGATACGCCATGGCAAGCAATTCCAGATCCTCTGCCATATTCTCATAGGTGTAGGGCTCCTTCCAAGTATTGACGATATCTTCCGGAATAATACGGGCAGGCGAAGGAACAACCGTCGGTGTCATGCCGGTAGCACTTGCCGGTGTTATGCTGATAACGCTTTCCGGTATCGGCTGGCAGTCTTCAAGCTCCGGCTCTGCACTCCGGCAGCCGGAAATGACAGCTATGCCAAGCAGCATACCGCACACGGACGCTCCTCTTTTTTTTATTTTCATACAGGCTTCCTCCTTTGACATCCGGTCTCCCTTACAGACTCTGCAGCACTGCCTGTAAATCCTGTACCGTCCCAACCTCAATCACGTTAATCCTGCTCTTTTTTTCCTCTCCCGCCTTTTGCCGGCGCGGCACAATTACATTCTGATAGCCCAGCTTTTCCGCTTCAGCAATACGCGCCGCCATCATATTGACGGAACGAATCTCACCGGTCAGGCCTACCTCACCGAAGGCTACGGTCCGTGCCGGTAACGGCCGGTTCCGGTAGCTGGACAGCACTGCAAGCACAATGGCTAAATCCAACGATGGCTCTGTAATCTTCATGCCCCCTGCCACATTCACATAAGCGTCGCAGCCGGCAAGGGAAATGCCGAGACGCTTCTCCAGTACCGCCATTAAAAGCGTAACACGGTTATAATCCGTACCTGCGGCTGTACGGCGCGGCATATTGAAATTCGTCGGGCAAACAAGCGCCTGTACCTCTACCAAAATCGGACGGGTTCCCTCCATTGCCGCCGTTACAACCGATCCGGGCTCGTCCTCCGGGCGACCCTCTAACATATATTCCGACGGATTCTTCACCTCACGGAGTCCTGCTCCTTCCATTTCAAATACACCTATTTCGTTGGTAGAGCCGAAACGGTTTTTCACCGCACGCAAAATGCGGTAGGAAATATGGCTCTCACCCTCGAAATAAAGCACAGTGTCCACCATATGCTCTAACATACGGGGACCCGCCACAATGCCCTCCTTCGTTACATGACCGATAATAAAAATCGTTATGCCCAGACCCTTTGCCAGACGAAGCAGCGATGCCGTTGCCTCCTTAATCTGCCCCGAACTTCCCGGTGCCGACTCTGCGTCCTCCCGATACACAGTCTGTATGGAATCGATGATAACAGCCTCCGGCATAATCCGGCGAATCGTTTCCTCCACCCGGTTCAGACTGGTCTCTGCTAAAAGAAGCATACTTCCATCCGTTACCTGCAGACGGTCTGCCCTCATACGAATCTGCCGAACAGACTCCTCACCGGATACATACAGCACCTTTCGCTCCTTCTTCGCCAGTGCATAGCACATCTGGAGCAGCAGTGTAGACTTTCCGATACCGGGATCGCCGCCGACAAGTACCAGAGAGCCTATCACGATGCCACCTCCGAGCACCCGGTCCAGTTCACCAATGCCCGTGGCAATACGCTCTTCTTCTCCGGTATCCACCTCAGAAAGCAGCACAGGCTCCGCCCCGGACAACGCAGAAACGCCGTAAGCAGAAGATTTTGCTTTCCCTGCCTGCGGCGCTTCTACCAAAGAATTCCACGCCTTACAGCCCGGACACTGTCCGAGCCATTTCGGCGATTCCATTCCACATTCCTTACAAAAAAACACAGCTTTCCCTTTTGCCATAACTCCCCCAGACTACCTACTGCTTTACAACTCTTACCGCAGAACTCTTTCCTGCTGTCAACTGTAAGCTTACAACCAGCTTCCCGCCAAGATTTGTCCTTACCTTACCGATATTAATCCCATCTACAAAAAGCTTAAACTCCTTTTCCGGCTCCAATTCAACCGTCACCTGTGTATCAGCACTTCCCTCTGCCGTAAACGCAATCTCCTTGTCATTTGACGAAAAATCCGTTACCTTTGTCCCCGGCACAGACTCATATACAAACATACCGTTCCGCTCCAGCTTTGTAATTTCCCCGAATGTCTTTACCTTATACAAATCCCCACCGAACTCAAAGCCGTCCTTCTTTGCCTTAGCAGCAAGGGTATAATCACCAAACGCCAGCTTTCCGTTATCCTGAACATAAATCAGCTCTGCCATTTTCTTATCCTCCTGTAACAGCTTCTCTTGTGTTTTTTGTTACATTGTCAGTATAGCACATTTTCCTATTTTTTTCTACATTATTTCACAACTTCATAAAAAGCTAATACTTTCTTAACACTTCTTTTGACGGCGTATCCGGCGCACCACAAGCCTTGCGTTTTCCGGTGTCTCCGCCTCGCGCACGGACAATGCAACCGTATCCCCCTCTGCAATACGACCGTTTAACAGCTCTTCCGCCAGCAAATCCTCAATATGCACCTGCACCGCACGGCGAATCGGTCTTGCACCGTACTTTTCATCAGAGCCCTTCTTTACAATAAACTCCGCCACCGCTTCCCCCGGCTTTACGGTCATATCCAGCTGCTCCCTGCAGCGCTTTACGATTGCCGCAATCTGAAGCCCGGCAATCTGCTTCATGGCATCCGCCCCCAGCGTATGGAATACAATCGTCTCATCAATACGATTCAAAAACTCCGGCTTAAAGCTCTGCTTTACCTCCTCCATGACACGGGCGCGCATCCGCTCATAGTCAGCTTCCTCAGCAGCCGTGCTCAGAAAGCCCAGATTCTTCGGAGTCATAATCCCCTGCGCACCGGTGTTCGAGGTCATAATGATAATCGTGTTTTTAAAGCTGACCTTTCTTCCCTGCGCATCCGTAATATGACCGTCCTCCAGCACCTGCAGCAAAATATTGAACACATCCTGATGCGCCTTTTCCAGCTCATCAAACAATACCACGGAATACGGGTTTCTGCGTATCTGCTCACTTAGCTGGCCGCCCTCCTCATGTCCCACATAGCCCGGCGGCGAACCAATCAGCTTTGATACGCTGTGCTTTTCCATATACTCGGACATATCCACCCGGATCATGGCATCCTCTTTTCCGAATACTGCCTCGGCAAGTGCCTTGGAAAGCTCCGTTTTTCCTACCCCTGTCGGACCGAGAAACAGGAAGGAGCCAAGCGGTCGATTCGGATTCTGCAGCCCCACTCTGGCGCGGCGAATTGCACGCGACACCGCCATCACTGCATCCTCCTGACCGATGACACGCTGCTTCAGCACCTCCGGAAGCCTTAAAAGGCGTTCACTCTCTTCCTCGCACAGCTTCTGAAGGGGAATCTTTGTCCATGCGGAAATTACATCCGCCACTGCCTGTTCCGTAAGAACAGGCGTGTTTTCTTCTGCCTCCTCCTCTGCCGCAATCCGGCTTTTTAAACGTTTCTGCTTTGCTGCAAGGGCAATGGCACCCTCCGCATTACCTGAAAGCAGTAAGGCTTCTTTTTCCTGCTCAAGCTTTTCCAGCTGCTGCTTTTTCCCGGAAACCTCCTGCAGCCCCGTAAGTACATTCAGGCGTACCATGGAAGCCGCTTCATCCAGAACGTCGATCGCTTTATCCGGCAGAAACCTGTCATTGATATAGCGTTCAGACAAACGAACTGCCGCCTTCACTGCCTCATCACTAATTTTAATGCCGTGATGCGCCTCGTAGGTTTCCCGCAAGCCGAACAAAATATTCTCCGCCTCCAAAAGAGACGGCTCCTCTACAGCCACAGGCTGGAACCTGCGCTCCAGTGCCGCGTCCTTTTCGATATGCTTCCGGTACTCCTCTCTTGTGGTGGCACCGATAACCTGAAATTCACCTCTCGCAAGCGCAGGCTTCATAATATTGGAGGCATCCAGCGCTCCCTCTGCTCCGCCTGCACCGATAATGGTATGCAGCTCATCAATAAAAATCAAAACATTACCGTCAGCAATTGCCTCATCCATCACGCGCCTGATACGCTCCTCAAATTCACCACGGTACTTGGAGCCTGCCACCATGCCGGATAAATCCAGCGACAGCACCCTTTTTTTCTTCATGCTTTCCGGCACGTCTCCTCTTGCAATCCGCGCCGCAAGACCTTCTGCCACAGCCGTTTTACCTACGCCCGGTTCCCCCACAAGGCATGGGTTGTTCTTGGTTCTCCGGCTTAAAATACGAATTACCCTGCTAATTTCCTCATCTCTTCCGATTACCGGATCAAGCTTCCCCTTCGCCGCAATCTCGGTCAAGTCCCTGCTGTATTTTTCCAGCAGGGAACCATTTCCGTTCTCTGTCTTCTTCATGCGGCTTCTGCTCATGGCATAATCTGCCTTAGCTCTGGTAGAATCAATCCCCATGGCCTCTAAGGTATCAAAATACAATTTCTGCCCCGGAATTCCAAGCGTATTTAACAAACGCACCGCAATACAGTCCGCCTCCTGTAAAAGAGCCAGTAACAAATGCTCCGTACCGACCTCTCTGCTGTTATAACGCTCTGCTTCCTGCCCTGCCTGCTCCAGAATCCGAAGCAGACGCGGTGTATTCTGCACTTTCTTCTTACGATTTTTTCCCTGCGGTGTAATCAGCTGTGCAATCAGCTCATCTAATTTTTCTGCTTTTACACCGTTGCTTTGCAGCACTTCCTTCGCCACACATTCCTCGCGCAGCAACGTTATCAAAAGATGCTCGCTGCCAATATAGCCGTGAGATAACTGCTCCGCCGCCTGACCGGCACAGCTGATTACCCGCTCCGCCTGTTCTGTATACAACTTTCCCATGTGTCTGCCTTTCTGTTAATTCCATATTTCAAATTTCTCCGGACAAGAGATGCACCCTGTTACATTCCCTGAAACTGCTGCAGCACCTCATCCGTAGCCGCATGAATTTCCTCCTCGGAAAGCCCTCTGCACAAGGCCTTCGCTAAGGAAATCCGCATTTCGTTTTTCAATGCCTCCAGTGCGCGCAGCTTATCGCTGTTAACATCGATGACTGCCCCGCGTCTCCGGTCAAGTCGTAAATAGCCCTCCTGGCGAAGCACCGCATAGGCCTTATTCACCGTATGCATATTAATGCCGATGTCTTCCGCCAGCTCTCTTACCGAAGGCAGCGTATCTCCCTGCTGTAAATCCGCATTAGCGATTCCGTAAATGATTTGGTTATACAGCTGCATATACAGTGCCTCTTCACTGCCAAAATCAATTCGAAGCAACATCCGGCCACCATCCTTCCTTTTCGCTCATCGTTTCTTACTCATCCAAATCCCCGTCATTTCCGCCTCCGTGACGATACAGCCGTACCATCAGAAGCAATAGTAACACACTTGCTGCTATAAATAAAGCAAGAAGGAATATAAGCAATACCTGCTGACTCTGATACTTTTCAATCGTCGCATAAAGAATACTGTTATCCTCCTCCACAATCTGCTTAATTTCAAGCTTCTCATCGTCAAACCGCTGCAGGGTCTGTTCCTCTCTGTCGTAACGGTAATATCCGCTAATCCCCAGCCTGTTTTCCAAAACCAGGATAAAAAAATCACTTTCCGGTGCATCCCGCTTGATATAGCCTTTTATTTTGATACCGTCAAGATAAAGCACGGTTTCTTCATACCCGACAGGTGCTACATAACGGTCCTGCTCTGCAGAAACCGTATATTCTCCGCCGAAGGAAATCACAACCGTGCCGTTCTCCTCCTTTGCATGCACCCCGGCTTCATAATCCGTTCTTTCCGGCTTCTCCGGTGCTTCGGTCGGCTCTGCGATTTCTTCTTTTTCCCTGGTTATATATAAATAGTAGCGCCGTTCCGTACCGTCCTCCGCCGTCACCGTCACAACCGCCGTATTTCTTCCCACCTGCAAATTCGTGCTGCCGTTCACCGCCACCGTAGCCTTCTCATCCTCCGTCAAAGCGCTGACTACAATCATCTCCGTGCTGTAGGGCACCGACACCTCGTATTCCCGGATGGTCGTGGCAAAGGCAGGTGAAAGCTTTCCGGGATTCACACGCAGTGCTGAAAGGTTGGCATTATCCGACGCATTCTGCGCCGGCAATACCGCCAGGGTAAGCTCATTATTGGACACAGACATGGCATCACCCGTACCGTAGACATACACCATCGGCATAGTGTACATGGTAATCACGGAATTTCCCCGCGCGAGCGCACCAAACCGCATCACATATTTTCTGCTTTCCCTGCTTACCGATGCGCCAATATCAGAAATCCGCAGCATACCGGCACCTCCTGTAATACAGGACGGTGCCGTAATAAACTCTATCAAATCCGCATCATACATCAGGTACGCTTCAAAGTCCCCGATGGCCGCAGCCGCAGCCGACTCTCCCTCTGTCGGCTGCGCCGTAATCAGGAGTGTCACCTCAAACTCTTCCCCCACGCGAAGCTCTTCGGTTTCTGTCCGCAACTCAATGGTTGCCACCGCTGCCTGCACCGTTTCCGCCGCTCCGCACCGGAGCATCACTGCAAGCAGAACAAAAAACAGCACTCGTTTCATTCCCATTCTCCTCTGCTATTCTCTTACCACATACAGCTGATACTCTCTTGTGGAACCATCCTCCGCAATCACACAAACCGTAAGCTCGTTCCTGCCGATTTCCAACGGGTGATACCCGACACCGCTTACCGCTGCCTTTCTGCTTACCGCTGTCGCTTCAATGGAAATCACTTCCGTATCACTGTCCACAATCAGGGAATACGAAGCTACGGACGCGCCATCAAAGCTCGGAGTCAGCTGGTAGACCGTACCGTCTAACGCCTTTACTGCCAGCTTGGACAGGTAATTGTTCGGATTATAAGCCACGGTCGGAACCGGACAACTCTCCTCCGGCATGTCCATAAATACCGGAATAGAGAACACAATCGGACTATCCGTTGCACCGGTATACGCCTGTGCCGTCTTCTTGCCCTCAGAAGAAGGGGCTGCCACATTTGCCATGTACTGGTGGCTGTATGTATAATAAGAAGTCATATTAAACTTTTGCAGATAAATGGTATTCTGCCCGCGATTAATATAGGAATCGCCGATAATGTATGCGCCGCCTACAATCGCACGATAGCGGTCATTCCACGGAATCAGGGATGCATCATTTAACGTGTCATTGGAGCTGCTGCCGTATTTCGCATACTTCAAGCCGTTGGCAATGGCACCGCCGGCCTGTGTACTATGGTATGCCCCGATATTGTAAAAATTATACAAGCCCTCAAAGCCGCTTACCGTACCGGTAACGCTGTTGCTCACTGTCGTAGTGCCCGTTACCACCTCCTGCTTTACACGGGTGGCAAGATGATACGGACTGACACCGGAATACTCCGCCGCCTTTAGGAAGGTCTCACTGTAGCTGATGGATTGCAGCTGACCGTATTCATCCTCGTATACATAGTATTCCTGATACAACGGCGTATATTTCAAAATATTCTCAATACCGGACTGGTTCTGATAAGACGGCTCGTAGGTCAGCACCTCAAACTGGAAAATGGATTTGTCGTCAAGAAAATTACGCGGATCCATATAATACTCCAGGGCAGCCTTGGAAGCCGTTACCCATGTAGAACCGTCATATACGATAAAGCTGTCGGTCTTCCAGTTATATGCTCCCTCCTCCAGAGACTTCCACTCAATGCCGGAGCTGTTCGGAATCAGATTCTTTCCCGGAATGTTTTCTTCTGCAACGGCATCCTCCCAGAGCAATCCGGTATGATATGCCTTAAACACCCAGTCAGGGTACATTGCATGGAGTTCACGCAGCATCGGCTTGTAGGATTCCGGAAAGCCCTGTGCCGTCATCTCCAGTTCAAAATCTGAGCTGACACCCGGCGTACCTGTCTGGTCATTGTCATCCCTTCCCCAGATATCCGTACCGATATCCGGTGTCGGACTCGGTGTCGCCGGTGCCTCACATTCGGTAATGCGCTCTTCTAAAATGTATCCGTAATACTCCTTTTCACGGTAGGTTACACCTACATGACGGTAAACAGCTCCGCTTTCATCCACGTAAAGTCCGTATAGCTTCAAATAGGTATCAGAAGTAACCGTAACAGCGCGGCTGGAGCCTTCCTCTACCTTTACACTGCCAACTCCGTTCTTCGGCAGCTGCTTTAACACCATCGACGAAGCATTCGGATGAGCCGCCTTGCCCCAGCCCACCTGCTCACCTGCCGCATTCTCCTTTGCTTCCGCCGCAGGAGTAGCCTGCGGTGTCGGGGTTGCGGTCGGAGTCGGACTCGGTGTCGGGGTGGCATTCGGGTTCGGAGTCGGACTCGGACTCGGTGTCGGCGTAGGACTCGGCGTAGGACTTGGTGTCGGGGTCAGTGCTTCCGCTTTTCCGAGCTTTACCGCCTCCGCTTCTATATACCCCCTTACCGTTTCTCCATCAATGGTACAGGTCACGGCAAACCACTTAACCGTACCCGTCTGCTCTCCGGTCAGCTTCACTGCCGTATCCGCGGCAAGCACAACCACTGCCCCCGTACTCTTCTTTACATAAGCCGCAGTCCTTGCGGCACCGGAGCGCAAACGCACCTGCTCCGTCAGCACACCGTTTACCTCAGCAGCAAAGTCCAATTTAATATAGTCACTTAAAACATAGCCCTCTTCTCCATCTGCAGATACACGATACCACTTATCCGTACCATTTTGCTCTTCACCGGTTACCGTCACGGCAGCATCCTTCGTTAAAAGTCTTACTACACCATGCTCTGTTCCCGGACCCTTACGGAGATTTAGCTGCGTAGCGGAAACCTTTGCGGCATAAGCAAACTCTCCCGTCACAGAGATTGCCGGAGCTTCTGTAGGTGTCAAAACGCTTCCCTCTGTCGGGGTCGGTGTCTTCGAAGGCTCCGGCTCAGACAGCTTCAAATACTGTCCAAATACATACCCCGTCTTCTTTACACCATTTAAGTCAAACTCGATACAGTACCACCGGTCGCCGCCCACAAAGCAGCTGCCGGTAGCGGTTACCTTGGCGGTATTCATCAAAATCGCAACTATCGCCTTATCCGTACCTGCCTGTTCCCTCACATTCAGACTGGACGCAGCCACCGTTGCCGGAATACGGTAATCCGCAAGTATCCCCTCCGGCACCGGTGTCGCCGTCGGAGCCGGTGTGGCAGTCGGCTTTGGTGTCGCCGTCGGAACCGGTGTGGCAGTCGGGAGTGCCGCTGTTAAAGAAATATACGGACCGTATGCATAGCCCACCTTTTTAGTCCCGTTTAAGTCAAAGGAGATACGATACCATGTATCATTTCCCACCTTGGAAGCTCCGGTAGCAGTTACCTGTGTACCATAGGTCAGGGTAGTAATAACAGAATTCCCTGTCCCTGCTCCGCTTCGGATATTTACAATACTGGCAATCACTTTTGCCGGAACCGAAAACTCAGACGCAGTATCTCCCGCAGACGGTGCTGCTGTCGGTGCTGCTGTCGGAGCCGGCGTAGCAGTCGGAAGTGCCGTTGTCAAAGAAATATACGGACCGTATGCATAGCCCACCTTTTTGGTCCCGTTTAAGTCAAAGGAAATACGATACCATGTGTCATTTCCCACCTTGGAAGCTCCGGTAGCGGTTACCTGTGTACCATAGGTCAGGGTAGTAATAACAGAATTCCCTGTCCCTGCTCCGCTTCGGATATTTACAGTGCTGGCAATCACTCTCGCCGGAACCGAAAACTCCGATGCGGTATTTCCCGCAGACGGTGCTGCTGTCGGAGCCGCCGTAGGAACCGGCGTAGCGGTCGGAATCTGACCGTTTAAGGTCACATATGCTGCATACGCATAGCCCGTCACTGTCTTTCCGCCGGACTGATAGGTTACCCTGTACCATTTGTCGGAACCGGTATAGGTCTGACCGATTACCGTCACCGATGCGCCGCTTTTTAAGGTATCCACCAGCGCACCGGAGGTGCTGGCGGTCTGACGGATATTCAGCTCACTTACCCAGATTCTTGCCGGAACCGAGAAATCCGACGCTGTATTGCCAGATGAAGCTACCGGCACCTTCGTCGGTGTCCCGGTCGCTGCCGCTGCCTGCTCTACAGAAACATACTTACCGCTGATATACCCCTTTATCGTTTCTCCGTGAAAGACAGCAGTCACATAGTACCAGCCATCCTTTTCCGAAGAAATATCCACTATTGTGTTTTTCGTCAGATAAACCTCCTGACCGTCCACCGTCACTTTATCATAGGTCGTGCCCGGACCGCTCCGCACATATAATGTAGAAGCCAGAACCGTCCCCTGTGAAGCCGCCTTTGCCGTCACCGGCTCTGCCGCCGGCACCTTCCCCAATAAGAGAGCTGCACACAGCAGCACTGTCATCACTCTTTTCCCTTTTTCATAACGCTTATGTATCTTCATGCTATCGCTCCTTTGTTACTCTGCCACGTATCCCCTGCTACGTTTTTCTATTTTTATGTTTTTTGTAAACGAACCACATCTTGTAGTAAAACCCATTCCAGTATACCATACTAAGTATAAAATTACTATATGTCAGATTCATGGCATTACCAAAAACTTTTCATGAACAAGGAGGTTACTCTATGGCACTGCTTGCATGTCCCGAATGTGCCCACACTCTTTCCGATAAGGCTTACTTCTGTCCGGGCTGCGGTTATCCTACCGCACTCGCATTCCATCCCCCGGAGTCTCCGTCTCCTTATGTGTTTCCGGCACTTCCGCCCCTTCAGACACCGGCAGAAGTAAAGGGCTCCGCAGCTGCACGAAAGCGGCAAAAGCTTCCCAACGGCTTCGGCTGTATCAAAAAACTCAGTGGAAACCGCAGCCGTCCCTATGCTGCGTACCCTTCCTCCAAAGGTCTTCCGTCTCAAAAGGAAACCGGCCAGACCCTTCACGCCATCGGTTATTACGAAGACTGGTACGCCGCCTATAATGCATTAAGTGAATTTCACAAACGGCCATATGACATTTCTTCCCGCGCCCTTACCTTTGCAGATGTCTACCGGCTATTTTACGATGAAAAATTTAGTCCCGGCAGCAAAAGTCTTTCTTCCTCTTCAAGGTACGCCTACGATACCGCCTTCAAAAACTCTGTCCGGCTCCATTCCATGCGCTTTATCGATATCCGAAAGGCAGATATGCAGTCCGTCATCAACAATTGTACTCTGGGTTACTCCAGTGTCTGCAATCTGAAAAAGCTATTCTGCCAGATGTATCGTTATGCTTTGGAAAACGATGTTGTGGAAAAGGACTACTCTAAGTTTGTAACCATCAACCGCGACGATGACAACGAGAAAGGCGAACCCTTCACTCCGGAAGAGCTGGAGCTGCTTTGGGCTCATAAGAAGGACCGCGTGGTACAGATGATTCTTCTGATGATTTATACCGGCTTCCGCATCAAGGCCTTTGAAACCATTGAGCTAAATGCAGAGGAACAATATTTTAAGGGCGGTGTCAAAACCACTGCGGGAAAAGGGCGTATCGTTCCAATTCACGACTGCGTACTGCCCTTTGCCCTGCAATTCCGAACCAACTTCCCGCGCTACAGTGCAAAATGCTTTCGTTCCAACTACTTTTATCCTGCCATGGAACGTCTCGGCATTGCCACCACCGCCTCCGGCAAAAAAAGAACGCCGCACGATTGCCGTCACACCTTTTCGTGGCTCTGTGACAAATATAAGGTGGACGAGCTGTCCAAGCACCTTCTTATGGGGCACAGTCTCGGAAAGGATGTGGAAAAGGCCGTTTACGGACACCGTACCTTAGAAGAGCTTCGCGCTGAAATTTCCAAAATCAGGGTGTAGCTTTGTCGCTAATGTGTTACTAATATGTCACTAATTACGTGTCGAAAACAGGTGTCGCATACTGTAAAAAAAGCGCATTAAAGACCTGCGCACATTGGACTTCAGCCGCATCGACACTCCCTTCCGCAAAAGCCGCGGAAGGGTTGTTGCTATCTTTTTCTTTGTGCGGCCAATTTTTTAATAAGTATTTTTCGCCCTCATTCCCTTTTTTACAGTATTTTACGGCCATCCATTAAAAACACAACTGTTACAAAGCAAAAAAACGCCTGTAAAATCAATCACATTCTTTGACTTTTTACAACAGCCGCAGCAATCCGACAATATTCTGCCTATGAGAAAACAACTTCTTTTATCAGTCCAGTAAGTACTCCCAGGCAACCGCTACCTCGGAGAAGGTAACCGTGACCTTAGAGAACACCGACGTAGAGTTAAAGCAGACCACGAGAGTAAAGTTCACTGTTACCGGTCTTAACGGCGCTATCACCGTTGAGGATGTTAACATTGACGAAATCGTAGCTGTAGCTCAGGGTACGGATAAGGTAAACTACCTCGTTAAGAGCGTAACCATGTCTGACGATAACAAGTCTGCAGAGGTTGAAGTATTCTATGGCTTCACCGATGGTGCTAAGTACGAAGTAACCATTAAGGGTTATGATATGCAGACCATGGTAGCATCGAACGGTGCTCCGGTATCTGTAGTTCTTCATTCCGATCAGTACAACACCAGCAAGCGTAATGTTGTGGTAAACAGCAATACCAAGATTTGGGCTACTCTGTACGATGCAAACGGCATTGATGTAACCACCGATACGTTACGTGGCAGATTAACCTACATCATTAAGTATGTAGACAGTGATTACGAGACCTCTGACACGACCCTCTACTTCGCAGAGGTTGGTGAGCGTGCCGTTGTTAAGGCTGAGTATCACACCTACGAGTATGATACCAACGGTGATGAAAAGGATGCCTTCACGTCCGCTTCCTACACCTTCGTAGCTGTAGCTAAGGCTCAGTCCGGTGTTGAGAAGATTGTGAAGTATGTAACTGACGGTAACATCTACGGCAGCACCACCGATGTAAAGATGGAGTCTACCGTAGCCAATAACAAGCTCGTTGTAAGAATTAAGTTAGCAGAAGATACCGACAGTGATAACCTGATTGATGTGGACCGTTTTGGTTACATCATCATGAGCGAGGACGGAACCGAGACCCTCGGTGCTGCAAACTTCACTTCCTTAGTTCCGGACGTACTTGAAGTTTATAATAATACCAGTGATATTCAGTTATATCCGCGCAAGACCGGCACCGGTCGTATCATGGTTTCCTACGTTTCTAACGTAAATGGTTATAGCGTAGAGACTGCTATCGGCATCATCGAGGTTAAGGTTCAGGCTGAGCCGACCCTCACCTATGTAACCGCTGACAGTGGCGTGGTTGTTTGCGTAAATCCGAATGGTGAGGATGTTCATTCAACATCGGTAGAGAACCCGTATATTCGCATACAGATTGCTGACCAGTATGGTCAGTATAATGACAACTATAGAAATATCAACGTAGCAGTAGATGGTACGAATGATGTTTCCAAACGTGCAGCTAGTGCATTGACATGGGTAGATGATTACAATCCTAGTAACAATGATGGTTTTAAGCTTGACAGTTCTGCATTAAAGGCTATCTTAGATGACATCGATGGTAAGGGTACTGCTGTAAACACATACCGTTTCACCTTTGTTGTAACGGTGACAGACAGAAAAACTTATGCAACGAAGACGGCGAACTTCTATGTGGATGCAAGAAGAGCCGTAGATACAAACAACGATGGTCTTGGCGCAAACGATATGACCATCCAGCTTGTTACCAGTGCAGATAGCGTAAAGAACAACGGTAATAACGTCGGAAGATACAATACCTATAGTGACAATAGTAATATGTACTGGAACATCGATACTGAACAGGCTAAGACCGCTACCTTTGCAGCATATTATGTGAACAACGGTGCTAAATGGGATGAAATCAAGATTGAAGGCGCACTTCCGACCACGGATGCAGGTGTAGCAGCAGCTTCTACCGGTTACTACTATGTAGTCAATAAGGGTGGCAAGAATATCAGCAATGCTACTAATGTTACTTCTAGTTCTAATGGCACCGGCACGCAGTACACCTTGAGCTTCAGCGCGGATGCAAAGAGTAAGGTGGATGGTGATGGCAGTACCACCGGTACTCCGATTACATCTTACTCCGATTACGGTCAGGTAAGTGGTGTGAATGTACTCGGTGCAGGCAGCTACGAGTTCATCCTTTATGAGATTGTCGAGGTAAATGGTGTTAATAAAGTTGTAAGAAAGGCAAGCAGCAGTCTTTCCGTAACCTGTGACCTTGGCGGCAGCTACAAGCTTGCGTCCAGAAATGCTGTAAGTGTAAGTGTTAGCCCGAGTGATACCGGTGCTTTCCAGAAGGCTCTTCTGAACTGCTTCAGCTTTACTGACAGAGAAGGCATTACCTATAACTCTTGGGATGTAGAAACTGATGGTACTGTTAAGTTTAAGAACAACCAGATCAGAAGGTTCTATGTAACCCTTAACGACGAGCGCGCTACTGCGACTACCGTATATGTTGAGAGCGTTACCTTCTGGGAGCCGGTTGCTTGGAATCATACTGCGGCTCAGACGACCAACTATGCTGATGCAAATTGCTTTGCTGAGTACACCGTTCCGGTTGGTTGCTATGTAACTATTCCGCAGTAATCCTCGGATTACCTAAAAACAGCTTACACAGTTAATAACTCAAACAATTCCCTCCCGTGGGCAACTGCGGGAGGGTTGTTGTTTTGATGCTGCAAACCGGTTTGTCCGGTTCGTTTCGTTACATACATAATGTTTCAAAAACCTTTATTTATCAGCATTTCAAGCATCAAATCAATCAAGATTTCATACATTGTCGTTAGTCATTTTCCACAAATTAACGGGTACATTTTTGTCACCTTTGCATCACCGGTTTTTCTTGTGTGTTATACTCTTTTT
>CAZAUP010000016.1:0-25791 GCA_964488415.1 uncultured Lachnospiraceae bacterium
AAATCTTTCGATAGATGAAACGTCCACATGGGTTGTGACCGCTGACAGTACGCTTAGCACATTAACCTGCCATGGGACGATTGTGGACGCAAATCAGAACGGCGTGACAATTCAGGGAACAGACGGAACGGTATATGTAGAAGGGACAAGCCCGTATACTATCACGGTTGCTGCGTATTATAATTAGAGAGTAGAGGTTTTATGTTAAGAAAAACGCCCCGCCATTGCCGGGTGTTCGTAAAATAGTTAAATTGTTCGTTTAACTGTTTTACGACTACCCGGCATTTTTTGGAGGGGCGTTTTAAAATACCGGATTCTTCCTAACAGAATTGATACAAAAACGTCAACAACGCCGGCATGTGGCAAAAGGAATCCTCCAAACGATATCGTAGTTCACCCTTTTCTTCCTTTTTTGTGAGAGGCAGCTTCTCCAAGGCCTGTTTCGTCTCCTCAGGCAGTAGCTTTGCCTTGGCTGCAATCTCCTCTAAAGATACAAAAAGGTCAAAGTCACGTATGGTTAGTTCATACAGCGCATCTGCAACAATTCCTGATGGAGCTTGGCAAGGGCTTTACCTTTGTCGGCAGGCAATATCCAATGACAATAAGCAATATCACATACTCTATATCCCCTCTACCTGCTAATCAAAGGGCTTTACTTCTGTGACTGACACGGGCACAGAAACAAAGCTCTTTTTGTCTGCTTCAAAACCTACACCTACAGTTTACGAACATATGACGCAAAAAGCAATCACCGATTGGTTTGAGCCCTTTACCGGGTATCCAACCTATGGTTGGAAAAAAGTGGCTGACATTCCAGCAATACAAAGCATCACGCAGTGAAGCACCCTTCTATTTTCTCTCCGGAAAGCCTTCTATCTGAATATCCTCCCATAGTCCATTTTTCGGAAATCCGGCACAGGCCTCAGCCCCCGGAAAGCTTCCCGCAAACATGGCAAGTGCAAGGAGCAGAGAGCCGTTGCCCGGCAGATAAAGCGGCAGCGACGCGTCTCCCTCCTGGTTGTTGTGCCCATTTGTTACATAGCGGTTTTTCGGTGTGTCCGAAAGCAGCAAGGAAAGGGCATGTTCCGTATTTCCAAGACGCAGGGCGGTCATGGCAAGTACGGCAAAATCCCAGCCCCAGAGGGAATTGTAGTCCCAGCATTCTTCGATCTTTTGTAAGGTGGCGGCTGCCACTTTTTTTTCTAAGCGTCCGGTGTCAAGCAGTCCATAGGCGCAGAGCATGGACGGATGATCCTCATTGAAGCGGGTAAAGGTATCCGGGCAGTTTTCGTGCGCCGGATAGAGACCGTTTTTATCCGGTGTCGGAACGAAAAGCTTTTCGCTGATATCGCTCCATCTGCGGAGTGCAGCTTTGTCCAAAGAAAATGCTGCGCCGGAGACGTGTCCGGTGCGCGGGTCGGACGTGGCAGGGGTGCCGGACAAACAGAAATCCAGCCGCTTTGCCCAATGCAGTGCAGTCTTCAATCCGTAGTACCAGTATTCCACTTCGAAGGTCGGATTTTTTACATCCTCCGGCCTGTGGCACTCCTGCGCCGGAATCATCGGACCGAACAGTTCGTAGCGGTCGTACTCCGGAACGTATACGGCAAAGTCCGCCATGAAATCCGCAGTTTCCTTTAACAGAGGAAAGTAGCGGAACAGCAGCTCTTTTTTCTTTCCTTCGTTTGACTCTGCCTGATACAACAGCTCGCACATAAAAATCAAATGAGGCTGTTGCCAGATAAGCAGTGGCGCAATGACAGACGGAGAATCCATGCCGTCCTCCCCTACCATTTTTGGCCAGCGCGCTCCTGCAAAGCCGTTCTTTCTTGCATTTTCTCTTGCCTCCGGTAAATGTGTCTGATACCAGCAGAGACTTTTTTCTAATAAGTCTCCGTGTCCCCAAAGCGGCAGCCATGCGGCATGCCATGGATGCATTTCTAAATGAAACTTTCCGTACCAGCTGTTGCAGGTAAGTCCGGTTTCCGGCGGTGGAAGGGCTCCTGCAGATTGGATGGAGAGAAGGTATTCGGATAAAATCATACGGCGCTCCAGTTCCTTTGCCCGTGGGTCTTTGCAGCGGGAAAAGTCAATGGCTGCCCCATGTTCCCAAAAATTCTTTTTTGAAATGGTGCTTCGGGAAAGCACCGTTTCAAAATCCTGAGGCGCAGGGGGGGCAGCTTTGGCAAAGGAAACCGTAAGGGAAAGCGTGTTGCCCCTGACAGCGTAAATCCGGCAGGTGTGGGAACGGCTATCCGGTTCGACCACTCCGTTTTTTACAAAAATCGTTACAAAATAGATATCGTTGTTTTGGCGGCAGCGCAGGGTAAGGATGTGGATTGGTGCGGATACATCCGAGGAAAGGGAGGTTTGGGAAAGCACGGTCTCTTCCTGATCCTCTGCCTCTGCCGAAAAACTGCCGGCTGCCTTTTCCGGAGAAGCAAACGGAAATGCCAGAAAGGCAGAAAGGTGCTCTGTGAAAGCATTGGATCTGATTCGAAAGGCAACGGTATCGGTGTCGCTGTCACAAACAGTTTCCACCTCACAGGGAATCCCCTCAATGGTGTAGGCGCTGTGGATAACTCCTGTGTAGAGGGAAAGCTCCTGCGAAATATCGGAGAGCTGTGCCGGAGTCAAAGCCTGTCCGCGGTAGGATAGCCCGATAAGCGCAAGATTTGCGCGATGCGGATTTTCACGGAGCCAGGTATAAACCGATTCTTCTCCCGGTGCGCAGTTGACCGGGTAGCCTACAGTACGGTCCAGATAAGGATAGGTAGTAGGTGTTAAGTCCTTTAAGGTATATGCAGTGCGTCCTTGTAAGGAGTCCTGTTTTTGGGCGGCGGTATTGCCGGAGGAAGCGTCCGGTGTGGTTGCAAGAATGGCCGGAGTGCTTCCCTGCCGTACACCTGCGTCCTGCCCCTTATTTTTTTTCTGATGATAGCGCGGATGATCTGCCGGAAGGGTATGAGTACCCCAGTGTGCCATTGTGCAAAGAGGTACGGCGGACAGGTAGTCTGAGATAAGGGACTGCATACCGGTTACATCGGCAGTATAGACGAAATCACCGTTGCCGACAGACAACGGTGACTGAATCGTAACCGCGGATAATTTCGGGTTATGTTTTGTAACTAAAGCATAGCGGTCAATGGCCATAAAAACCTCGCTTTCCGATGCGGCCGGCAAATAATCAGAAGCAGATGCGCTTGAGGATAAAATGTGCCGGTTGCTCGTTGTATTTTATCTTTTAGTATAGAGGATTTCTAAGAGGATTGCAAGACGGACTCGGTCTTTTTCAGCTGTTTTAGCAGAAATTGATAGCGTTCCTGCACGGAGTTAATGCGGTAAATACTGCTGGACACCAGATCCGGGTCCACTGCATTTTCAAATACAGAGTAGGCGGCTTCCAGCTCCAGACGGGTTGCCTGCAGCTCTTTTAAAAGCGGATTGTCCATTTTTTTTCTCTTTTTTAACAGAATCGGCATAGATAAGCTCCCTTCGTTTTGTTCTAAGGAAAGTATAGACGGGTGACTGGAAAAATATACCCAAAAGATGATTTGTAAATAAATGGGAGAGAAATGTTGCATAAGTCCTGAAAAAACCAAAAAATCATTTTAGAGAAAGACTTAAAAAATATTGTTGAAAGTGACGAAAAATAAGAGGAAAGTTTGTTGAAACTTCCGAAAAAGGAAAAGATATGTCTAAGCTGTTGACATTATCCCCAAAAGCGATTATGATAATTACATCAAGCTCAGATCGAGCGGATGATTCCTAAATCGGAATCTTTTTCCCACAAAACGAAATACAAATAAGCAGGCGAAAGAGGGGTGTCGTTGGAGAAATTAATTATCATTATAGACAGAATGCCGGAGTACGCCGGCAGACTTGCGGTGTATTTAAACAGCAGACGAAGCTTTCCTTATCGGGCGGTTGTGTTTTCCCGACCGGAGGAAGCAAGGAGCTACATTGAAAGCGGTGCGGTATATGCGATTCTTGCGGCGGAATGCTTTGAAAAGGAGGTTTTAAGCATAGCATTGCAAACGGATGTCCGTGTGCTGTGGCTTAGTGAAACGAAGGAAGTGCGGGGAACGTCACTTATGTATCGATATCAGTCCGCAAGGGAAATTGAAAAAAGACTTACAGAGACCGAAAAGAGCGGGAGAAAGCTTTGGGTGTTTGGCGTGTATTCGCCCGCCGGAGGGGTTTGTATGGAGCGGCTTTCCCGCAAAATTGCAGCCGGTCTTGCGGGAACGGTGCTGTACCTTCCGTTCCTTCCTTTCGGAAGCTGTGGAAGAGGTTTTAGGGATGGCATGTCAGAGCTTTTGTTTTACCTGAAGCAGCGGGAAGAAATGTCTGGTGAAGTGTTTTCTGGGCTGGTACAAAAAGAAAAGGGCTTGGACAGTATCGGACCGGTGCGCTGGAGTGCGGAGTTAAGGGAGGTTTCAAAAGAGGATATAGAAAATTTATTTCGATTTTTGGAGACGAAAACGGAATATGATACGGTGGCAGTTGCGATAGGGCAGTTTGATGCTGCAGGGCTGATGATGCTGCGGTATTGTGATGTGATTCTGATTCCGGTGTGGGAAACGGAGGAAGGAAGAGCACTGCAGACAGAGTTTTTGCGGCAGCTAAAGGAGGCGGGAGAAGCAGAGCTGCTTTCGCGGATAACGGAGTTTCCGCTGTGTTGCGGAGAAGATAATACGGATGTGGCACAAGCGGCGGCAGATGCAGTAAAAAGAGGAAGGGAGGCAGTTTGTGGACATACGGGAGGAGATTCGGAACCGGACACTGGAACGGCTCAATCTGTCCGAAGAACCGGAAGATGAGCAGGTGCTTGCGGAGCTGGAGCAGGTGATAGTGGCATACGGAAGAGAGCATTACCTTCCCCTGGAAGAAAAATGCAGGTTGAAAAACGAAATTTTTTATGCGATTCGCGGCTTTGATATTCTGGAGGAGCTATTGGCGGATAACCGTATCACAGAGATTATGGTAAACGGTCCCGGAAGAGTTTTTTATGAGAGAGAAGGAAAATTGTATTTGTGGGAAAAGCAGTTTTCTTCCGAGGCACGTTTAAGGGATGTAATTCAGAAAATGGCAGCGGGAGCAAACAGGGTGGTGAATGAAGCCAGTCCTATTGCGGATACACGGCTTGCGGATGGCTCCAGAGTCAATATTGTATTGCCGCCTGCTGCTCTTGACGGTCCGGTGGTAACGATCCGTAAGTTTTCCAAGGTGCCGTATACGTTGGAGCGTTTTGTGGAGCTGGGGGCAATATCAGAGCAGGCGAAGGATTATTTGCTATATTCGGTACAAATGCGCCGCAATATCTTTATCAGCGGTGGTACCGGTTCTGGAAAGACCACCTTCTTAAACGCTTTATCGGCGTATATTCCTAAGGAAGAACGGGTGATTACAATTGAGGATGCGGCAGAGCTGCAGCTTCAGAATTTGCCGAATCTGGTACGCCTGGAGGTGCGAAATGCCAATACAGAGGGCTGCAGTGCCGTGACCGTCCGGGATTTGATAAGGACGGCACTGCGAATGCGTCCGGACCGGATTATCGTAGGGGAGGTACGAGGGGCGGAGGCACTGGATATGTTGCAGGCGATGAATACCGGACATGAAGGGTCTCTTTCTACCGGGCATGCCAATTCGGCAGAGGACATGCTGTCCAGACTGGAAACAATGGTACTGCAGGGAAGTGATATGCCGTTGTTTGCTGTACGAAGGCAGATAGCATCAGCAATTGATATTTTTGTGCAGCTGCACAGGCGGCGGGACGGCAGCCGCGGGGTGACACAAATTTGTGAAAATAACGGATTATGTGAGGGCGAAATCCGGCTGCGCACGGTGTTTTCGGGAAAGGAAACGGAGAACGGAAAGGAAAAGCTGCAGTATTGCCGGAATTCAAGCTTCTGGAAGGTGGGGGAATGTGTGTGAAACAGAAGAAAATCAGGGATTTTTTTCAATATCGGTGGGTTCTTTCGGGAACATTGAAGGGAGGAATGCTGTGCGGAAATGTGGCATGGCTGTTTTATCGGGATGTACGAGGGTTTGTTCTGCTTCCGGTGTTTCTTGTAATTTGTCTTTGGAAAGAGAAAAAACGTGAGAAAAATAGGAAAACGGAGCGGGAACAGCAGCTGTTTGCAGAGTGGCTCGGATTTTTGAAGGAGGCACTTGCGGTTGGCTATTCGCTGGAAAGTGCGGTGGGAGAAGCTCAAAGAGGGATGCTTACATCGTATAGCGAGACAGAGTCTTTTCTTATGGCGGTAACAAGAATGCAGCGGAAAATGCGACTGGGAGTTACCGTAGAGGAGGCCTTTGCCGGACTTGCGGATGAATGCAGCTGTGAGGAGGCGGGAGAGTTTTCGGAAGTGCTATGTATTGCAAAACGAACCGGAGGGGTTATGCAGCAGGTAATTTCCAATACGGAACGGATAATTAGGGAAAAGCAGGAAGCATTGCGGCACATTCGGGCAGTGCTTCGCAGCAGAGAGTATGAGATGTGTATTATGAAATATATGCCTTTTGCTATGTTGTTGTATATGCAGCTGTTTCTGCCGGAGTTTTTGGCTCCGTTGTACCGAAATCTGTACGGAGTCTGCGTGATGTCGGCAGGGCTGGCAATTTACGGCATTCTTGTGATGCTGGTTGAGCGAATCGGTACAGTTTCGGTATAGGAGGTGCCATAATGAGAAAAAAGGAAAAAATCCGGTTGGGACTGGCATGCCTGACTGTGCTTGTTGTGGTGGCTGTGTTTGTGCAGCAAAAGGTATCAGGAGAAACGGTGGAGCGTATTTGGCTGGAAAGACCTGAAAACGGGAGCAGAAGTACGAAGCTTTTACTGACTGCGGGGGAAAAGGAGACGGAATTTGAGCTTGAGGTAGGAGCGAGGGAAAAGACGGCGGAAGAGAAGGAAGCAGCATTCGGAGAAACGCTTCGGGTTCTGAAGGGAGCATTAAATCCGGAGGGGGCAGAAAAGGCTGTGGTGACAGAAAATTTGACGTTACCCCTGGCGGTAAAGGCTACGGGAGCTGAGATCCGCTGGGCAAGTTCTGATGAGGAAACGGTGAAGCGGGACGGGACGGTGGTTCGCGAAGGCTTAACGGCTCCATGTGAGGTTACATTGCAGGCGCGTGTGACTTTGGAGGAGGAATGCCGGGAATATTGGTTTGCTGTGACAGTGCTTCCGTATCAGGAAGAAAGCGAAGAGGTGCTGTTTTATGAGGCAAAAGAGGCTTTGCGGAAGCTGGAAGCAGAGACTGTAAAGGAAACAGGGTTTTATTTGCCGGATGAAATAAAAGGTGTGACCATAGGACATTCAGAAGTGAAGGCTCCGATGGAGGGACTTTTGGTGATGCTGGTGGTTTTGCTGCCGGTACTCCTTTGGGCGGGAAAACGACAGGAGGCTGAAAGGGAAAGAAAGGAACGGGAGAAGGTGTTCTTGAAGGCGTATCCGCAGTTAATTACAAAGCTGACGCTGTATGTGGGAGCCGGACTTAGTCTGCGTGGTGCATGGGAGCGTATAGGCACGGAGTATCGAAAAAAGGCAGAAAACACAGGGAAGAAGGATATGGTGTGTGAGGAAGTGGCAATGCTTGTGGGAGAACTAAAAAACGGAAGGTCCGAAGCCGGAGTATATGAGGCATTCGGCCGGAGGATAGGATTAAAGCCGTATCTGCGGTGTGCTTCGCTGTTAGTCAGTCAGCTGCAAAAAGGAAGCGGCGGACTGAGGGAGGGTTTGGAGACGGAGGTGCAGCTGGCATGGGAGCTTCATAGGGAGCAGGCGGAAAAAAGAGGAGAGGAGGCTCAGACAAAGCTTCTTTTTCCAATGATGGGGTTATTGCTTCTGGTGCTAGGAATTGTGATATTTCCGGCGTTTTTAAGCATGGGCTTGTAGTAAGAAAAGGAAAATAGGAAAGGATGGAGCAGTGTATGAAAAGTGAAGAAAATGAGAAGGGAAAGGAAATGAAGCAGGAAGGAATCCTGCGGAATAATGCAGGGGTCGGCGTAGTCGAGGTGATTTTAATTCTTGTTGTTTTGATTGCACTTGTCCTGATTTTTAAGAATCAGCTGACAGATATGGTAGAAAAAGCAATGGATGCGCTGGAAAAGAGTATGGATGGTATTTTATCGTGAGGCGTGGTTCTGTTACAGTTACGTTTTCCATCGTAGCGATGATTCTTCTAAGCTTTGTAATTTCCTTTTTTGAAATGGCGGCTTATACGGCAAGAAATTCCTATCACGCCTCTGCAGGTTTGCTGGCAGTAGAAAACTATTTTGCGGCATATCTGGAGCCTTTATATTCGGAATATCACATTTTCGGAAGAGAAGTGCCGGAGGGGAAGGATATTTTGGAGTGGACGGAGGAAACGATTGCGGGTGATGTCCTTTATATGACAAAAAAGGAGGAAGGGCAGCGTTCCCTGCTGTTACGCGCAGGAGCGGATTTTTCGGTATCGGGAGCGGACGTATTAACTGGAAATAAAGGAGAGGGGTTTTATTTACAGGCGGTAACAGCCATGAAATACCGCGGTATTTTAGAAGTGAAGGAGCTGGTGGAGCAGTTTATGGGTGTGACGAAGCAGGCGGATACCCATTTGCAGGTGGCTTCTGCCAAAGCGGCAACAGATCAGGCGTATGCACTGGTGGAGGAGAAGCTTTTGGAACTGATGGAACAGGTGGATGGAGTACGGATATCAAAATATGAGCAGTTTTTGCGGGGAAAGGCCACCGTGTTTCAGACAGATACCTACGTGAAGTTCCTGACGACGGATAAAGCCGGTGCGGCGGCATATTTTGACCGGACAGAGGTATATCAGGCCTTTTTGCAAAGCTCTGTGAACCATATTGAACAGCTGGATAGCTTGATTAAAGCTGTGGAAAACCTGGCGGGGCGTGTAAAAGAGCGCGAGGAAAAGGAAATAGAATGCAGAAAACGATTGGAAGAGGTGCTTGTGGAAACGGAGATGGTATCGCAAGGCATTCTGAAGCTTCGGGAGGCGATGGATTCCGCGTCGCAGCAGCTGGCGGCAATACAGGCACAGTTTTCGGCATTGCGAGCGCAGGAAGACGTGACAGAGGAGCAGCTGAACATTTTGTCGGAAAATGAAGCACAAGTGGCAGAAGCATTAGAAGGTATGTCAGAGGAGTTTGAACAGCTGAAGGAACATCAGATGGAGTTGATTGAGGAAAAAGTCAGATTGGACAAGGAGCTTGCTGAGCTGGAGAAGTTAAAAAAAGAGCAGGAGAAAGAAGCCGAAGACCTGGAGCGGACGGAGAAAGCATTTCTTGCACTTTGCGATGCGGTGGAGAACGATTGTGATGCGGCCTGCGGGCAGGTAGAAGAAATCAAAGCGGAGCTGGAAACAGCCAAAAAAGTCAAGAAAAAATGTGAGTCAATATTAGATGCGGCTGAGCTTTTGCTAGGCAGGGAGTCTACAGAAGAATACCGAAGGGAGCTGGAGAAATATCAGTTCTATGAAAGTGCAGAGGGCTATGATTTTGATTTGATGAAGCAGACGGTAAGAGCGAATGCCGAAATGCTGCGAGGTACCTCCGTATGCTTTTGCGGAAGGGATGCGGCTTCGTTAATGGCGGCGGCAGCAGCACTGCGGTCGGAGCAGGAAGGGTTGAGAGGCTATTCGTTTGAAGGCTTAAAGCTGGATTATGGTGAGATGTCACTGGAAGAAAACCGGTACGAAACATTAGGAGATGAAATTGCCGGTCGGTTAAATCAAGGCTTTTTGGGCTTTCTTACAAGAAAAGAGGTATCCGGAAAGGAATTGGATAAAAGCTGTTTGCCATCAGGCTTTCGCTATGAAGGGAAGGAAAATCAAAGCCTGTTTTCCATACTGAATTTAAATGTCGGCAGTATTTTTGAAGAAATGCGGGCAATGCTGCCGGAGACGGTTTCTTTTGAAAATGCGCTAAAGGCGACAGCTGATGCGGTATTGTTTCATTCCTACCTGAACAGTCATTTTTCTGACTATACGGAGGCGGAGGAAGGCGGAGCGCTATCCTATGAAAAGGAATATTTAATTGCAGGGAAGGCAAGGGATGCTGACAATTTGGCAGTGGTTTCCATGCGCATCTGCATTTTACGGACGGCACTTCAGTTTATTTCTCTTTATTCCGACGGAGTCCGTAAGGCGCAGGCTGAACAGGCGGCAGCGGCAGTATGCGGTGTAATTGGACTTCCGGCACTTATCAGTGTAGTCACGTTTGTATTGCTGCTTGTATGGGCTGTAGAAGAGGCAGTGATTGATACGTCTGCCTTGTTACAGGGAAAGAAGCTTTCGTTATATCCCGGAAAATCGGGAGGAAGTCTGTCCTTTCCGGAGATATTAATTTTTTCGAAACAAACGGTATACAGCCGGGCAGCTGCAAAAAAGAATGCAGGAAATGCAGGTGTTGGGTATGGGGCGTATGTACAGCTCTATTTGTTGATGACGAAGGAGGAAGATAAAAAGTACAGGGCTATGGATTTGATTCAGGAGAATCTGCGCATCTGCTATCAAAACTCATTTCGTATGAACAGGTGCGTTTGGAGGATTTCTTATGAAACGGACGGGCGGGAGTATTTTTATGCCTATGACTGGTAAAAAGGAAAGGAGGTGCATTCCGATATCTGTTCTTATTTTTTCGGTACGTCTTGTTCTATTCTCTTTTTTGGCGGCAGTTCTCATGTCATTACCCTCTCTTGCTGCCGCCCGAAATG
The DNA here is from genome assembly GCA_964488415.1 of uncultured Lachnospiraceae bacterium. Classification (GTDB taxonomy): domain Bacteria; phylum Bacillota; class Clostridia; order Lachnospirales; family Lachnospiraceae; genus SIG307. Next base: position 10,718 of record CAZAUP010000016.1, read on the forward strand.
TTGTTGCAGCAAATCTAATTAGTTTATTTTGCGGAAAGGTTCGTAAAAATCCACTGCGTCGGAAGAATAAGAGCAGATGCCGGAATGCATCTCTGACCGTGGAGGCTGCATTGGTGTTTCCTATCTTTTTCTTTTCCGTAGTTTATCTTCTTCAGATGTTTACGGTACTCCGTTCGGAGCTTGCGATTGCAGAAGCAGGGATTGCTTCTGCAAGAGATGCGGCTGCGTTTGCATATGTGACGGAACGGTTTGAGGAGGGGGAAACGGTTGCAGCAAAGAAGCTGTTTGAATTATTTGATAAAAAGCTTGTGCGGGATGCGGCATTTACTACTGTTTTTTACGAACGGTGTGATGAGGAATTATTGAGTTATGCAGGAGTGGCACAGGGGCTTGGCGGAATGTGGGTAGAATCGCAAAAAGGAGAAGGCACGGTGCGGCTTCGGATCCGTTATCGGGTAAGACCGCCCAATCCTTTGTTTTTGGACCGAACGGAATATTATTATTCCAATTTGGTATATCGTGAATGGACGGGAACAGGGAAAATAAGTAAACAGAAGCTGTCTGGTGCTGCAGAGGAATCTAAGGAACAGATGGTGTATCTGGCGGAAAATGCTACGGTATACCATTGGTATAAGGATTGTACCTATATTCATATTAAGACCGAGGCAGTAAATGGAAACAAAATTGACAGCGAGCGGAATGCGGGCGGTGCCAGGTATTACGCTTGTGAATTTTGTGAGCCGGTAATTTTGAAAAACAGTATGGTATATATTACAAAATACGGGACCAGATACCATGCTGTTTCTACCTGCCCTGCAATTGAGCGAAAGCCGGAAGAATGTTCCCTGGAGGAAGCACAGAAAAAATACGGAGTATGTATGAAATGCTCTGCAAGAAAGGAAAAAGAAGGAGAACAATAATGGAAGCATGGGGAAGCGCGGCAAGAGAGCTATGCAGTATGCCTGCATTGCTGTGGCTGGCACTAAAGGATAAAAAAGAAATGGAGATAAAACGGAGCACATTGGTTGTGGCATCGGGAATGCTTCTGCTTGCTGGCTTTTTCGTCCCGGTGGAGCTATGGAGCCGGACAGGGGGAGCATTGTTTGGAATGTTGATGCTTGCTTTCTGTCATTTTTCAAAAGAGGCATTAGGCTTTGCGGATGGAATTGTACTTTTAGTTTGTGGAATTGCTTATGGCATTTTTGAGACGGTAACATTTTGTTTCTTCGGGGCAGTTTACGCAGGAGTGTTTTCTGTGGTGCTTTTGCTTACGCACCGGGCAGGACGAAACAGCAGAATACCGTTTTTGCCGTTCCTTTTGCTGGGCTATGTTACCATGGCACTGCTCCTGCATACTGCGTGAAGGAGGAGCTTATGAAAAATGGTTGGAGGGGCTCTGTGACGGTAGAGGCAGCAATTTTATATCCGATGCTGCTTACGGTTACTTTTCTGCTGGTGCAGGTAACGCTGCGCCAGTATCAGGCGGTAGGAGTACAGGCAGCACGGCTGTACAATGCAGTAGTTACAGAACGTAAGATGCAGACACCGGATATCATTCGTGCTGCCGGAACGGCATTTGATTTTTTTGAACGGTAGAAGGCTACCGGGGAACAGGGGGAAGGTATGGAACATCAACTAGTGGAAGGTACTTATAAGAAAGAGCCGGACGGAAAAACCTATTTGCTATTGTCGAAGAGCCGGAGCACGTATGAGGAGGATATGATACGAAAAGCAATGCCTGCCGGAGTATTATCCATGGTAAAATCAGAGAGGGAGGATTGCTATAAATATGAGATTACCGGAAGAAAAACACTGGCTATGACCTTTGAGCGGGTGCCTATGAATGCAGAGCAGGTGCAAAAGGTGCTAAAGGAGATTTTAACGGTGTTGGAGCACGGGACCGAATATCTTTTGAGTGAGGAGCATTTTGTTTTACAGGCAGAGCACATTTATTTGCGTATTCCGGAATATGAAGTGACCCTGTGCTATTATCCGGAGTATAGTATGCCATTTGCCGAGCAGCTCGGAAAGCTTTTTGAAGTACTGTTGAACCGTGTGGATTACCGGGAGGAAGCAGCCATTGCGTTAGTTTATTCTCTTTATATGCAGCTACAGGAGCCGGATATGACCATTGAGCGGCTAAAAGGAAATTTGGAAGAGCAAAAGAAAAAAGCAGAAATAAAAGGCGAACGAAAAGAGAATGGGGAAAGGCGGACGGTATATTTTGAAAAAAAGGAATTGCCGGAGCAGGCAGGAGCGTCGGGAGCATCCGAAAGCAGGGGAAAAAAGAAGGCATCATTTTTAGAACGGTTTCGAATGGAGGGAACTGTTCGGAAACTGTTGTTTTCAGAAAGAAAGCCGTTAGAACGGGAGGAGTTTTGGAATTGGAAAACAATGGGAGAAGGAGAAGCACCGGCTTATGTGATGGAGCCTGCGCCGGAATGGGGGATGCAGCATACACGGGTGCTTTCTGTGAAAAAGGATACCGGATGTCCGATGCTGGTATCGGAACAAAAGGGAGAAACGATAGAGCTTAAAAAATTTCCGTTTTATATCGGAAGCCTGACCGGATATGTGGATGGCGTGCTTGCAAACGATACAGTCAGTCGTTTTCATGCGAAGCTGCTAAAGGAGGGGGAAGAGGTGTTTGTTACAGATTTGAATAGTACAAATGGTACAAGAGTGAATGGGGAGATTTTAAATATTCAGGAAAAGGTGAAGCTTTCCTCCGGAGACCGGATTGCATTTGCAGAGGAAGAATATTGTTATTTCGGACTATAACAATATCCATTATTTACCTCTGGATTTTTGTCGAAAAAACCGCTATAATGAAATAGTACAAAAGAGGAAGACAGGGTTCTCTTCGCGGCGGTTTTGTGGCGGAGGAGCCCTGTTGTTTTATGTGCTTTCCGGTTCGTTTTTTTTATGCTTTTTTTATTGTTCCGAATTCTAATAACAGACTTGAAGTAAACGGAAAAAAGCGGTATACTGAAAGAAGATGTGGAGGGATGGGGCAGACCTTGGGGGTGAACGGAGACCGGAAATGGACAAAAAAAGAAAACAGAAGCTTCCATTAGTGACGATTATTTTGGTTATAATTAATGCGGTAATTTTTTTGCTGACGGATTTTGTGTTTCTTGAGGCACAGGGAAAAATTTTTTATTATATGACAATGAATCCGGTATTGGTAACGGAATATGGTGAATATTGGCGACTGCTTACCTCCATGTTCTATCACTTTGATATCGAACATGTATTATATAATATGCTGGCGTTGTATTTTGTGGGTGCAATTCTGGAGCCCTTTTTTGGTAAAGTGCGTTTTTTGGTGTTATATTTTGCATCGGGACTTTTTGCGGAGGTAGTGTCTATTCTATATAATAGCGTCATTGTAAAGGCGAATGCGGGAGTTGTGTTTTCGGCAGGGGCATCCGGTGCGGTGTATGGTCTGATGGGTGCCTATGTCGGCGTGCTGGTGTTTTGCAGGGAACAGCTTTCGAGGGAAGAAAAAATACGTATCCCGCTTATGGTTGCGGTGCTGTTGTTTGGAAATCTTTCACAGGAGGGAGTGGCGCATGAGGCACATTTTGGAGGCTTTTTTGCCGGATTGCTGCTAGGCTTTGGGTACTGTTTGTACATGCGGAAGCATCGGAAGCGGAGAACGGAAGAGTAAGTAACGGAGGTGGCAAATGAAGATAGCGGTTTATTACGGTGGACGAGGTGTCATTGAGGATGCAACGATTTATGTGGTGAATAAGCTGGTGGAAGTACTGAATGAACTGAATGTGCAGGTGCGCCGTTATAATCTATATGAGCAGAAGAATGAGATTGCGGCACTTTCCGGTACGATAAAGGAGTTTGATGGCGTAATTCTTGCTGTACCGCTTGAGTGGTATGGTATTGGCGGGTATATGCAGCATTTTTTGGATGCGTGCTGGCTCTATGCGGATAAGGAAAAGCTAAAGAATATGTATATGATGCCGGTGGTGGTGGCCGTAACCTGTGGAGAACGTCGTGCCGAGCTTGATTTGCGCAGTTCGTGGGAACTACTTGGAGGCAGGGTTGTCGAAGGAATCTGTACCTTTGTGGAAAATCAGGCAGAGTTTGAGACAAACACGGATTATGCAAAGCTTATTGAGGAAAAGGCGGAGCAGCTATATCGTGCAGTGTCCAGAAAGTCCCTGTATCTTCCGACGGGTAACAGCCTGATTAAACGGAGTATGGCGGCAAGTCCGATTCCGTTGACACCGCAGGAGAGTGAGGATTTGTCCAAATATGTTTCTGACGATAAGTATGTAAAGCGTCAGAAGGAAGATATCGAGGAGCTTTCCCAGATGTTTCAGGGGATGTTTGAAAAGAGCACGGCGGGTATGGATCCGAAGCTGGAGTTTATTGCGAACCTTCGTACCAATTACCATATGCCGGAGGATAAGTTAAATGTAACCTATGCGTTGCATTTTGATGACAACGGGCGTACTCTTTTGATTGAAATTAAAGACGGACGGCTGTTTTGCAGCTATCATGAGGAAGCTCCGGCGGCGGATGTCAATGCCAGAATGAATCGTTCGGTGATGGAGCGTATCGTAAACGGAAGAACGACCTTTCAGGGGGCGTTTATGTCCGGTGATATTACCGCAAAGGGAGATTTTAAGCTGCTAAGACAGTTTGATATGCTGTTTCGTTTCCAAACGCTGTTGTAGAGTCTGGCAGCCTGGGAAGTGAATCGGGAGAAACAGGAGAAGCCTGTTAGAAAAATAAACGGAGGATAATAAAATGGAGAATTGTATTTTTTGTAAGATTTTAAAAAATGAAATTCCGTCATCTACGGTATATGAGGATGATAAATTCCGCGCGATTATGGACATTGCGCCGATTAATAAGGGACATGTAATTTTGCTTGCGAAGGAGCATGCGGCGAATCTTTTGGAAGCGGAGGATGAGTTGCTTTCGGCTGCACTTCCGGCAGTAAAGAGGGTGGCAAAGGCGGTGAAAAAGACCGTAGGCTGTGACGGCATCAACATTTTGCAGAATAACGGAGAAGAAGCGGGTCAGACGGTGTTCCATCTGCATATTCATGTAATTCCGCGTAACAGGGAGGATGGTGTGGAGCTTCCTCCGCCGAAGGATAAGTATGCAGACGGAGAGGCAGCGGAGCTTGCAAGGAAGATTGCAGAGAATCTGTAAAGCAGGAAGAAATCTGTCAAAATGTGCAATTCCCTCTTGACGAATCATGGGAATAGGTGTATTCTGAAACTACAGCAAATAAAATTTCATATGAAAACTCTTATTAAGAGTGATGGAGAGTAAAGGCTCTGCGAAGTCACGGCAACCCCCGAAAGGGAAGGTGCCAAGTTGAGCGGTATAATGTACCGAACAATAAGGGATTTGGTTTTGGTATCAAGTCCGTAGTCCGCAAGGTCTACGGATTTTTTTGCTTATAGGAAATACCGTGTTGCGACAGCGTATTAAAGTGCGTTTCTATAAAGCAAAAAACGCTCCGCGGGATGCGCACTCGCGCGATTGGAAGATGTCGCATGCGACCGCGCTCGGCGCGAGAGTCCGCTTGCGGACTCTTTGTTTAGGAATCACCGGAGTATGATTGTGAAATTTGTCAGGAGATATGAATTATGGAAATGATTAAATCATATAAAAAGGGAGTGGACTATTCCTATACATTAGGGGCTTTTCCGACCATTGAACTGTTAAAATGCCGTCCACAGGCGGTACGGGAGGTACTGGTGCATTCTACCTTCCCGGAAAAAGCAGCCATCCATGAATTATGCGGAAAGCATAATATTCCGGTTACGATTGCGGATAAGCAGATAGCAAGATTGTCTGATAAAGAAAACTGTTTTGTTGTCGGAGTGTTTGATAAGTATGCAGAGGAGTTGAAGAAGGCTGCACCGCACATTGTACTGGTGAATCCGAGCAATATGGGAAATCTTGGAACGATTTTCCGTACTGCGGCAGCAATGGGGATTTATGATATTGCAATTATGGCACCGGGAGTGGATTCCTTTCATCCAAAGGCTGTCCGGGCATCTATGGGTGCATTGTTTCGTTTACGACATAAATATTATGAGGACTTTCCGGCGTATCGGAAGGACTTTCCGGAGCATGAGGTATTTTGTTTTATGCTGACGGGAGAGCGGCAGCTTACGGTGTCTGATGTTCCGAAACCGAAGCTGTTTTCGCTTGTGTTTGGAAACGAGGCAACGGGACTTCCGGCGGAGTTTGCGGATTACGGACAGAGCATTATTATTCCGCAGACACCGGATGTGGATTCGCTGAATCTGACAATTGCGGTTGGCATCGGCAGCTATATGTTTATGCAGGGGATTCAGAAGCCGTCTGCATAAAACTGTTGCATTTTTTGAATGGCTAAGGTATACTAAGTGATAGGTAATTATTATGAATTTTGCGGAGGCATTCATGTTAAATTTGACAAGAGACGGTCTTAAGGACTGTGCGGGATATGAAAAGGCGGGTATTACCCTGCCGCAGTATGATGCGGCTGAGGTGGCTGCATATACCGCAGAGCATCCGGTCTGGGTGCATTTCGGTGCAGGAAATATTTTTCGCGGGTTTATTGCTGCGTTACAGCAATCCCTGTTAAATCAAGGATTGGCAAAGAGCGGCATTATTGCGGCTGAAACCTTTGATTTTGATATTGTGGACAAGATTTACCGTCCGTTTGACAGTCTGGCACTGCTTGTTGGTCTGAAGCCGGACGGTGGTATGGTAAATTCTGTTATTGCAAGCATTACGGATGCGTATTGTGCCTGTAAGAACCGCCCGGACGAGTTTGGTCAGCTTGTAAAAATTTTTGAAAATCCGGAGCTTCAGATGGTAAGCTTTACTATTACGGAGAAGGGGTATGCACTGACGGATATGAACAATCAGCTCCTTCCGGTGGTGGTTTCCGATATGGAAAAGGGTCCGGACGCAGCCTGCCATGCCATGAGCGTGGTAGCGTCTCTTATGTGGAAGCGTTTCAATGCGGGTGCGTACAAGCTTGCACTGGTCAGTATGGATAACTGCAGCCATAACGGAGAAAAGCTGAGAAGCTCTGTACTTACCGTTGCAAAGGAATGGGAGAAGAACGGTTTTGTTTCTGCAGAGTTTGTGGCGTACCTTTCTGATGAGGAACGGGTTTCATTCCCTTGGTCTATGATTGATAAGATTACACCGCGTCCGGCAGAAAGTGTGGAAAAGGCACTTGCAAGTCTTGGTGTTTCGGATATGACACCTGTGGTTACGTCCAGGAATACGTATATTGCGCCGTTTGTAAATGCGGAAATTCCGCAGTATCTTGTTGTTGAGGATAAGTTCCCGAACGGCAGACCGGCATTAGAAAAGGCCGGCGTTTATATGACCGACCGTGATACCGTAAACAACACGGAGCGCATGAAGGTAACAACGTGTCTGAATCCGCTTCACACTGCACTTGCGGTATATGGCTGCATGCTCGGTTATACAAAGATTGCGGATGAAATGAAGGATGCGGAGCTAAAGCTTCTCGTAGAGAAAATCGGATACGATGAGGGGATGCCGGTGGTGGTTGATCCTAAAATACTTTCTCCGAGAGCGTTTATTAAGGAAGTAATCGAGGAACGTCTTCCGAACCCGTTTATTCCGGATATGCCACAGCGGATTGCTACGGATACCGGTCTTAAGGTGCCGATTCGTTTCGGTGAGACGATGAAGTCTTATCTTGTAAGCGATACCTTAAAAATTACGGATTTGGTTTATATTCCGCTTGCCATTGCAGGCTGGTTCCGTTACCTGATGGGACTTTATGATACCGGGGAAGTGATGGAAATCAGTCCGGACCCGACTGCGGCAGGGGTTCAGGAAGCCTTGAAAACTGTAGAGTTTGGAAATCCGGCAAGCTATACCGGACAGTTAAAGACTGTGCTTTCCAATAAGACGCTGTTTGCAGTGGATTTATGCGAGGCGGGTCTTGCACCGCGTATTGAGACGATGTTCTGCGAAATGCTAGCGGGCAAAGGTGCGGTAAGAGATACCTTAAAAAAATATCTTTATCAATAAATAACGGAAGGTTTTATGGCGGGGCAGCATAGCATATGAGCAAAAGAAAGGAGTTTTCATGAGTATTTTTAAGGATTCCAAAGAGGATTTACAAAACGAAGAGAAAGAGGATTTATTTACCATGGTGTCAGAGGAGGAGCAGGAAGAGGTTGATCAGGAGCTGTTGGACAGCCTGATGGAGGATGATTCTTTAGTTGCGGCACCGGAAGAGAAAGAGATGGAAGCTATTCCGGAAGAGACAGCTGCTGTTGCTGCTCCAAAGGAAGAAACAAAAACGGTAGCGGAGCGTCCTAATGAGGCAGATGCCGATGCAGTGACCGTGATTACAAAGGGTACTACCATCAATGGCAGTATTATTTCCGATTGCTCGCTGGATGTAATGGGAACCATCAACGGTGATATTGAGTGTCTTGGAAAGCTTACCATTTCCGGTAAGGTAACCGGCAATGCCATGGCAGCAGAGGTTTACGTAAATACAGATCGCCTGGAGGGCAATATTAACAGCGAAGGAAGCGTAAAGATTGGTCTCGGCACGGTGATTATTGGTGACATTAATGCCGCTTCCGGTGTGATTGCAGGGGCGGTAAAGGGAGAAATTGATATCAAGGGACCGGTAGTTATCGATTCTACCGCGATTATTAAGGGCAACATAAAGGCAAAGTCTGTGCAGATGAATAACGGTGCGGTTTTAGAAGGCTTTTGCTCCCTTTCTTACGCTGCAGTTGAAATTGACAATATTTTTGAATAGGATACGAGGAAATTATGGCATATAAGAGAGTATTATTAAAATTAAGCGGTGAGGCACTCGCAGGAAATAAAAAGACCGGCTTTGACGAAGCTACGTGTGTAGCGGTAGGCAGGCAGGTAAAACAGCTGACGGATGCAGGAGTGCAGGTGGCTGTTGTTATCGGTGGCGGTAATTTCTGGAGAGGGCGAAGCTCTGAAACAATCGACCGTATTAAGGCGGATCATATCGGCTGCTTGGCAACCGTAATGAATTGTATTTATGTTTCCGAAATTTTCCGCTTTTGCGGTATGACTACGGCAGTGTATACACCATTCGAGTGCGGAAGCTTTACGGAGCTGTTTTCAAAGGATAAGGCAGTGGATGCATTAAATGCAGGAAAGGTCATTTTCCTTGCGGGCGGTACAGGACATCCGCTGTTTTCGACAGATACGGCTACGTCCCTTCGCGCGATTGAGCTGGATACGGATGTAATTCTTATGGCGCGTGCCGTGGACGGAGTGTACGATAGCGATCCAAAGGAAAATCCGAAGGCGAAGCGTTTTACGACCATTTCCTTCGAAGAGGTGTTAGAGCGCAAGCTGAAGATTCTTGACATGACCGCAACGGTAATGTGCATGGAGCATAAGGTTCCGTTATTTATCTTTTCATTAAATGAGGAAAACGGAATCGTGAAGGCAGGTATGGGTGAGCCGATAGGTACCACCGTTACCCCGTAAGGAATGGAAGGGCTGTATACAGCCTTTGCTACCATAAAGGAATAAGAGGAGATAGAAGCAATGAATGAAAGAGTAAAACCGTTTGAAACCAAGATGCAGAAGTCCGTAGATGCACTGCGTGAGGAGTTTGTAACCATACGCGCAGGACGTGCAAATCCGCACGTTTTAGACAAGCTTAAGGTTGACTACTACGGTACACCGTCTGCAATTCAGGCTGTTGCAAATGTTTCTGTACCGGAAGCAAGAATAATTCAGATTCAGCCGTGGGAAGCAAAGATGATTAAGGAAATTGAGAAGGCTGTCCTCGCTTCTGATTTGGGGCTCACGCCGAGTAACGACGGTAAGGTAATCCGCCTTGTATTCCCTGAGCTTACCGAGGACAGACGTAAGGAGCTTGTGAAGGATGTAAAGAAGAAGGCTGAGAATGCAAAGGTTGCCATTCGTAATGTGCGCCGTGATGCAAATGATGCCATCAAGAAGGCTGCAAAGGCAAATGAGATTTCTGAGGATGAGCAGAAGGTAATCGAGGATGAAATTCAAAAGATGACCGATAAGTTCGTAGCGGAAGTAGATACGATGACGGACGATAAGTCTGCAGAGATTCTTACAATCTAAGGAACGGCGGAGTATGGTGCTATTCCACGGATAAAGGAAAGGTCGTTTTTCATAAAGACGACAATGTCTGAATAGGATGTGAATGGGAAAGAGGGGTCCCGGTTGAGTCTTAGGGATGAGAACCGGAGTCCCCTCTTGTCATGTGAATTAAAGCATGCTTTGGCGCGCGGTGTATTCGTCAGACAAGGTGTGCGCCAAAGAGTTGCGAAGGAGTTTTGTATGGAAAAGGTTCCGCAGCATATTGCGATTATTATGGATGGAAACGGAAGATGGGCGAAAAAACGGGGAATGCCGCGTAATGTGGGACATTCTCAGGGAAGCAGGACCGTCCGGAAGGTTTGTGAGGAAGCATGGAAGCTTGGAGTAAAATACCTGACGGTATATGCTTTTTCTACGGAAAACTGGTCAAGACCACAGGAAGAAATTGATGCATTGATGAAGCTTCTCCGCAGCTATTTAAAGGATGCGATTAAGCAGTGTGCAGATAACAATATGCGGGTGCGGGTTATCGGCGATATTTCGGTACTGCCGGAGGATATGATTACATCGATTAAGCACTTGGAGAAGGTATCGTCCGTGAATACCGGTCTTCAGTTTCAGATAGCATTAAATTATGGAGGCAGGGACGAGGTGCTTCGTGCCGTAAAGAGAGCAGCCAAAAAGCTTGCCGCAGAAGGAAAGTCCGTGGAAGAGATGACAGTGGAGGATATCGGGGAAGCATTAGATACTGCACAGATTCCGGACCCGGATTTGATTATCCGTACAAGCGGTGAGCAGAGATTGTCTAATTTTCTTATGTGGCAGTCGGCTTATGCAGAGCTTTATTTTACCGATACCTTATGGCCGGATTTTGATAAAAAAGCTTTAGAAGAGGCGATTTTATATTACGGAAGCAGAAACAGGCGATTCGGTGGTTTGGAAGAAAAGCAGCCGTGATTCGATTGTTTATTGGAGGAACTATGTTTATTACAAGACTGTTAAGCGGAATTGTACTGTTGGCGATTGTGATTTTGACCGGCATCCTCGGAGGACCGGTTTTCCTTGCATTGGTGACCTTGATTTCGCTGCTTGGTGTATATGAATTTTATCGTATGGTAAAGCTGCAAAGGACAGTGCTGTTTTATGCAGGTATGGCAATGTGTTTCGGGCTGAACCTGCTGCTGTTTGCAGAAGCAGAGCTTGCAGATGCGGTACCGGTGCTTGGTCTGTTGCTTTTGATGGGACTTTATGTGGTACGGTATCCGAGGTTTTCTGCAAAAGAAATTTTTGCAGCGTATACGGGTTTTGTTTATGCCGGAGTGTTGCTTTCTTTTTTGTACCGTGTCCGGATAGAGCAAAACGGGCTGTTGCTTTTATGGCTGGTATTTATTTGTGCATGGGGCTCTGATACCTGTGCATACTGTGTGGGCTGTCTGATTGGAAAGCATAAAGCGTTTCCGGTGCTGAGCCCGAAAAAGTCCATTGAGGGGTGTGTCGGCGGCATTGTCGGGACTGCATTGATTGCCGGAATTTATGCGGCATGTATCAATCATTTAGTTACGGGTGTTACGGTTTCAGCCTATGCCTTTGCATTGATTGGTGCGGCGGCATCGGTAATTTCCCAAATTGGCGATTTGGCAGCATCTGCCATGAAGCGGAATTATGAGATTAAGGATTACGGAACCCTGATTCCGGGACACGGCGGTATTTTGGACCGTTTTGACAGTATTATGTTTACGGCACCGGTTGTTTACTATCTGGTGCAGTTGTTTGCACTTTAAGAAGGTAAACCTTTGCTCATAAAAGAGGTTTGGCGGAGATGAGGATAACAAAATGAAAAAAATAGCAGTGCTGGGGTCTACCGGCTCCATCGGAACACAGACGTTGGAAATTGCACGGGAACGAGAGGAAGAGTTTCAGATAACTGCGCTTGCGGCAGGCAGTAATATCGACCTTTTAGAACAGCAGACGGCAGAGTTTCGGCCGAAGCTTGTAAGTCTGACAAAGGAAGAGGATGCAAGAGAGCTGGAACGTCGCCTTCGTTTTAGAAATACTACTTCTACAGAAGTAGTATATGGCATGGACGGTTTGATTGCATGTGCCACGGAGGATACGGCGGACATGACAGTGAATTCCGTGGTTGGTATGATTGGAATTTTGCCGACAATTGCTGCTATAAAGGCCGGAAAGGATATTGCACTTGCGAATAAGGAAACTCTTGTTACCGCAGGGCATATTATCATGCCGCTTGTGGAACAATATAACGTCAGTCTTCTTCCGGTAGACAGTGAGCATTCCGCAGTGTTTCAATGTCTGCAGGGAGCGGGAAGACAAACGGTGGAAAAGCTTTTACTTACGGCTTCCGGTGGTCCTTTTTTTGGGAAAAAGAAGAGTGAGCTTGGTTCTATAACTGTAGAACAGGCACTGAGGCATCCTAATTGGGCAATGGGGCGGAAGATTACCATTGACTCTTCTACCCTAGTGAATAAGGGCTTAGAGGTTATGGAGGCCGGCTGGCTGTTTGAACTGCGTCCTGAGCAGATTGAGGTTGTGGTACAGCCAAAGAGTATTATCCATTCCATGATTCAGTTTACGGATGGTGCTGTGCTGGCACAGCTTGGTGTACCGGATATGAAGCTGCCGATTCAGTATGCGCTGACTTATCCGGACCGTGTTGCACTCGGCGGTGACCGTTTGAATTTCTTTGACCTTCAAAAAGTTGAGTTTTATAAGCCTGACACAAATACCTTCCGCGCACTGGCACTGGCGTATGAAGCCTTTGCAGAGGGGGGGAGTCTTCCAACGGTGTATAATGCGGCGAATGAAAAGGCAGTGGCTCTTTTCTTGGACCGCAGGATAGGTTTTTTACAGATTACGGAGCTTATAGAACGCGCGATGGATGCACACCGGAAAATTTTAAATCCGACTTTGGAGGAGGTTCTTTCTACGGAAGCGGAAACGTATTCTTATATCAGGGAGCTTGCGCGTTAAGTGAGGAACGCAGAAAAGAGGAAGTATGAAATTTGTTGTTGCAATTTTAATTTTTGGAATTGTTATTTTAATTCATGAATTGGGTCATTTTATTTTTGCACGTATGAACGGCATTGAGGTATTAGACTTTTCTATTGGTATGGGACCTCGTCTGTGTGGCTTTAAGGCATGGGGAACGCAGTTTTCGGTGCGGCTTTTGCCGTTGGGCGGTGCGTGTATGATGCTTGGGGAAAACGAAGACCAGAATATGGACAATGAAAAATCCTTTTATGCAAAAAATGTATGGCAAAGGATTGCGGTATTGTTTGCAGGACCAGGCTTTAATTTTATTCTTGCCTTTGTGTTTTCTCTCATTATTATTGGTATGGCCGGGATTGATCCTGCAAGGGTTACTGCGGTTGCGGAGGGCAGTCCGGCTGCGGAAGCAGGTATGCTTCCGGGAGACAGGATTACAAAAATCAATCATTCCGGCATTGTACTTGGGCGTGATGTGCAGAGCTATCTGACCTACAATACCTTATCGGAAGAGCCGCTTAATATAACGGTAAAGCGGGACGGCGAGACGGTAAGGCTTACGATTGTACCGGAGGAGTATGACAAATATTTGCTCGGCTTTTCCTATTCCGGTACGGAGACCGGTCTTGCGGAGGTGCTGGAGGTGTCGGAGGGGTATCCGATGGCGGCGGCAGGCTTGGAAGTCGGAGATATTATTACCGGGATTGAGGATACGGAGATTAAGAACAGCGGTGAGCTGATGGCATATTTTGACCTGTATCCGCTGTCCGGTGAAAAAATAGATGTGACGTATCTGAGAAATGGAGAAGCTTATACAGTAGAGGTTACGCCACGGTATGTTTCAACGAATTATTCTGTCGGTTTTTCCTATAATCTTGCAAGAGAAAAGGCAGATGCTTTTGAAACGGTTCGTTATTCTCTGGCTGAGGTGAGATTTTGGATTGAAGAAACGGCAAGAGGTCTGGTGCGTCTTGTGACCGGCCGCTTAAAGTCGAACGAAATCGGAGGTGCAGTGGCAATCGTTGATATGATTGGTGATACCTACGAGGCTTCCATTGAATATGGTGTCAGAGATGCAGTATTAAGCATGCTCTTGATTACGGTCTATATCAGTGCAAACCTTGGTGTAATGAACTTGCTTCCGATTCCGGCGTTAGATGGCGGAAAGCTGTTGTTTTGTGCGATTGAAGCAGTGAGAGGAAAACCGATTGACAGAGAAAAGGAAGGCGTTGTGCATTTTATTGGTTTTGTAATTTTGATGCTTCTTATGGTAGTTTTACTGTTTCATGATATAAAAAATATTTTATTTTCCTGATGAAAGAGGTATGGAAGTATCGTTATAACCAATGCTGTCCTGTGTGGGGGCAGCATAACTTGGCGGTATCGTGAAGGGAAATTGCTTGGAAAGGTTGTGGAGGGCATGGAACGAAAGAAAACAAGACAAATCAGAATCGGTAATGTAGTCGTCGGTGGAGGTGCCCCGATTGTAATTCAGTCTATGACGAATACGAAAACGGAGGATGTGGCGGCTACGGTTGCGCAGATAAAGGAGCTGACTGCAGCCGGATGTGAAATAATCCGTTGTGCCGTACCGACAATGGAGGCGGCGAGGGCACTTTCGGAAATTAAAAAGCAGATAGAAATTCCGTTGGTAGCAGATATTCATTTCGATTATCGACTTGCAATCGCTGCCATGGAAAACGGAGCTGACAAAATCCGCATCAATCCTGGCAACATTGGTGATACGGAGCGTGTACGCGTGGTAGCGGAAGCTGCAAAAAAGTACGGTGTACCGATTCGTGTGGGCGTAAACAGTGGTTCTCTGGAAAAGAATTTAGTGGAAAAATACGGTGGTGTTACGGCAGAGGGGCTTGTAGAGAGTGCCCTGGATAAGGTGGCAATGCTGGAACGGTTTGATTTCCACGATATGGTCATCAGCATCAAGTCCTCGGATGTTT
>CAZAUP010000017.1:0-25409 GCA_964488415.1 uncultured Lachnospiraceae bacterium
TGACACATTCCTCCTGTATTTCGTAAACTGCAGGAAAATTCCTCACACTTTACTAAAATAAGGATGTGCCATGATGCCCTTCTTTATACTAAGACCTTTTGTCACCTTCTGTCAGGCGGTCAACATTTCCTTCCGCAACCGCTTCATAATCTTTTTCTCCAATCTTGAAATATACGACTGGGAAATTCCGAGAAGATCCGCAACTTCCTTTTGCGTATGCTCATTTCCGTCACCGTTCTCCAGTCCATAGCGAAGATTAATGATTAAGCGTTCCCGTTCATTTAAGCAGGTAAGTGCCTGAAATAATGAATTGCGGTCTGCCTCCTCCTCCATTCCGCGATACACCTCATCCTCATCAGTTCCTAAAATATCAGAAAGCAGCAATTCATTTCCATCCCAGTCCACATTTAACGGCTCATCAATAGAAACCTCCAGCTTCTGTCTGCTGTTTCGGCGCAGATACATCAAAATCTCATTTTCAATACAGCGGGACGCATACGTGGCAAGCTTAATATTCTTTGCCGGATTAAAGGTATTGATTGCCTTAATCAGTCCTATGGTTCCGATTGAAATCAAGTCCTCCACTCCGACACCGGTATTATCAAACTTTTTTGCTATGTATACCACCAAACGAAGATTGTGTTCCACCAAATCCGATTTTGCGGCTTCCGCGCCCTCACCGGAAAGCTCCGCAATTACTTCCGCTTCCTCCTCCGGTGCATACGGTGCAGGCAGCACCTCTGTTCCGCCGATATAATGAATTTCCCCGTATTTTCCGGTTAAAAGTGCTGTTAAATTTGGTATCATTCGAAATTGAAATCGATTTGGTATTGAAACTTTAAATAGCATTGCGTTCTCCTTCCTGTGTCTCATTTACACACTCCAAAGCGGGAAGCGAAAGCACCTCCGGCTGTAAAATCACCCGGTAAGCACAACCGGCAAACAGCTTATGCTCTGCCGTTACTGCTGCCACTTCACCGCCAATTACCGTTTCATTGTCCGGACGCAATTCGCACCGCACCCGTATCCCCCGCAAAAGTCCTGTTCCGCCCACCCCCTTATAAGGCAAAAACAGAAGCTTCTGCGGTTCCGTTTTTTCCGCTTCCGCAATCCAAGCTGTCAAAAGAGTTTCATCTACCAGTATCACCGGCATCAAACCGCCATACCACCGAAGTCGATTCCCGGTATCCATAAGTGCGCCTGAAGAAAACGCTTCTCCCTCCCGGCACAAGGTTACCTCATAAAGCGATGCACCGGTCTGTTTCGTCCGAAACAGCAGAATCGCCCCCGCCTTCAGCACCGGAAGCACCAGGCAGCCGAACAGACAGAACAGACCTGCGTTACGTACCGGAAAAAGCTGAAAACAACCGGATAACAGCATCGTCACTACAAGCAGCAGCACACTATTCCCGTGTAGGTTCCGTTTTCCAAAAGCAATCAAAGCACCAAACGGCAATTCAAGCAGTGCAATCCCCGCCTGCCAAAAAGGAACAGCTGCACCGCAGTAAAGTACAAACACCACCGCATCCGCGAGCGCACATGCAAGTGCTGCGATTGCAAGTCTCCCTTTTTTTATCTTTTGAAAGCGTTCCTTTCCCACCGCGCCGGTCAGCCACAAGCACAGAAAATGCAGCCAAAATACAGCCGCTATGTAACTGTCAAGATAGATTTTAACCGTTTTGCACCTCCCTTTGTTCTATCTTGGCTAATTATAGCATATATAATTTACATTTTTTGGGATTTTTTGAAATTATCTTTGAATTCAGACGCAGAAAATAACAAATGACGACAAAAAAGTCGCTGTAAAGACTATGCTTACAGCGACTTTCATTCAGGAGCCTGATAACCGTCCGTTAAAACACATATTTAGTTTCGTCTGGCATCAATATAAGCAGCGATAACCTTAACCGTTTCATCAACTCCCAGCTTACTGCTGTTAATAGACAGCTCATAGTTTCTTGAGTCACCCCATTTTCCGGCACAATAACTGTTATGATACTGCTTTCTATATTTATCATGACTATCCATCAGTTCTAACGCCTGCTTTTTTGTTTTCCCGTAAATCTTCATGATTCGCTCGGCCTTAGCATCTCTGTCCCCAAGGATAAAAAGAGAAATCAGGGCACGGTTATCTTTTAAAATTGTCTCGGCACAGCGACCAACAATCACAAAGGATTCCCCTGCATCAGCTTTCTTCTTTATATAATCAAATTGAAGCTGTGCTACATTTTGAGCCGGAGAATTACACAGACCGCGTACTGTACGCGAAAAAAGCTTATTCCGTTTCGTTTCATCAAATTCCTCAAGCTCATCATAGTCAACATTCATCTGTGTTGCAACTTCTCTCAAAAGATTATGGTCGAAAAGCGGAAGATCATACATTTTAGAAAGCTTATCCGCAATTTCATGACCGGCACTTCCGAATTCACGTCCAACAGAAATAATCAACTGATTCATTGTGAATGCCTCCTTCTATAAATATCTTGCAAAAATTATAATCGTTGAAACGATCAATACTATTATAGTTGCAGGAGCCATGATTTTGCAATACTTTCCCCAACGGATTATATGTCCGGATTTCGCTGCGGTAGCAACACCTACAACATTTGCAGACGCACCGATCGGGGTTGCGCTTCCACCGATATCAGTGCCGATTGCAAGTGCCCACGAAAGTGTCTGCAAATCAACGCCTTGCATTGCTGAGAGATTGCTGATAACAGGAATCATCGTTGCCGCAAACGGAATATTATCAATGAATGCACTCGCAATTGCTGATACCCAAATGATAATGGCTACCATAATCTTCGCGTTACCGCCACTGATATCACCGATAAAGTCGGCAAGTATCTCAAGAATACCGGTTTCCTCCAGACCTCCTACTACAACAAAAAGACCAACGAAGAAAAGAAGTGTCTTATAATCAACCTTCTTCAAAAGACTAAGTGCAGCCCTGCCGGAGGCAATTAATGTCACAATCGCAATAAAAGTACCGATAAATGCTACACTCAGACCGGTCTGCGCATGTGTCACAAGCAATACAATCGCAGTAAGGAATATAATGCAACTCATGATAAAGCCTTTTTTATTTGTAATCGCAGACTCAGGACTCGGAAGCACAGCTAAATCCTCCGCCTTTACATCATTGGCCGCAAGCTCCTTTCTGCATACAACGTAAAAATATACAATAACAAGTATCAGTGCAATAACTACGATAATACCTGTATTTACTACAAAATCCACGAACGAATAGCCAAAGGAAGTACCAATGATGATGTTCGGCGGATCTCCGCACATGGTTGCCGAGCCACCGAGATTGGCGCAGAATACCTCTGCCAATATCATAGAAACAGGATTAAATTTCAAAAGCTGTGACAGCTCAATCGTAACAGCCGCCAGGAAAAGAATAACCGTTATACTGTCAATAAACATGGCAAGCACAAACGACAGCATCATAAAGGTTATAAAAATCGGAATCACCTTATACTTCACCAGCTTTGCAATTCTCATGCATAACCAGCGGAAAAAGCCGGCGTGTGCCATTCCTTCTACCATTATCATCATGCCGGCAATAAATATGATGGTTTCCCAATTAATGCCGCTTGATGCTTCACCGGATTCACCCGCAGCATACCAAAACTCCGGCGTAAAAATACTATGTACATTCAGTGTACTGATAATTGCGTCCATACTATGCATACTGATTCCGAATACAAGAATCAGCGTAAGTAATGCACAGCCTAATGTAATGATATGTCGCTCGATGATTTCCGTTACAATAAGAGCAAACATTGCAACAAATATCACTACCGCTAAAATCTGTGGTAACATTTTCATACCTCATTTCATTTTTCATTTTGTTGTAAATATAATATCGCTGCGATGTGTCCAGGGTGTCAGCCCCAAACGTCCAACATTATACCCCATCCAAATGAAAAAGTAAAGGGCAATATCAAATTTATACGTAAAGATTTATTTACATCTTATTAGCAGAAATCAACCGTTCGCGTCCGTTTTCAAGGACAAATCGAATATGGGACCGTGCACAAACAAATGCACAGCCCCATAAATACTGACGCTTACTTCTTCTTAGCAGAATAATTCTGAATAAACGGCGGAATCTTAATTTCATCCTTATTGTCTGCTGCCTTTTCTGTCGTTCTTCCAAACATAGAATTTGTACGTGCAGTATACGGATTTGCTCCGCCAGACGGCTTATACTCCTGTGGCGTTTTCGGACGCACTGCATTCGGGTCGAACTTATAATCAAACTGCTCCATGGCACGATCCTGTGCCTGTGTACCAGCTCCGGCTGTACTGCCCGGCGTAAAGCCGCCGCGGTTTAAGAAGCTCGGCACCGCCACTCCCGGCTTCGTACCCTGCTTCGGTGTACTGCTGCCCGGTGTAAATCTGCCGGCAAAAGAACTGTCTCCCGGAAGAGAGGTATACCCATTCTCCTGAAGTCCGGTAGCAATAACGGTAATTACCGCCTGATCCTGCATGGTTTCATCATACATCGCTCCGAAAATGATATTGGCATTTTCTCCTGCAAGCATCTGCACCTCGGTTGCCGCCTCATTTACTTCAATCAGACTGACATCCCCGGATACATTTAAAATAACATGGCTCGCGCCCTGAATCTTCGTTTCCAAAAGCGGACTGGACACTGCTTTATGTACTGCATCCAGACACTTCTGCTCGCCAGACCCCACACCGATACCGATATGTGCAACACCCTTATCCTGCATAACGGTCTGAACATCCGCAAAGTCAAGATTAATCAACGCCGGAAGGTTAATGAGGTCAGTAATTCCCTGTACACCCTGCTGTAACACCTCATCTGCCTTTCTGAGTGCCTCCGGCATAGAGGTACGGCGGTCTACAATTTCAAGAAGCTTATCGTTCGGAACAACAATCAGAGAGTCAACATTCTGCTTTAACTTCTCAATACCCGAAATCGCATTGCTCATGCGAACCTTATGTTCAAAGGTAAACGGCTTCGTTACGATACCTACCGTAAGAATCCCCATGCCCTTTGCTATCCCTGCTACGACCGGTGCCGCCCCCGTACCGGTGCCGCCTCCCATACCACAGGTAACAAACACCATGTCTGCTCCCTTGATAATCTGGGTCAGCTCTTCAATGTTCTCCTCTGCTGCCTTCTCGCCAATTTCCGGCTTAGCACCCGCGCCAAGCCCCTTGGTCAGCTTTTCACCAATTTGTATACACTGCGGTGCCTTACAATTCTTTAAATGCTGCTTGTCCGTATTAACACAGACAAACTCCACACCGCCGATGCCTTCTTCTATCATTCTGTTCACGGCATTATTGCCGGCACCTCCAACTCCGATTACCAGTATCTTTGCGGCCACTTCCGCATTCTCATTCATAATTTCAAGCAAGGTAGTATCCTCCTTTATTTAGTCACAACACCCCCCGAAAAACTAGATGTTGTGTGTTTTACATTATAGTAACCCATCCTCTATACTATATAATATATGGAAACAGTAAATTTAGCAAGCATTTTTTTAACTTTTTCCGCTTTTTTTTAATCTTCCTTCGGTTTCGCTATAATATCCTCATTTCCGCCATCATAGCCTGACAAATCAATCGTCAGGCTCCGGTCCGAAATTGATGGATACATATCTGCCAGCTTTTGAATCGGAATATCGTATACAGTCCTTTTTCCAAGCTCCACCATCAGAGTTCCAACCTCCAGTTCAACCTCGCCCCTGCTGTTAAATATGATACTGTCTGCCGGAATATTATACTCCCTCACTGCCTTTGTCAAATTCAAAATAATATCATACAGCTCGTCCTTTTGTATCTTTAATTTTTCATACAGTACAATCCGGTCAAATTCCAGTCCTTTTATCAACGGAACTCCGGAAAGTCGTGTCTGTGCAGACTCGGTTACAAGTCCATCCTTGTCAAAATACAAATACTGTCCCATGATTTTGACGCACCCAATCAAAATTTTTTCATAAACCTGAATATGAATGGTATTATGGTCCTTCACTGTAATGTCATAGGATTCAATATACGGAATCACCGGCTTTCCCGCCCTCCTGTTTTCCCACCGGAACAGCAGGGTATTTTTTCTTGCGTTTCCGCTCGCAATCTTCATAAGAAACTCTTCTTTTGTATAATAGCTCAGCCCATCCACCTGAACCTCTTCCAGACGATACATCCTTGCAATGAAAAATAACAGTGCGGCGCTACTGCAGCACACCGCTAAAAAACAAAGCAAACGCTTCCCTGTACCATGTTGCTTCCTGTTTTGTGCTTTCATTTTCTGCCTTCCAACTTTCCTTCCTTCTGCTCCTCCACCCACATTGCATCCGCACCGAGACCTTGCAGCACTCCGCAGATATCCTCATAGCCACGTTTAATATATTCACAGCCGCAAATCCGTGTTTCTCCTTCTGCCGCCAAAGCTGCAAGAACCAGCGCCGCTCCGCTTCGCAAATCCGTAGCAGCTACCGTTTCTCCGTGCAGTCTTTTTCTTCCCCGGATTCTGACACTTTGCCCGTCCAAAACAATATCCGCTCCCATTTTTACAAGCTCCGGCACGATGCCGAAGCGGGATTCAAAAATCGTTTCAGAAATATTACTCTCACCTTTGGCTATGGTTAGCAATGCCGTTATCTGCGACTGCATATCCGTAGGAAACCCCGGATACGGAGCTGTTTCTAAATACGGAATTGCAGCTATTCTTTCTGTGCCGTACAAACAGATACGGTCTCTTTCTTGTGTCACAACCG
Source organism: uncultured Lachnospiraceae bacterium (assembly GCA_964488415.1). Classification (GTDB taxonomy): domain Bacteria; phylum Bacillota; class Clostridia; order Lachnospirales; family Lachnospiraceae; genus SIG307. The sequence continues at coordinate 6,762 of CAZAUP010000017.1, forward strand.
CTCCCGTGCTTCGCAGCACCGGAAGAATCCCCTCCATTCGAAGACCTTCCGTTCCATGTAATATAAGCTCTCCCGAAGTCATTTGTGCTCCGGTAAGATAGGTCCCCGCCACAATTCGGTCCCCGCTTAGGCAATGGTTCACTCCGTGTAATTCGGATTTACCGTCTATCACCGGATGGTCGGTTCCGATTCCGTATATTCTTGCTCCTGCTTTGTTTAAAAAAACACACAGCTCTGCAATTTCCGGTTCCGTTGCCGCACCGTACAGCTCCGTGCGTCCCTCCCCGCAGACCGCAGCCAAAATCGCATTTTCGGTGGCTCCCACGCTTGGATACGGAAACTGCACCTTTGCGCCCTTCGGCCGCCCTTTTGCCACAACACCGTCCTCACCCTCCGTTAATTCTACAGAAAGAGTCCGAAGCATGGAACAATGCAAATCAATCGGGCGTTTTCCAATAACACAGCCGCCCGGATATGCAAGCTCTGCCTCCCCGAAACGTCCGAGAAAGGCACCCAAAAGCAATACACCGCCTCTTGTTTTTTTCGCAAACTCGCGTTTCACGGAAAACAGCTTTGCCGTCGTGGTATCCAGTGTCAGAACGCCATCTGCAAACTCACCTGTTACCCCCGCCTGCTGTAAAACCTCCAGAAGCTCTCTCACATCAGAAATGTCGGGACAATTCGTAATCCGGACCTCGCCTTTGCATAATACACTTGCCGCAATCATCGGCAAAACCGCATTTTTAGAGCCCTGCAGCCATACCTCTCCCTTTAATTTGCCGCCGCCGACAATTCTCGCATATTCCATAACATCTCTCCGAAATCTGTTCTACTGTTATTTTATGCGATTTTGCGGTATGTGTTACGTTCTCCTATCGTTCATATTCAATTCGATTGGATACACTTAATGCAATTCCCATCTCCGCCATTAATACAACCAGTGACGTACCGCCATAGCTGATAAACGGAAGCGGTATACCGGTCGATGGTATGGTGCTGGTCACGACCGCAATATTAATCAATACCTGCATGGCAATATGTACCATAATGCCGACGCAGATTAATGAGCCGAATAAATCCCTCGCATTTACCGCAACTACAAACAAGCGCCACAGCAACAGTACATACAGCAGAATAATGGCAAGACCTCCGATAATGCCAAGCTCCTCACAGATAACAGAAAAAATCATGTCATTATGGGATTCCGGAATAAAGCCAAGCTTTTGCATACTCTGCCCCAGACCCTTCCCCCACAAACCACCGGAGGCAATTGCATAAAGTCCCTGCAGAATCTGATACCCCTTATCATGTGTCTCTACATTAAGCCATGCATCAATTCGCTCTCCACGAAATGCTTCTCCCATAAAGATATAGCACACTACCGCCACAACGGCAAGAATACCCATGATAAAGTAATAGCCTTTTCTTCGTGCCACAACAAAACAAATAATAAACGTAATGCCGGCAATAATAATCGCTGTACTTAAATTTTCTGCTGCAACAAGACCTAAAAGCGGCAGTACATAAATCAGCACCCGGATAAAGCCAAACACATTATCCAGACGCTTCGGTGCCGCATAAACAATGTACGCCACCAGTAGGATCACACAAATTTTCGTAAGCTCGGACGGTTGAAATGTACCGAACAGCGGAATTTTAATCCAACGCTTTGCTCCCTTAACCTCTTCACCGAAAAAAAGTACGTAAATCTGTAATCCGATACAAACAATATAGGCAAGAAACAGCAGCCGTACCTTATATTTTTTTCCTATGCCTTTAATATAAAAAAAGTAATCAATCTTTGATACAAACACCATAACAACCAGGCCAATGACTGCAGAAATCGTCTGCCGCTTAAAAAAATACGCCGCGTCACCAAATTTCTGCTTTACCGCATAGTAAGAGCTGGTACTGTATACCATAACAAGACCGATACAAACCAAAATCAGGGTAATAAAAAGCAGGCTGTAATCGTAATACGTCTGTGGTTTATATTCTGTTTTCTTTACCGACGGCTTTGCCATTTACAAACCTCCTGCCAACCGATGAATTTTATTCTTCCTCCGAAAGACCGTGTACATATTCCTTAAAAATACGTCCGCGTTCCTCATAATTTTTAAACATTCCCCAGCTTGCACAGGCCGGAGAAAGCAGCACCGTATCTCCCGGCAATGCATGAGCCGTACAAAACTCCATCGCTTCTAAAAAGGTATCACAAAGCACCACATTCTTCACCCCCAGACGCTTTGCCGCAGCAGCAATCTTTTCTCTCGTCTGACCGATTAAAACAAGATAACCAACCTTGCCTTCAAATGCTTCAATCCACTCATCATACTCCGACCCCTTATCATAACCGCCTCCGATGAGCAGTGTATTTCCTTTCATGGCACGGATTGCCTGAATCGCTGCATCCGGATTTGTTCCCTTGGAATCGTTGTAATACACTACACCACGCCTGGTTGCCACATACTCCACACGATGCTCTACCGCCTTAAACTCACGCAGTGCCTTCCGGATTAACTCAAACGGTACTCCCATCACAATTCCTGCACCAATTGCCGCCATGGCATTCTCATAATTGTGTTTTCCGATAATATTCAGTTCATCTGTTTTAACGATATATTCCGCAATTCCTTCATGTGCATAGAAAATAATGCCATCCTCGATATACAGCCCCTCCTCCAGCTTTCGTCCGGAAGAAAAGTACAGCACACGGCTCCTTACCTGCTCACCAAATGCCCGAAGCACCTCATCCTCATAATTCAGAATGCAGACATCCTTTTCCGTCTGATTTGCAGCAACGGCCTCCTTTGCTGCAATATAATTTTCCATGGTGTGGTGACGGTTCAGGTGATCCGGTGTAATATTTAAAATCATCGACACGTCCGGCCGGAAAGATGCTACCGTTTCTAACTGGAAGCTGCTGATTTCCGCCACTGTCACTGCACCGTCATCCGTTGTTTTTACAAGCTCGGTATACGGCGTACCGATGTTTCCCACCACCAGCACATTTTCGTAACAGGTGCGCATAATCTCACCGGTCAGCGCCGTAGTTGTAGTTTTTCCGTTCGTCCCCGTAACGGCTATCAGCTTCCCTTTTGAAAACAGATATGCCAGCTCTATTTCACCAATTACCGGAATGCCTGCTGCCTTCAGTTCTTCCACAAACGGTAAGTCCACCGGTACTCCCGGACTCATCACTAAAAGCTCCGTATTCTTCTTCACGCTTTCAGAAAACTCCCCTAACACAACAGTACCGCGAAATTCCCTGCAAAGCTTTTTCCGCAGCTCCTCTTCGTTTAACTCCCGATTTCCATCATATAATGTTACATATGCTCCTGCCTCCGTCAACAGCTTTACTGCCGCAATTCCGCTGATACCGGCACCCACTACGGTTACTTTTTTATTCTGAAGCTCCATCGTTTCCATCCTTCCGTTTGCAAAAATTCCCACTTTATCATTATATGCTATTTCCTATACAGAATCAAGCTACTCTTTTTATTAACTTTTTCTCCCGCCTCCGGAAACTGCTCCGATATCCATTCTCCTGTCCCGCTCCAGTATACCTCGTCAAATTCATACGCAGTAAGAAGCTTCTCCGCCTCCTGCTTCGTCATTCCAAGCAAATCCGGAACGGTTACGGTTCCCACGGAGTCCAGTAAAAGCTCATCCTCCGAATATACCGGCTCTATCCCCAGATACGGAAGAACCGAATCGAACACCTCTGCGACTACCGGAGCCGCAATGGTTCCCCCGTAATAGATTCCTTCCGGCTCATCAATCAGCACCAGTGCCAGTACCTGTGGATTTTCTGCCGGTGCAAAGCCGAGAAAGGAGGAAATGTATTTGTTCGAGCTTCGCGGAAGCTTCTCCGAGGTTGCCGTCTTTCCACCGATACGGAACCCCGGCAGATAGGCTCTTTTTCCCGTGCCCTCATGGACCACCGATTCTAACAATGTTTTCATCGTCTCACAGGTTTTCTCGGATACAATATCCACTGCTCCCTCATAGGTGTACGTCTTTACCGTATTTTCCTCCGTATTCCGTGCATACATGGCAAAATGCGGCGTAATCTGCTTTCCTCCGTTAATTACCGCACTTACCGCTGTCAAAAGCTGGAGCGGTGTAATCTGAAAGGACTGTCCGAAGGATACCGTAGCAAGCTCTACCGCACCAATCTTCTCTGCCTTATGCATAATGGAATTTGCTTCTCCGGGCAAATCAATCCCTGTTTTCCGAAATAAACCGAGACGCTCAAAGGTCTCATACATCCCCTCTACACCCACTCTTGCACCAATTTCCATAAACACCGGATTACAGGAGTTTTGTATTCCCTGTACAAAGCTTTCACTGCCATGTCCCGCTACCTTATGACAATGAATCACCCGGTCCTCCACCACCTTATGACCCGGACAATAAAAGCGGTCGGTCAAAGAAACGACTCCGTGCTCAAAGGCGGCAGTTGCGGTTACAATTTTAAAGGTAGACCCCGGTTCATAGGTATCACTAATACATGGGTTTCGCCACATCTGATTTAGCAGCTCGTTCTTCTTTTCCGCATCCGGTGTTTCGTCCTCTGCCTTTGCACTATACTCACTGTTCAGGGTATACGGGTCATTCAAATCAAATTCGGGCACATTCACCATGGCATAAATTTCACCATTCTGCGGATTCATGAGAATCAGGCTGACATGGTTGGCATTCTTGGCCTCAAGAACCTTTTTTGCCGCCTGCTCCGCATACCGTTGAATGTTTACATCCAGACTTATCGTAAGGGAATTTCCTGCAAGCGGTTCAATACGGTTTTCCGCTGCATTCTCTATTTCAGTACCGTGTGCCGTGGTAAGTGTCAGAATTTTTCCCGGAATACCGGACAGCAAATTATCATACTTCACTTCAAGCCCGATAATTCCCTGATTATCGCCGCCTGTAAAGCCTATAACACGGGAAGCTAAATCTCCGAAGGGATAATACCGTTTATAGTCTTCATCTACCATAACCCCTTCCAGTTCAAAGCTTCTTAAATAGTCGCCCGTTTCCTTCGGCACATTTGCTTTAATCCGCTCAATAGAGGACACCTTTTCCACGCGCTTACGCACCGTCTCCTCCGAAAGCTCCAGAACCTCACATAAAACCGAAATCACCCGTTCAGGCTCTGTAATCTGACTATGAATCACGGAAACGGTACACACCGGCTTGTTGTCTGCCAGTACAACCCCGTTTCTGTCGTAAATGATTCCCCTTGCAGCTTTGATGCTCCGCTCGCGCTCATGCAGCTCCTGCGCACGTACCGCATACCGTTCGGAATTCAGTATCATCAGGAACCAAAGTCTGACGCAAAGCCCTACGGCCCCAAGAATCAGCACCCCGACAACAAAAAATGCCGTTTTCCTTTGTTTGGTGGAAATTTGTCTCATACGACTCCGTCAACAGCTTTTTAACATCCTATGCACCCGGCGTTTATTCCATACCATCCGGGATTACCTGCATATTTTCTTCATTCTTCTCCGGGTCATAAACAACGCCGGTGTCACCGATTTCTCCCTCCTGCATTTCTACATCCTCCGGCTCTATCACAAAGCTTGGATAAATAATATCTCCTTCCGGATATATCTTTAAATACGGAAGTGCCTCCTCTAATATATCTGCAGCAAGTGAAGATGCAATGGATGCCTTGCTCTGCAGGTTCTCGTCCGCAGCCTCATCCACCACCACATAAATCATCACCTGCGGGTCATCTGCCGGCACACAGCCGATAAAGGATACAAGATACCTTCCCTCGCTTCGCGGAAGCTTCTGTGCCGTTCCCGTCTTTCCTCCGATTAAATATCCGTCAACCTTTGCGGCTGTTGCCGTACCTTCCTCTACCGTATGATAAAAGGCATCCCGCAGGAACTCTGACGTAGACACAGAAATCGTATTACATACTACGCGCGGTTCAATTTTTTCGATTACGACTCCGTCTGCATTGCGAATCTCCTTTACCACATGCGGCTCGTAATATACACCGCCGTTTACCATAGAAGAAAACGCCGCTCCCAGCTGTATCATCGTCGTGTTAAAGGACATACCGAAGCTGCTGGTGGCAAGCTCTGAGTCATTTAGTTCAGACTCCTCCATAATAATTCCCGGAACCTCACCCGGCAAGTCAATTCCGGTCAGTTCACCGAATAAGAAACGGTTCTGATATTTGGAAAAGATTGACCTGCCTTCTCTTTTTGCAATTTCCATTAAGACATCATTGCACGAATACATAATGCTCTGGGCTGCATTGATCAATCCGTGTCCCCACTCGTTATGACAGGAAATAAAGTAACCGGCAATAGACTCACCGCCGTTACAGAGAAAGGTTTCCTCCGTATTAATCACTGCCTCCTCTAATGCTGCCGCCACCGTAAACGGTTTGAAGGTGGACCCAGGCTCATAGGAGTCACTGATGCAAAAATTTCTCCAAATCTTATATAATGCATTTAAAAACGCATCATTGTCCATTTCCGCAATTTCTTCCTCAGAATACCACTTGGTTAAATCTCTCGGATTATTTAAATCGTAGCTGTAATTGGACTGCATGGCAAGCACCTCGCCGGTGTTCACCTCCATCATCACAACGCCTACATTTTTTGCACCGATTTCATCTAAAAATGTCTCTACGTTCTTTTGGACAATCTGCTGCAGATTAGCATCTATGGTGGACACAACCACCTTTCCGTCCTCTGCAGGAACCACTTCCTCCTTCACATTTAAATCCGCATCGTAATAATCATAGCTTCTTCCGTTTACACCGGTCAGCGTATCATTGTACTGCTGCTCAATGCCGTAGGTGCCGACACCGTCTGCTTTTGCAAAGCCAATCACGTGGGAAGCAAGCGTTCCAAACGGATAATTTCGCAAATACTCTTCTTCGAATGTAACGCCGTGAATTTTCCCCTTGTCCGGATTTGCCGAGCCGTCCGCCTGCTTCGGAAGCTTCGACTCATACTCTTCAAACGCTCTTTTTTCCTCATAGGTCATATTCTTTTTCAGCCGGTAATAGGCACTGTTCTTTTTTTCGTTTATTAACGTGCGAAGCTCGCTTTCCGCAAAACCATATACACTGCTTAGCGCACGAATGGTAGGTTCTAAATATTCCTCGTTATTCATAAGCAGACGCGAATCCAAAATCAGATGATACACCTTATCACTTTTGGCAAGCACCGTACCGTTCCGATCCAGAATCTCCCCACGTTCATAAGGAAGTACCGTGTCGCTTTTCGTCTTTTGGGACAAAGATGCTTTTGCATATTTTGTATTGTTTCCTACTATCACTACTCTTATCATAATAACAAGAATACCGACAAGAAACAGGCAAAATACGACCCATAGCGATGCCTGCATTTTGCCTGTCATTCTCTTTCGTTTTTTTCTTTTTTTTTCGCCCTGATTCATGGACACGCTCCTACTCCGGAATATCCCGATACTGTATCACATAACCATTCTCCGCGGAACGATATGTAATCACTTCATTGTTATTCGGATATACCATACCAAGTTCTCCGACTGCCGCTTTGTAAATCTCTTCCCAATCCGCCGTACCGTTCAGACTGTCTTCGAGTGCCGCATTTTCTGCCGTAATAGTTTCCAGCTCCTGACTGAGAAGCTGTACATTTCTCTCCAGCTGGACAATATTACCCTGCACCTGTAAATAATTATAACATAAATAAAGTGTAATTGCCATAGCTGCGACCAAAAGTGTCATAGAAATAAAATCAATTCCATGGCTTAATTTTGGTGCTTTTGACGGACGCATCTCAATTTGCGGTCTTTTTCCCGTTTCCTGTTCTCTTTCATAATCCGGAACCACTGCAAGCTTCCTTGCAGCCGTACCATCTACATAATACATTCTTCTGTAAGTCTTCTCTTTCGCATCCATGCCTGCTCCTCCATTCTTACCTGCGTTCAAAAACCCTTAATTTCGCACTCCTTGCTCTTGCGTTTTCTTCGCATTCATTCTCCCCCGGTAAAATCGGCTTTTTCGTAATCACCTTACCTGCAGACTTTTTTCCGCAGACACACACCGGAAAGCCCGGTGGACATTCGCAAGGGTTCTCTCTTTTTCTAAAGCCAGATTTCACAATACGGTCCTCCAGAGAGTGGAAGGTAATGATACAAAGCCTTCCGCCGTCCTCTAACAAATCTATCATCTCATCCAATGTATTTTGTAAAACCTTTAGTTCTCCGTTTAGCTCAATACGAATTGCCTGAAAGGTACGTTTGGACGGATGGCCCAGGGTCTTTTGCACCCTCATCGGAATCGCCGCCCTGATTGCCTCGTTCAAATCACCGCAGGTTGTAAGCGGTGCCCTTTCCCTGCGTGCCACAATATGCTTGGCAATATTTTTTGCAAACGGGTCTTCGCCGTAATCGCGAATGATACGAAATAATTCCGCTTCACTGTAGCCGTTTACAATATCCTTTGCAGTCATGTCCATACGTTTATCCATCCGCATATCAAGCGGTGCCGCTTCCTCCTTGTAGGAGAAGCCCCGCTCCGGCGTATCCAGCTGATAGGAAGATACTCCTAAATCTAATAAAATGCCGCTCACCTTTTCGATACCGAGTCCTGTAAGCACATCCCTTATCTCGCTGTAATTACTTCGCACAACACTGACAAACGGGAAGCCGCCAAGCCGCTTTGTTGCCGCTGCAATGGCATCGGCATCCTGATCAATTCCGATAAAGCGACCATTTTTTAATCTTTTGCATACCTCTGAGGCATGTCCCGCTCCACCGAGTGTACCATCCACATAAATGCCGTCCGGCCGGATGTTTAAATTCTCAATCACTTCGTCGAGTAATACCGATTTGTGCCGGAATACGATTTCCTTTTCTGTTGTTTCTGTCAAAGGTATCACCCGTCCTTTCTTTTCAAAGATTATACGGAAGCCTTATTACCTGCCGTCTTCCATCAGAAGCTCAATCCGAATTCTGCCATATGCTCCGCAACTTCATCCATATTATCGTAACAGCAATTCTGTTCCCAGCGTTCTTTACTCCAAAGCTCGATTTTGGAAAGAACGCCTACCAGAACGGCATCCTTTACCAGACCTGCCTGTTCCCTCAGCTTTGCCGGTATCAGAAAGCGTCCCTGCTTGTCCACCTCAACCTCGGCAGCACCCGCCATAAAATGACGCTGCAGCTGTCTGGCATCCTTGCTCCCCGGAAGTCTTTTCAGACCCTCTACAAACTTTTCCCATTCCGTTTCCGGATAAGCAAAAAGGCAACCGTCCAGACCCATAGTCAAAATAAAGCGTTCACCCAATTCCTCACGAAACTTTGCCGGAACAATCATACGTCCCTTGGGGTCTAAGGTGTGATTATACTCGCCCATAAACATATGATTCCACCGCCTTTCGCTCCACTTTGAACCATTTTCCTCCACTTTCCTCCACTTACAACTACATTCTACTCCACTTTTAAGATTTTTGCAACCCCTAAATAAAAAAAAGAGCCGCCGCAATGCGACAACTCCAAAAATACTTTTTATTCTACTACACAATACCAAATCATTTCGTTTTTACAGCTTCTGTATTCCTGCAGAGCTGGCTCATCTAACCCCCTTTTTCGGCAATTTCCGTATCACCGACAGCAGAATCGTCAGAATCAATACCCCCGCCATCACACAGTTTATCGGAACCGTTGTTCCCCAGACCGTACAACAGCTGGCTCGAAATGATTCCACTGCCAGAATCCCGATTGCATTCAAAAACAGATACAGCCAAAACGCCTGCCCTTCCCGCTTCAAAAAACGTTTTGCGCCGTACAGTACAGCAAAAATTGCAAGAGCAGCCGCCATTCCGTACAATGCAACCGGATGCATGGAAATGTAACGCTCGCCACTGATGACGGTAGCATGCTCCAGCAGCTCCCGGATTTCCCGGCAATCCGGCTCTGCCGGAAGGCAGGAAACACCGATTCTCACCGATAGCGCACCTTCGTAGAAGCGTCCGACTGGTTCTTTTGTAAACATGCAGCCTGCCCATACCGGTACTGCAGCAGCTGCAGCTCCCAGACATAATACATCTGCTGTTTCCTCAAAGGAACGGTTTTTACGTCTGCAATATAGCTTCACCGTAACCCATGCACCAAGCAGTGCCCCAAAATATGCAAATCCGCCGCTTCGGAAGTTGAACAGCAGAAGAGGCTTCTCGGCAAACGGATACCACTGAAACAGCGCATAGTAAAGTCTTGCTCCGAACAATGCCGCAACTACGGCAAGAGGAAACAGTGCCATATAAAATTCCGTTTCCTGCTTCTTTTTTTTTGCCTCCCGCAAAATGATAATAATAGCCATTATTGCCGCAATTCCCAGACATACGCCAAAAAAAGAGACGGAAAACCCAAATATCGACACCTTTTCCGGAAGCTCAAGCCTCGTATTGTTTTTGGAAAAATAAAGCGTTCCTGTTTCCAGTGTCATATGAATTCACCGCCCTTCCTCTTTTGCAGCTTTCAGCTTAATTGCTCCTATACATTAAAGCGGAACAGTACCACATCGCCGTCCTGTACCACATATTCCTTCCCCTCAGAACGAACCAGTCCTTTTTCCTTTGCCGCATTCATACTGCCGCAATCAATCAGATTCTGATAGCTTACTACCTCTGCACGAATAAAGCCTCTCTCGAAATCAGAATGAATCTTTCCTGCTGCCTGCGGTGCCTTGGTGCCTCTTGTAATTGTCCACGCTTTGGACTCCGTCGGTCCGGCTGTTAAATAACTGATTAGTCCTAAAATATTGTAGCTCGCGCGAATCAGCTTTTCGAGTCCCGACTCTGTAAGCCCCAGCTCCTCTAAGAACATTTTCTTTTCTTCCTCGTCAAGCTCGGCAATTTCCTGTTCAATCTGAGCACAAATCACAAACACCTCAGACTTTTCTTCCGCAGCAAACGCTCTTACCTTTGCCACATATTCATTGGACGCGCCGTCATCTGCCAAATCGTCCTCCTTTACATTTGCCGCATAGATCACCGACTTTGCAGTTAAAAGATTATAGCCTGCAAGAAGTGCTTCCTCATCCTCATCTGCCACAGCAAAGGTCTTTGCCATATTACCGGCTTCCAGATACGCCATCAGCCGCTTTATCATATCCTCTTCCTTTGCCAGTGCCTTGTCGTTTCTTGCACCGCGAATAACTCTGGATAAACGGCGTTCCAACACTTCTAAGTCAGAAAACATAAGCTCAAGATTGATGGTTTCAATATCCCTAAGCGGATCTACGGAACCGTCTACATGAATAATATTGCTGTCTTCAAAACAACGTACCACATGCACAATCGCATCCACCTCACGGATATTGGCAAGGAACTGATTGCCCAGACCTTCTCCCTTGGATGCACCTTTTACCAGACCGGCAATGTCTACAAACTCCACCACCGCAGGCACAATGCGCTCGGAATCATACATTTTACCGAGAACAGCCAGTCTTTCATCCGGCACCGGAACAATGCCTATATTCGGATCAATGGTACAAAACGGGTAGTTTGCAGACTCCGCTCCTGCCTTTGTCAATGAATTAAACAGGGTGCTCTTTCCTACATTCGGAAGCCCTACGATACCTAATTTCATGAAAAATCTCCTTCCTGCCAAGGCGCTCTGCGCCGTTAATCTCTTGCTTCTATCATCAAAAGATATCCTTTTGTAAAGGATACTTCGATTTGCGAATCTACAGCCTCATTACTGACACCAAGGCTGTTCTCCATCGTCAGTGTATACTCTTTCAACGGATATTTCATCCCCTTCAGCGTCACGCCCGCCGTTTCAGCGGAAAACGGCAAAAAAGATACATAATTTCCAAACAGCTCTTCTTTTCTGCGTATAAAAGAAGCTCCGTGCAGAGAAATCCGGTTGTGCTCATCCACCAGCTGTGCCTGCCCTCCCTTTAACAGCACGCGATACAGCATATTGATGTTTGCCAGGGTGTGATCCATTCGACTTCCGGTTGCCCCAAGTAAAAAAATCTCCCGTACACCGGTATCCAATGCCGCATCCAGCGCCAGCTCCGTATCGGTTGCATCCTTCTCCGGCTTATGACGAAGAACAACGCACTGCTTTTCATATCGGTGCACCAGTTCCTCGCTTACGGTATCAAAATCACCTACCAGATAGTCCGGCTTCAGCCCCGCTTCATGCACCACGGTCAGTCCGCCATCTACCGCATAAAGCAGCGCATGTTTATACTTTTGTGTGAACTCTCGTAAAAATGCGGCAGACAGCGTACCGCCGCATACTAAAATTGCCGTCATACCGTCCTCCCGACATACTCCTGCTCTGTCTTTATTTCGGCGGCAAGCTTTCTCCGCCTCGTTCTCTTTGTAAAATCAACCGCTGACGCTCCACCAAATAACGATCCAATACATTTTTTACAAGTAAAAACTCTACCCCGTAAAAATACTTCTGTGGGCGGTCATACACCACAGACTCCCGTATTACCTTTCCGGTACAGCTGATAATTCCAAGCTTTGTCGCAAGGTCAAAGGCTACTTTTTCCCCTGCTTCCAATTCTTCATTCGTGAAAATCCCCGCACCGCTGATACTAAGATCCGAAAGCCATGCTTCAAACGGAACAGGCTTTTCTATGAGTTCCTCCATCTCCGTTTCAGGATTTAAATACATTTCCTTTTCAAAACGATTCATTAATACATTTTCCCCTATCGGAACCCGAAACGCCTCTCTCCGGTTATAGGTAACTCCCTCCGACTTTGTTGTAAACGTGTGTACGGGATATCCCTCCAGCATGGCAATGCCGCCTTTTACATGCTCCCATTTCCACATACGCTCCGCACGGTACACAATCGTAATATCGTCCGTCTCTTCGAAATGAAACGAGCGTTTTGCCGTTGCAATTAACGATACCGCAACAGAATTTGCAGTCACTCCTTCGATTTTACTCACAAACCGATAGTGATATCCTTCTCTGTCAATCAAGATTTCAAGCGTCTTTCCTACCTGTACATCTTTTATCAGCAAACCCCGATTTCCTCCTTAAATGCTTTTACATTATGTAAAACATCTCCTCGGAACACTGCGGTTCCTGCTACAAAAACCTCTGCACCGGCTTCATGTACTGCTTTTACATTAGCAAGACCGATTCCTCCATCCACCTGTATATCATAGGAAAAACCTTTTTCCTTCCTGTGTGCCGCCAATGCCGCGACCTTCTCCACGCAGGCCGGCATCAGCTTCTGCCCGCCAAAGCCGGGCTCTACCGTCATCACCAGCACGCGGTCCAAATACGGTTCTACCTTCTCCAAAACCGAAATGGAAGTTGCCGGCTTTACGGAAACACCGGTCCTTACACCAAGCTCCCTTATTTTCCTCACGGTTGCCTCCAAGTCTTCACAGGCCTCTGCATGTACCGTAATCCCATCAGCCCCGACATGTGCAAACTCCTCCACATAGCGTACCGGTTCTGTAATCATAAGATGTACATCGAAAAACAGCCTGCTCTCTTTCCTGATAGACGCGATTACCGGCATTCCGAAGGAAATACTAGGAACAAAAAGCCCGTCCATTACATCAATATGAAGCTCGTCGGCTCCAGCCTCCTCCACCATACGAATCTGTTCTCCCAATTTACCGAAATCTGCTGCTAAAATAGACGGTGCTAATTTAAACATATTATTTGCCTTCCTGTGCCCTGCACCAGTAAAATTTAATATCGCTTTCTGCTTCCCAGCTCCGCATAAAGCTGTCGATAGCTTTCATAACGCTGCTGCCTGACAGCTCCGAGCTTTAACGCTTTCTTTACACCGCAGTCAGGCTCCTCCATATGACTGCAGCCCACAAAACGACATTCTTTTTCCGCTTCCCTCATCTCCGGAAAATACTTCCAAAGCTCTTCCGGCATCAGCTCATTCAGATACAAAGACGAAAAACCCGGCGTATCCATGACATAAGCATTTTCTTCAAGCACAAACAGCTCCGCATGCCTGGTTGTATGCTTTCCCCGTTCGATTTTCCGGCTGATGCCGCCTGTTTCCATCTCTGCCTCCGGACAAAGATAATTAATCAGGCTGGATTTTCCGACACCCGACGGTCCCGCCAGTGCCGTTGTCTGTCCCTGTAATGCTGTATAAAGTGAATCAAGACCTATTCTCTCCTTTACAGAAAAGCAATATACCGGGTAACCGGCGGAGTGATAAAGCTCCTCTAACAGCTTCTGCTCCTCCTCCGTGATAAGCTCGCACTTGTTAAAGCCGATTCGGACCACAACGCCCTCCAATTCCATCCGGATCAAGAACCGATCCAGAAGATTAAAATTCGGTGCCGGCTTTGCGGCGGAAAATATAACCATTGCCTGCGAAATATTTGCTGCTGCCGGACGAAGGAGTTCGCTTCTGCGCGGCAATATTTCTTCGATATTTCCTTTTTTATTTTCCTCATCCAAAACGGAAATTATAACATCATCCCCAACAAGGGGCTTAATCCCTTCCCTGCGAAAGCTTCCCTTTGCCTTACATTCGTACAGACCGCCGTTTCTTACATGCACATAATAAAATCCGGCAATTCCCTTTGTTATCTTTCCTGTTATCATTTATTGTACCGTAACCTTAGCATTGCCGTAAACAGCCGGTGTACCGTTAATATATACACACACCACCGGCTTTTCATCGTTTGTCAGATTGGCAAATTTATCCTGCTCCACCGTAAAGTCCATGGTCGGTATGGTAATCTCACTATACGACATTGCATCGTTATCATACAAAGAATATACACCGCCTGTCGTTTGAAGTTCAAAATATACCCATGCAACATCGCCTTCGTTAAGCGGATTATACGGAAGCTCTACCGTAATCTTATACTGCGGCTCCGGGGTCGGTGTAGCAGTCGGCTCCGGGGTCGGGCTCGGTGTCGGACTTGGTGTCGGTGTAAGCTCTACAATCCCCGTACTAACCATAAGGTTAATTTTCGTACCGACTGCAAGCGTATTATTTACCGTCTCGCTCTGATATGCCACCAGACCTTCTCCATAGGTAGGCGAACCGCCATATGTAATCTCGCCCACTTCAAGCTCTGCTTCCGTAAGTGCGGTCGTTGCACCCTCCACCGTCATACCAAGAAGATTCGGCATCAGCGTGACCTTCTCGCCGCGGCTCACAATGAGTACAAGCTCACTGCCCTTTGCTAACAGCTCATTTCGTGCCGGCTCCGTGCGAATGACAAGGTTACTTTCAATTGCGGAGCTGTTTTCAAACTGAATTCGAACCTGAAAATCGTTTTCCGCCTGTACCTTTGCATCGTTATAATTATATAATGTGAAATCTGGCACCGGAATCATCTCCGGTCCCGCACTTACTACCAGCTTAATTTCCTCATCCAGCGCAACATCCACGCCTCCGAGCGGATACTGGTTAATTACCATGCCCGCCGGATATTTGTCACTGTAATCAGTATCACCATCCAGAATGGTAAAACAATCCGACTGCTTTAAAAGCAGTTCCTTCGCATCGTCTACCATGCGACCTACCACATTTTGTAAACGAACCGTTTGTAAGCCCTGATACTCCGTCGGTCCAATCGTCGGCGTACCGTCTAATTTATTTCCCGGTATCGGTGAAGGGCTTATTTCTGACGGTCCAAAAATGTTCATAAACTTTGTAACTGCAATAATAACAACCGCCATACAAACAATTGCAACACCGGTTACAACAAACACCATCATTTTATCCCACTTAGTGTCTGAGCCGTCAAGCTCTTCCTCCTCCTCGCGAAGCACCTGGGAATTTGCCTGCTGATTTGCCTCAAAGCGGGTTACCGGCGACTTTGCAGCACTTTTAATTACTGCCATTTCGTCCTGTGTCATATTTTTGGTCGGGGAATCCGAAACCACACCTGCGGTAATTCTTACGAAATCCCCCTCCGGATTCATTACGGAGCGTTTTAAATCCACAATCAGTTCAGAGGCTGTCAAATAACGGTTTTCCGGACGTTTTTGCATACATTTCTGCACAATCATGTCCACACTGTACGGAACAGCCGGATTTACCTCCTTTACCGGCACCGGCTCATACTGAATATGTGATAAGGCAACCGAAACAGTATTATCCCCCGCAAACGGCACCTTTCCGCAAAGCATTTCATACATAGTAACACCAAGAGAATAGATATCACTCTTTTCATCACTGTAGCCGCCTCTTGCCTGCTCAGGAGACAGATAATGCACTGAGCCTACTGCATTCTGCGTCATCGTATTGGACGTGACTGCCTTCGCAATTCCAAAATCTGCAACCTTTACCTTGCCCTCACGGGAAATCAAAATATTCTGTGGCTTAATGTCCCGGTGTACGATATGGTTTACATGTGCTGCCTCCAGCCCCTGGGAAATCTGAATTGCAATACCGATAGCTTCTTTGATTTCAAGCTTTCCCTTTTTTTCAATAAACTTCTTTAAGGTGATGCCCTCCACCAGTTCCATTACAATATAATGCAAATCACCGTCATCACCGACATCATAAACACTTACGATGTTCGGGTGGGAAAGCCCCGCCGCAGACTGCGCTTCGGCACGAAACTTTGTTACAAGACTCTTATCCGCGGAAAACTCCGGTTTTAAAATCTTAATGGCCACGAAACGATTGAGCCGATGGCATTTTGCACGATATACATCCGCCATTCCGCCGGAGCCTACTTTTTCAATAATCTCATATCTTTCACTGATAAACATTCCCGGTTTAACCATATAATCTCACCTTTCTAGTTGCTGTCCTGTTTCATTTCAACCACAATTACAGATATATTATCCTTCCCGCCATACTCATTGGCGCGTTTTACCAAAGCTTCAATTGCACTCTCCGGCTTGTCTGCATGCTTTATAAGAATGTGCCTGATTTCTTCATCCTCAACCATGTTCGTCAGTCCATCCGAACACAGAAGTAAAAATCTGGTGTCCGCTTCCGGAAGCACTTCATAAAAATCAGCCTCTACCGCCGGTTCCACCCCGACCGCTCTCGTAATTACATTTTTTTTCGGATGAATCCTTGCATCCTTCCGCAAAAGCTCACCCTTCCGAATCATTTCCTCCACATAGGAATGATCAACCGTAACCTGTTTAATCTCTTTTCCGATAAGGTATACTCTGCTATCCCCCACATTCATCGCATAAACCTTATCCGGCAGTACCGTGGCCGCGACAAGTGTAGTTCCCATACCGCTCAGCTCGGGATTTTCAGCAGCCTGTCTTGCAATGGTTTCATTGGCGGCATGAAGTGCTGCTGTCAGTGTGCTGATTACGGTCGGCTGCTCCCGCTTTTCTATCTGTGCAATCATTTCCTCCACACAGCACCGTGAAGCGTAGTCTCCCGCATTATATCCACCCATACCATCCGCTACAATATATAAATTCGGCAGCATACCTACCGGTTCGTCACTGCTAAATATGTAATCCTGATTAACCTCCCTTGTTTTCCCCTTATCCGTAACAGAATACGATTTCAAGGCATTCACCTCCTCCGATTCTCCTCGTCCCGTATCTCATACTGTTTATCGGCCATTTTGCGTTTCCTCTAAATGGCTTTTCCGGAGTTGTCCGCAAGCCGCACCGATATCTGCACCCAGCTCTCTTCTTATTGTACAGTTTATATTATATTTTTCAAGTGTTTTTCTAAAATTTAAAATATTTTTAAAACTTGACTGCCGGTACTCCCGTTCCTTAATAGGATTCACCGGAATCAAATTGACATGACAGTTTTTACCGCAAAGCAGTCGTCCTAATGCTTCCGCTTCCGTTTCCGTATCATTTTCTCCTGCCACAAGACTATATTCATAGGTGATTCTGCGTCCGGTCTTTTCAAAATAGTAATCACAGGCTGCCAAAACCTCCGTCAGGGCATACCGGTTCGCCACCGGCATCAGACGCCGTCTTGCCTCATCATTCGGTGCATGAAGTGACAACGCAAGCGTCACAGGAAGCCCCTCCTCAGCAAACCTCCGCATATTTTCCACGATTCCGCAGGTAGATACCGTAATGCTGCGGATGCTCATATTTTGCCCCTCCGGTGTAGTAATCAGACGCAGGAAACGCACTAAATTATCATAATTATCCATCGGTTCTCCGGTTCCCATAACAACCACATTGGACACCCGCTCTCCGGTCAGCTCCTGAATCCGGTAAATCTGCTCCAGCATTTCCGATGGTAAAAGATTCCGCTCCAATCCGCCCAGGGTGGAAGCACAAAAGCGGCAGCCCATGCGGCACCCTGCCTGAGACGAAATACAAACGGAATTTCCATGCTTATATTTCATAAGCACACTTTCAATTACCTTATCATCCGGTAACGCAAACAAAAACTTCACAGTTTCATCCTCTGCAGAGGAAAGTCGTTTTACTTCCCGCAGACAGACAAGCTCAAAATGCTCCGACAGATTCTCCCTCAATGCCACGGAAAGATTCGTCATCCCTGAAAACTCCGTTACTGCCCGCTTATGCAGCCAGTCAAAAATCTGTACCGCCCGAAACCTTTTCTCGCCGAGAGCAAGCAGCTCCCCGGTAAGCTCCGCAAGCGTGAGTGATTTTATATCTTTTTTTTCACTTTTCTTATTCGTATCCATACAAAATTTCACTTGTATGATGTTTATAGAAGCAAAACATCATCTCTTCCTTTCTTTTCATTATTG
>CAZAUP010000018.1:0-24559 GCA_964488415.1 uncultured Lachnospiraceae bacterium
TGATGTGCTGCACATAGTTGGAAACCAGAGTGGAGTTGACCTTTTCGTTCTTCATACTGGTCAGTGCATTAGCTATATTCGTAGGATTGGTCAGAGAACTGATTTGTGAAGCGAGGAAATCCAAAATGTCATTCAGAATATCCTCACGCTCGATACCGTTGCGCTCCACAATATCCTTGACATACAGCTCACTGTACAGAGAGGACAGGTAATCCTTTTTGTCCTTTTCATCTGTTAATGCCGGCAAGCGTGGCATGCCGCCGTAAAGCATATAGGTATCCAAAGCCTTTCTCTCGTCACCGCCTACATGAGAGTAGAACTCCTCAAAGGACAGAGGGAATACATGGATTTGGGTAGCACGACCACGGAACTCTGTAGCGATGTCTTTAGACAATCCTTTTGAGTTGCTGCCTGTCACATATACATCCAAATTCTTATATGCCTTAAGTTCATTCAGCATATCATAGATGGAAACCGTGGTGCCGCCATTTTCTTTGTCGATAACCTTGGTAGTAAGCTGAACTTCATCTATGAAAAGATAGAACTTCTCGTCTTTCTTTCCAGAAACAAGGTCTTCAACATATTCACAAAGCGTGATTGGATTTCTGAACTTATAGTAACGTCTCTGGTCCAATTCGATTTTTATGATATGGTCTTCCTGAACTCCCTGTGAGAGAAGATACTCATAGAACAGGTCAAACAGCAATACCGACTTTCCGCAGCGGCGGATGCCAGTGATTACTTTGACCTCGCCGTTCCACATATGATGAATCATACGATTCAAATAAGAATCTCGTTTAATCATTATAGTCACCTCGTACTTGCGACGATTGCGTTGCTACTTTCTTGTATAGTATACCAAGATTTTTTCAAATTATCAATAGCACCGCAGAAAGTTCATAATAAAGTTACGACATTTGCGTCGCAAGTACAAGGTCAAACCTTATCGGGGTCCGCTTTCGTTAATTTTCTCGGTCCATATTAAACCTTGCTTTCTTTGCACTTCACCACAATACGCAATTTGCCAGCGTCTTTGCCTTGGTATAGGCAGAAATCAGTTCGTTTGCCTTCACCTTGGACAGTATTCAACCTTCCGGGCGGCGTGCCTATAAGACCACAAATCCTGAACGCAGAGGATGTTGATTATAAAGAACACGATGTTGTCTTTTCAGAAATCCGAAACGGTGATATCCGAAATGAGTACCTGTACGCCGGAGAGCAGTACAACGCAGAAACCGGACGGTACTACAACAGAGCCCGCTACATGGAACCGACTACCGGCACGTTTATCAGCATGGACAGCTACTTTCGGAGGCTGTGAAGGTGTATAACCTGACGGTTGAGGGGCACACAATTATTATGTTGCGGGAAATGGAATTTTGGTGCATAATAGTTGTGGTGGGAAAAGTGCGACGGATGCTGGAGAGAGCGAAGAAGCAATCGTAGAGGATATAGTCTCTCCCCCATTGTCTTTTCTGCCCTTTTATGCTATGATAGCGAAAGGAGAATGCACGATTTTTCAGGTAAAGGATGATAGGATGATTATTACGGCGCGAGCGTTTCAAAGAGGAACCGAGGATGCGGTTTCCGAGAGAATAAGGGTGTGTGAAAAACGAGGCGGAGCATCTGCTTCGCTTTTTTTGGATACAGAGCTTAACGATGCTCTTCCACGGGCAAAATGTCTGTTTTTCTACGGTGGGAAACACAAATGGAAGGGGCTTCTTTCCGTGTTTTATCCAACGGAGTGTGAGGCGGAGTTTACGGTGGCGGTGGCGGAGCAGGCGGAGCGCGTGCTTCCGGCACTGTTCCGGGCAGCGTTAAAGGAATGCAGAAAATGGGGGATAGAGGAGTGCTATACGGTAGTGAATCCCGCCATGGGGGAGCAAACGCTTCAAAAGGCGGAACGGAGAGGAGTAAGACTTACCTATTCCCATTCGGAATACTTTTTGTGTCATGTGCCGGAGGCTTTATCGGCAGCCGCAAAGGAGATGGGGGAATTGCCCGTGACAGAAGCGAAGATGCGCCGCGGAGAGGAATGCTCCATACAAAGGTATGAGACAGCGGGTGAGCCGGTGCGGTATTGCCTTTTTCTCAGGGAGGAGGAAGCAGCGGAATGCTTTTTGTCGCCGTTTGACGGTGGTACAGGGTGGTATTTGTATCACTTGGAAACGAAGGAAGCGTTTCGCAGACAGGGGCTTGCGACACGGCTGATTTCCGGGGTGGCACGGGAGATTTCGGCGCGGGGGGCAAAAACACTGCGGCTTCAGGTGTCCTCCGGCAATGTCCCGGCGGAGCGGTTATATCGGAAGCTTGGGTTCCGGACCGAGGAGCAGAGAGATTTTTACCGGACCGAGTGGGTCCGGTAAATATGCAAAAGGGACGACAGAAATAATAGTAAAGTAAGCGAAGAACGAAAAGAGGGATGGTTTGCATGGAGCAGATTGACAGCAGGAGGCAGGCAGATTTGGAGGCAAAGGAACGCGCCTATCTGCGGCGGCAGAAGCGGAAGCAGGAGAAGGAAGAGCGTCTGGCGGCGGAGCTGGAAGTGAAACAGAAGGAAGAAAAAAAGGAAAAAGAACGCTTTATGCGGGAGGCGATACGTCAGGCGAAAAAGGCAGCGGCGCTGGGTGAGGTGCCCATCGGCTGTGTGCTGGTGCGGAATGGTGAGATTGTGGCAAGAGGGTACAACCGCCGCAATACCGATAAGACTACGCTTGCCCATGCAGAGATGGCTGTGATTCAGAGGGCAAGCCGGAAGCTTTGTGACTGGCGGCTGGAGAATTGTACGCTATATGTCACGCTCGAACCGTGTCAAATGTGCGCCGGAGCGATTGTACAGGCGCGGATTCCGAAGGTAGTAGCGGGCTGCATGAATCCGAAGGCAGGCTGCGCCGGCTCGGTGCTCAATATTTTGCACACGCCGGGGCTGAATCATATGGTGGAGTTTGAAAGCGGGGTGTTGGAGGAAGCGTGTTCCGGACTTCTGACGGATTTTTTTAAGGAATTGCGTCAAAACCGCAAGAAGATTGAAAAATAACTTTCTTTTATGGCGAAAATGGAGTATACTTTAGATTAGAAGATTTTTGGCATGATTTAGAGACAGCGGGGTGTTACGATGGCGATTGTGGTTAAGATGAATGCAATAAATCAGGTAAAGAAGGGCGAGATGCTGTTTACGGAAGGAGAAGCAGCAGATGGCCTTTTTGTGCTGTTAAAGGGTAAGGCGACACTGGCAAATGTGAATGTCCGCCTGTCCGTGGGGGCGAATGAGCCGATTGCACCGTGGGATGTACTTACGGGGGTTCGCAGTATGAGCTGTGTGGTGGAGGAGGATTCCTCCTTTTACGTGTTTGCAGCAAAGGGAGTAGACGATATCCGTGTGTTTTTAGAGGCGAATAAGGAATGCTGCGGACGTTTCGTGGCTTCGCTTGGACGCTTCGTGGCAGAGCTTGCGGCCTGCCTGAATGCTTATGTGAGAGAGGCGAGACTCCTTCCGGGTGTAATCGGAGAGCTGTACCGCCAGTATAGTGTGAAATGTAAGGAGGAGGAGCTTCGGAGTGCGGAGCTGCCGGATGCGGCAAGGCTTGCCTTTACGGCACCGGAGCTGCCGGGACTTATGAATTATTATCTGGAGCTGGCAAATGTGCCGCCTGAGATTCAGAAGGCATTCTTTTTAGACGGTCCGGCTATGGCGATGCGTCATATTTGCGAGCAGTCGGAGCTTGCAGGATATTTGCTTGCGGAATGTGAAAGGCAGGGGGACTTTTTAAGGAAACAGGGTGCCGTGCTGATGAATGCCGGTGCGGATAATCTATTTTACTATTTTTGTGCGCTGGAGGAGACGGCAGGGACAGCCGGAGCGAAGAAGGCAGCCTTTCTTTTGCGGGAGGTGGCAGAAAAAAAGCTGGAGGATCTGACTGCAGTTTTTGAACGATATGCAGGGAAAACGTTTGCGTCCTACAAGCAGCGCAGAATGGCAAGAAAGCAGGGAGAAGAAGCAGTGGTGTCAACAGAGGAGCCGTGTGAGAATTCGCTGGAGCAGATTTTTGCCTATGCCGGTGCCTCTGAGGAGATGGTTACGGAATATACCGCAAATCTGAAGACCTTTGCAATGCTGGTGGATAAGACCTCCACCGAGGACGAGATACGTCGTCTCAGAAAACGGCTGGCAGACGGCTTTTATCAGCTGTATGAGGCGGTATTCCGTAAAGCCTATGGAAAGCAGGATAGGGAGCTCCCGCTTCCGGTAGTGCTGTTTTTGAATTTCGGTTTTCTGGATGAAAAGCTGATTACCCGTGCCCAGCTGCTGACGCTGGAGAAGCTGGTGCTTGTGCCGGTGGCGGCAGAGGAGACCGGCAGCCATATTTTTACCGTAAGGGAGTGGTTGACCTGGGTGTTTGAAGGAAAGCGGGAGCCTTCCAAAAACGAGTTTGACCAGGAGTATTCCGAAATGCTCCGCGATATGAAAAAGGGAGGCCAGATTACTGCGGAGCAGGAGGCTGCCTTACTGAAGGACCCGAACGAACGTCTGCATTACGAAATTCAGAATCTGTTCCGCTATAATCACCGCCTGGTAAACGGCCAGCTCAGTATTTTTGTGCCGTTTCTTTACGCAGAGCTGCTTGGCAGCAGCATGGAAACCTCGTTTTTGTCCAAGGAAGGGGTTGAAAAGGGGCTGGAGGCAGTGCGCCGCGTGGATTACTCGTTGTTCTACCGCGAGTTCTTATATATGAACAAGGAGCTTGGCATTGAGAAGGAGTATCGCGTAGCCGAGATTTTGCCGGATATTATTTTGTTTCCGACCATGGGCAGTAAGAGCGTGCTATGGCAGGATATCAGCTGCCGCAGAAGAGATAC
Organism: uncultured Lachnospiraceae bacterium; assembly: GCA_964488415.1. Classification (GTDB taxonomy): domain Bacteria; phylum Bacillota; class Clostridia; order Lachnospirales; family Lachnospiraceae; genus SIG307. The sequence goes on from CAZAUP010000018.1 coordinate 4,858, forward strand.
GCCGGGGCGTTTTTTACTTCCTTTGTTTGCGGAGGTTCCGGTGGAGGATTTGTTAATCCGTGTGTCCGGACGTTATCGCTGGGAGCTTTGCCGCACGATTCAGGGGGCGGCATGGAACAACATTCAGGTGAAGTCCCTGACCTCGGAGTATACAGACTATCTGATGTATTATAAGAAGAACCGGGATATTTCCGAGGAGCGTAAGGAGAAGGTGAAGGCACAGCTGCAGAAGGCGAAGAACAGCTATCGCGAGGTGTTTGCCATGGATTATGAGGTCTGGATGAAAAATGAATCTACGGGTGCCATTAAGTTAAATAAGGTTGCAAGAGAGATTCTTGCAACGTATTGTCCGTTTGATATGCCGATTCGCAAGCAGCTGGTTTCCCAGCCGGTCTTTGAGGAGGCAATGGTACGGCAGACCAGAGAGCGTGCAAAGAAGATTCGTGAGGTGGAGCTTCGGAATTTTGCCATCACAAAGGGCGGCGCAGAGCTTCCGCAGGAGCTTGCGGACACGCTTGCATATTATAAAAATCATTAGGAGAGCCGGGAGGGAGTACCGGAAGGAGGAGCAATATGGACGGCACCTATCAGATGCTGCATGATATTATAGATTTTCATAACGACCGTATGCGGAATTTGAGACGGTACTATCCGTTCTTCTATTTGCAGAACACCGCGTTTCACTTGTTTAAGGAGGGAAAGTATGCATTCCTTGACATGGGATATATTACCTTGGCGGTGCTTCGCTTTTTTATTGAAGAGAACCAGTTTAACAATCGCACGGTACAGTATCCGGAGGTATACGGCTTTCTGTCAGGCGTGCTTTCGAGAGAGTTTGATCTGATACTTCCAAAGGACGAGGAAAAGGAACTGATTGATTATATTTTCGATAAAATAAAAAACGACGGAAAGCCCTTTACGATGGAGTATTTTGATCCGGTGAAAAGGGCGAAGGCTACTGTGCGCATGAAGCTGGTTGATGTGACGTTATCCGGCAGCACGGTGTCGTATTCCGTTACAGCGGATGCAATTGAGTTTTATCTTGATACGAAGGAAATCCGGGACGAAAGTAAGATTAATATTCAGCAGATATTGCTGGAGAAAATGATACACACAAAGAATTTTAAGGGGGGTATCGATGTAATTCGCCGGATTAACAGTGAGGTAAACCGTCTGCGGCTGCAGAAAAAAGAGGTGCTTGCGCTGCTTGGCGGGAATGTATTTGACGGTGTGAAGGCATTGGAGGAGTTTAACCGGACGGGGATGCGTTGGTTTTCCGAGGAACAGAAGCTGTTTTCGCACAATATGGAGCTGATGGAGCGTGCCCGTGCAAAGGCGGAGGAGGCTGTCGGCGGAGAGCGCGATACGGAAGCCCTGCGGGGAATTTATCTGTTAGAGACGGAGTTGAAAAAGGCAATGGCAAACCATGAGGAGCTGCTTTCTGATTGTATGGATTTGCAGATGCGGGCGGATGAAATGATTCGGAAGTACAAGCTCAGCCGTTTGCGCGGTGCCTTTGATTTTCATGCGTTTGTGGCGGCGGCGGAGGAAGCGGAGGATATGTCTCTTTTGTCTCATCTGATAGAGCCGCTTTTGCTGCCGAGGCTGCGTAAGCAGCTCTCCCTGCTGCAGACTGACGAGCTTCTGGCACTTCCGGCGGAGTCCGGCGAGGCAGCGGAGTCTGCCGGTGAAGCGAAGGAGGAGCTGTACCGCTTTGATGATGAAATCGAAGAGGAGCGTATTTCCGGCAATTACGCGGCCATGATAAAGACCTTGTTTGACGAGCTTTTGCTGACAGAGCGCGTGACACTTTCTGAATGGAATAAAAAGCTTGAGATTAAGTATTTTGACGGTATTTTCCGCAACAGTGATTACTATTCCTTTTTGGTACATATCTGTCAGAAAAGGGAGTATGATTTAGATGCGGTGGTAAAGAAGCAGGACACTTTCTTTGAAGGGATTCTTGCACGGATTTTGGAAGAGCAGCCGTCCGGGAAGTACAAGGGACTGAGGTTCCGTCTGGTGATGAAGCCGGAGGCAGAGGAGCTGGTTCATAAGATTGCGGGTCTTGAGCGGGATGCCACCTTTTTCACTACGGAGATTGTGTTTGAACGGATGAACTAAAGCAAAGGCAGGATGAAGTATGGAACAGAAGAATCTGGAAAAGGCAACAGAGCTTTTGGCGGCACTTTTGGTAGGAGAGCCGGTGGAAGCAAACGGTGGGAAAAATACAGGCTTGTATGAAGCGTATCATGAGTCCGGAGAGGTCAGTGATGCGTTGGATTTGATGTTGAAACAGCTGAACCTCCGGGTGTATGAATATAATTATGGTATGTATGTATCCGTCGGGGAAAAAAATCGTGTGTTCGGTTATTCCAATGAGGATTTGAAGCGTATCATGGGGCTTCGGTTAAATAAGGAGCTGTATCTTTGCTATTATTTGATTTATCAGGCGGCGGCGTGCTTTTATCAGGATTCTGCCACTTACAATTATACGGAATATATTAAGGCGGAGGATTTGCTTGCAGCTACCGACCATGCGCTGGCGGGGATGATAGCAAAGCTTCACCGGTTTTCAAGTGAAACTCCGGAGGAAAAAAGCTTTACGGCACTTGCTGCCACATGGGATGAGCTTCCGGTCATTACGGGTGAGGATACGCAGGGAATCCGTGCGGGCCGCGGTTCCAGAAGCGGCTTTGTGAAGCTGGTATTTAATTTTATGGTATCGCAGGGGCTGTTTACCGAGGCGGAGGAACGCTACTACCCGACCAATCGGATGCATGCCCTGATTCGCAGGTATTTTGAAGAGGAAAAGGGCAGATTGTACGAGCTGCAAACCGGACAGAATAAAGGAGGAGAAGACGGTGCCGCATATTAACCGTATTCGTGTCAATAATGTAAAATATAATTTCGGAACCCAAGCCTATGACGATTTTTTAATGAAGCCATTTTGCGGCAATACGCTGTATGACCTGGCAAATGGCGGCGGTAAGAGTGTGCTGATGCTGTTGCTTTTGCAGAACGTGATTCCGAATTGTACGCTGGATGAGAAGCAGCCGATTGAAAAGCTGTTCCGCACCGGCGAGGGTAGTAAGACCATTCATTCCCTGATTGAGTGGCAGCTGGATGACGAGGATATTAAGAACGGTTTCCGCTATATGACTACGGGTTTTTGTGCAAGAAAAGCGGCGGAAGCAGAGGGAGAAACAAGGGATACCGCATCCATTGAGTACTTTAATTATTGCATTTTTTACAGAGAATATAATGCAAATGATATCCGCAATCTGCCTCTGGTAAAAGACAAGGAGCGGATTACCTATAGCGGTCTGCGCCGCTACCTGAAGGAGCTGGAGCGGGACAATACGCTGCAGGTGCGGATTTTTGACCGGAAGGGTGAGTATCAGAATTATATTGCGGAGTATGGTATTTATGAGAGCGAATGGGAAATTATCCGCGGAATCAATAAGACAGAGGGTCATGTGCGTACCTATTTTGAAACGAACTATAAAACTACCCGCAAGGTAGTGGAGGATTTGTTAATCGAAGAGATTCTCGGCACCTCCTTCCGCAGAAAGGCGGGCAGAGAGGATGCAGAGGACACAATGTCCAAGACGCTTCTGGATATGAAGGATAAGCTGGCAGAGCTGGCAAAGCAGAAGGATGCAATTAAGAATTTTGACCGTCAGGAGGAGGTGCTTTCTGAGTTTTCTTCCCGTGTGGCATTGCTTGGCTCGGTGTATCAGGAGCAGACAGAGGCAAGGGTACAGCTAAACCGGATTTATAATGCGGCAGAGCATTATCTGGAAGGCAGGGAGCAGGCAGCTGCAGAGGTAAAGGATGCGGAAGCGGTTCTGGAAAGAGAGCTTCGGAGCTGTGAAGCAGAGCTGCTTTCGGCGGGTCTGTCTGAAGATAAAGAGCTAGCAAAGGCATATGCGGAGCAGGCAGAGCTGCTTTCTGCCGAAAAGGAGCAGAAAAGGGAGCGAAAGGAAGCGTTGTCTGCTTTGCTGGTGCGCAAGGAATGTGCCAATGAGTATCTGGAATATCTGGAAGAAAAGAAAAAGCGCGATGAAATGGCAGTAACATTACAGGCGATGACGGAGCAGAGCGGTCTGCAGCAGGAGATTGCAGCACTGGTCTGCGCGTACAGGCAGAAGAAGGAGCGTTACGAGGAGGAGCTTGCAGGAAGACTTTCCACCGCGGAAAATGCGGCGGCGGGAGCACTTCTTAAGTATAAAACCGCGGAAAATTCCAGAAAGGATATCGAGCGGGAGACGGCGGTGACTGAGATACTCATCGAGCAGAGCAGGAAGGAGCTGTCCGCCCTGTATGCAAGGGTGAAGGAGCAAAAGGCAGCAGTCGGTCTTCTGCTTACGGAGGATGCGGCAAAGTATGCCGATGAATGTAGAGAACGGAAAGGAAAGGCTGCTGCAAGGTATGCGGCTCTTGTGGAGGAGGAGAAGCATCTGGAGGAGGAGCGTGAGCTTTCCTTTGCGGCGGTGCGCCGTGCAGAAACAGAGCTTGCCGGATATCGTGAGAATGCGGCCGTATTGGCGGCGGAACGCGAGAAGCTTTCCGGGGACAAGGTACGCGCGGATAAGCTTTCTGAGGCTTATGGAGAGAAGGATTACCGTGCCCTCCGTCTGGCAGTGCGGAGCCGTTGCCGCGATGCGTATGCGGAACAGGCAAGACTGGCAGAGCAGCTGCAGACAGCAAGGAAGAAACGTCAGGAGCTTGAGGCAGGAGAGCTGTTTTCCTCTGCGGAGGCAGCAGAGACAGTTAAGGATTATATTTGTACGAGACATAAAAAGAAGGCAGTAACCGGTACGGAATATCTGCGCGGTAAATCCCGTGAGGAGCAGGAGGAGCTATTGCGGAAATTTGCCGGGCTGCCGTATGCGGTGATTACTGAGGGCTTTGAGGATGTATGTGAGGACCATTTGATGTCGGAGTGTCTGACAGAGGGCGCTATGGTTCCCGTCATCCGGGTAGAATCCTTACGGGGCGGAAAGGAGCTGCTTCATAAGGAGCAGCTGCTTCTGTGCGTGAAGGATGCGGCAGTGTTGTTTGAAGAAAAGGCATTTCAGAGGGAGATTGTGCGTCTTTCCCGTATGGAGGAGGAGGCAGAGTATGGAATCAACCGTCTGCGTTCCCTGATTGAGGCTTATGAGGAGGATGAAGATTTTTTAACCGGCTTTGTAAAGCAGTATTACGATACCATGTATGCAAAGAAGGCGGAATATGGGACGGAAAACGAAGAGGAGGTACGCCTGGAGGAGACTTTTCGGGCAGCAGCCGAGCAGTTTGCGGCACTTTCCGACCGCCGAAAGGCGATTCCTGCACAAAAAGAGGAGTGCAGGGAAATGATAGCGGCATGTGAGGAGGAAATGCGCATATACCGTGCAGTAATGGATCTTGCGGGACAGGCAGAGGAAAAGGAAAAAGCACGGAAGGAGCTGGAAACGAAGCGGGAGCGTTTGCAGGAATGGAAAAAAGAAGCCGCAGCTGCAGCAGAGGGAAGAGAAGCGGAGTATGAAGCGAAAAATGCAGAGACGGCACGTCTCCGCGAGCAGGCGGAGGAGCTTCGCCTTGTATGGGAAAGCTATGCTGCTTATGATACCGGGGGCGAGGTGCAGGATGTACCTGAAAGTCTTGCAGAGCTTGAGGTTCAGATTGACGGTAAGCTTGCGGCACTGCATGCGGAGTCGTCGTCCATGGAGGACAAGCAGCGGCTGCTGGATTCGTATGTGTCGGCAATGAACCGTCTCCTCCGAGGTATTCGTATGAAGGGCTTCAGTATTGCGGAGCTTTCCGAGCTGTACGAAAAAAATGAGGTGTATGAGACCTCGGAGGCGGAGCTTACAAGAAGGAGTGAGGAGATTAGTATGCTTTCCGCGGAAACGGAGCAGCTGGAGCATCGTTTGAAGGAATTACAGGAGAAGCTGTACCGGCTGGAGGGGAAAAACAGTCAGGCGGAGGAGTCGATTGCGGAAAAGTATGGCGAGTATCGTCCGGTAGAATTATCCGGCGAGGAGCTGACGGCGTTTATTGCAAAGTGTCGTTCTTTAATCGAACAGAAGAAAAAGCAGGCGGCAGAGCTCAAAGAAAAGCAGAATGCATTATTAGAGGAGCTTTCCGGTTATACGGTAATCCGAAATGAGATTGCCCGTATGTTTGAGGGAACCAATGCCTTGAGCAGGGAGTGCGGGCGTATGGAAAATAACGTGCGTCTGGCAGAGCTCTATAAGGAAGCAAGAGAGCGTTACGCAGCATGCGGGAGAGAGCTTTTAAAACGTCAGGAGGAGTTTTACCGGAATCGCCAGAAAACTATGGAAACTCTGCAGGTGCTGGGAGCCGGGGCTTTGGCGGAGGAGATTGCGGGCAGTGTTCTGATGCCGAAGAGTACGGGAGAGACGGAGGAGGTGGTTCGCGGTCTAAAGGAAGTGACGGAATGTTTACAGTTAGAACGTACCCGGATAGAAGCCGGTCTCGGAGACTTGGAAGCGATGAAGGAAAATTTCGAGAACCAGTGTTTGCAGCGGTGTCTAAACATTAAGGCGGATTTGGAGCGTTTGCCGAAGCTTTCAAGGATTTTGCTTGACGGAGAGCAGATTCCGATTATTTCGCTGCAGATTCCGTATGTGAAGGAAGAGTTTTACGGGGAGCGTATGACCCGGTATATCGATGAGGTGATTTCCGCGGTAGATGCAATTTCGATACCGGCGGAGCGGATGAAGTATATCCGCACGGCGTTGTCCTATAAAAAGCTGTTTTCGGTGATTGTTACCGATATGAATGCAATACGGCTGCTTCTTTACAAGAGAGAGCGTATGAAGGAGCAGAGCAGGCATTTGCGTTATGAGGAGGCGGTAGGAAGCACCGGTCAGTCCCAGGGGATTTATATTCAGTTCCTTATTGCAATTATCAATTATATTTCCAGTATTTACTCTCCGAAGGGAGATGCGGCGGGACTGAGGAAGGTAATTTTTATTGACAATCCTTTCGGCGCGGCAAAGGATGTGTATATCTGGGAGCCGATTTTTGAACTGCTTCGTGCAAACAGAGTGCAGTTAATTGTACCGGCGCGGGGCACCACGCCGGCTATTACCGGAAGATTTGATGTTAATTATGTGCTGGGGCAGAAGCTGATTGACGGCAGACAGCAAACGGTTGTAGTAGATTATTGCAGCCGTGTGGAGGCTGATTCCATGGAATATATTCCGTTGCAGTTTGAACAGACAAGCTTGGATATTTTGGAGGTGTAGTATGGGAATCGAACGTTATCGTGCAATTGTAAAGCTGGAAGATATCCGGACTCTGTACGAAAAAGGGGAGTACGGTGCGGCAAAGGCGGCGGCGGATGGTATCCGCAGGGAGCGGCTGAAGGACAGCTCTGATTTGTTTTTGCTGGCGGCTGTGTATCGTAAATGCGGAGAATATGAGACTGCAAAGGAGCTTTTGTACAGCATTTACGAAAAAAAGGTAACCTGGCGTGTGCTGGAAGAGCTGATGGAGGTTTGTCTTGCCGAAAAAAATCCGGAAGAGGCAAAGCGTTATTTATTGGAGTATGCAAAGGTTTCCGGAGGTGATCCGCGAGCGTATTGCTACGAATACCGTATCGGCAGACAGATGCACCGGTCGGAGGAAGAGCTTCTGCCGCTGTTACAGACTTTAAAGGCAGAGGAGTATACGGAGAAGTATGCTTATGAGCTGGCAAAGCTGTATCATAAGCTGGGAAGAGCCGAAGAGTGTGTGGCAGAGTGCTCAGATTTGATTTTGTGGTTCGGGGAAGGAACTTATGTAGAGCGTGCTAAGGCGTTGCGGTCATATTATCGGGGCGAGCTTTCGGTGGATGATATTAAGGAAGAAGCTGAGCGTCGTGTGAGGGAGGCGGAAGAGCACTACATTGCCGAGGCAGAAGCGCGGAAGGCTTATGAGCTTGAGCAGGCGCGACTGGCTGAGGAGGCACGTTTGGCGGAAGCAAAAGAGCAGCAGCTGGCAGAGGAAGAGCACAGAGCGCTGACAGCCATATGGCAGCAGGACGACGGAGTGTTTTTGGAGGAGGAACGTCTGGCGACAGAGGAGACGCTGCGCCGGTTTGAAGAGGAAGATTGTAAAGCGGCAGAGGAACCGTGCTGTTTTGAGGAATACAAGGAAGCGGCAGAAGCAGAGACGGCAGCAGGGGAAAACCGGGAGCTGCCGGACGGGGTAATGGAGGAAGCTGCTGCGGCAGATATGAGTGTACAGGAAGAAATGACCGATGAGGATGGAGCAGAACCAATGTGGGAAACGGATGCTTCTGTTGTTTCGGTAGTCGCGGAAGAGACGGTACAGGAGATGGCACAGGAAGCAGAAATGTATGAGCAGATTTCCTTGTTTGCATCCGGGGAAGAGAATGAGCCGGAAGGTATACTGTCTGTACCGGAGTCTGCTGTGGCAGGTGACCCGATGTCAGAGAAGCAGGAGGAACCCCGGATATTGTCGGAGCCTGCCGGAGAGCTGGCGGCTCGTTTGGAGACAAAGGGAATTGTATTAGAAGAGGCACTGCATGAGTTCGCACGAATTGAGCGTGTAAGGAAACAGCTGATTCGTATGCTTGAGATGGTGGTGACGGTGAGAAAGAAGTGTCATTGCCTTATTATTACAGGGGAACAGGGAAGCGGTAAGACGACGCTTGGTACTTATCTTGCGAAGCTCCTGTATGAGCTTTCTTATGTGAAGAGTCCGAAGGTTGCAAAAATCAATGCTGTCAAATTAAATGGGATGAAGCTGGAAGAAAAAAAAGAGCAGCTGCAAAACAGCTGTCTGATTGTGGAATGTGCAGGAGCTTTGACGGATGAGGCAGCAGCAGCGCTGTTAGAGCTTATTGTGAGGACAGAGGTGCTCGGAACCGTGATTCTGGAGGATAATGCCAATGCCATGAATAAACTGCTGCGCACGCACGGAGAATGTAACCGTATGTTTAATAATCGGGTGCATTTACCGAAGTATGACACCAATGAGCTGATGGAATTTTCACTTGGTTATATTGAAGAACAGGATTATGAAATTGCACAGGATGCAAAGAGCATTTTATACCGGGAGATAGAGCATCTGACAAGAGTGTGCCAGAAAGAGGGAAGACTGGTAGAAACCATGAAATTGGTAAAACAGGCAATTGAAAATGCGGATTATCGGAATCAGGGAACGATTCTTGCCATGGCGAGTGCCGGAAACTTCCTCGCCGCAGGAGTAATGGAGCTTACAGCCGAGGATTTTGGTGTTATACGGTGAATTTGATTTTAATTTCGTCCTTTAAGTTTTGTCCGCCTTTGGAACGTACATTTTTGGTGACATTTAAAATGTAGGAGCTGTTTTTGGCATACGGATCCTGCGGTTTGATTTCGACACAGTTTTCCTGCGCGTTGTATTGAATTGTGGTACGAAGGAGAGCACCGGATTCCGCATCGGTAACAAACATATTTATGTTGTTTACGGTGCGCGGATCTAACGGTGCGGTAAAACGGACGCGCCAGACAAAATTTCCGGTTTTAAACTTAAGGTGTTGTTTAATCCTGTGCTCCGTGTTTTCACTGAGCGGTTCGATTTCCAGCAGGTTCATAAACATTCTCCTTTCGTTCGAAAACTGATTCTTGACTTCCTGCATTAATATTACTATACTAGATTTTTGGGGAAAAGGCAAGGAAAATTGTCGCTTTTTCGGGTAAGCTGATAAGAATGAAGAAAGAGGAATAAACTATGGATCAGAGTAATATAATTTTAATCGGTATGCCGGGTTCGGGGAAAAGTACGCTGGGTGTTTTGCTGGCAAGAGCCATGAATTACCGTTTTTTGGATACGGATTTACTGATTCAGGAGCAGGAGGGAAGGCTTCTTTGCGAAATTATTGCCGAACAGGGGAGAGAAGCCTTTATTGAGATTGAGGGAGAAGTGAATGCCGGTATTTCTGCGGAACGCACGGTAATTGCACCGGGAGGCAGTGCGATTTATTCCGAGAAGGGAATGAAGCATTTTGCTGAAATCGGCACAATTGTATATCTGCATGTGCCGGTAACGGAGCTGGAAAAGCGTCTGGGAGATTTGAAGCGGCGCGGAGTGGTTTTAAAGGAAGGGCAGACACTGGAGATGCTGTATGAGGAACGCCATGTGTATTATACACGTTATGCCGACATTACGGTGGATGTGGCAGGTGAGGAGGTCGGAGTGATTTTGGAGGAATTGATACAAAAGCTAAAGGAATATAAGAAGGAAAAACGGAATTAGCATTCTACAGGTGAAGAAACAATCTACAGTTCTAGAAAAGTACTTTACAAAACGAAAGTTTGTGATATAATTAGATTAGAACTGGCAAAAGTATACAAAAAAGGCTTGAAATTTTGTGCAAGTTTGACAAAGATGCATAAAATAGTGTCAATATAGAACGGCAGAGATGAAATAGTCGAAACAAACTCAAATCCGAGGTGAATTATGGAACAGTATATAATCAAAGGCGGAAAGCCGCTAGTTGGAGAGGTTACCATCGGCGGAGCGAAAAATGCGGCATTAGGTGTGCTTGCAGCAGCAGTTATGACAGATGAACCGGTAAGAATACATAATCTTCCGGATATTAGCGATATTGATATCCTTTTAAGGGGGATAGAGGCATTAGGTGCCGTAGTAGAACGTCCGGGCGTGCATGAGGCGCGTATTATCGGAGGTGGCATCAGTACCTGTATCGCAGATTATGATGCTCTTAGAAAAATCAGAGGCTCTTATTATTTATGCGGAGCCCTTTTAGGGAAATATAAAAGAGCGGAGGTGCCGCTTCCGGGTGGCTGCAATATCGGAAGCAGACCGATTGACCAGCATATTAAGGGCTTCGAGGCTTTGGGTGCCAGAGTAGTGATTCAGCATGGTATGATTATTGCGGAGGCGGAAAAGCTAGAGGGAGCACATATTTATTTTGACTGTTCCAGTGTAGGGGCTACCATTAATGTGATGCTGGCAGCCTGCATGGCAGAAGGACAGACCGTGCTTGAAAATGCGGCAAAGGAGCCGCATGTTGTAGAGGTGGCAAATTTCCTGAATAGTCTGGGGGCAAATATTAAGGGTGCCGGTACGGATGTAATTCGTATTTCCGGGGTATCCTTTTTACATGGAAGTACTTATTCCATTATTCCGGATCAGATTGAAGCAGGGACATTTATGCTGGCAGCGGCGGCGACCAGAGGAGATGTTCTGATTAAGAATGTGATACCGAAGCATTTGGAAGCAGTGACCGCAAAGCTTGTGGAAATCGGCGCAGAGGTGGAGGAGTTTGATGACGCGGTGCGTGTTGTGGCGAAGAAGCGTCTGGTACACACCAATATTAAGACTCTGCCGTATCCGGGCTTTCCGACAGATATGCAGCAGGTTATGGCAACGCTGCTTTGTGTAGCGGAGGGCACCAGTATTGTGACGGAAACGATTTACGAGAATCGATTTATGTATGTAGATGAGCTGTCCCGTATGGGTGCCTGCATGCGGGTGGTAGAAGGTAACAGTGCCGTTATTGAAGGCGTTGAGAAATTGACGGGAGCAATTGTGCGTGCGTTGGATTTGCGCTGCGGTGCGGCACTTGTGGTAGCCGGTCTTATGGCAGACGGCTATACCACGGTAGAGCACATTGAATATGTAGACCGCGGATATGAAAAGTTTGCGCAAAAGCTGTGCGAGCTGGGCGCAGCGATGGAAAAGATTGATTCCGAAGATGCCAAGGCTCTTCAGAAGTTTAAGTTGCGGGTAGGGTGAGGTTAGCATCTGCTAATTGCAGAAAACGACAAGAGGCTGCTGACCAAGGCAGTCTTTTTTTATAGGAAATTTCGCAATTTCCTATAAAAAAACGCTCCGCGGGATGCGCATTCGCGCGATTGGAAGATGTCGCATGCGACCGCGCTCGGCGCGAGAGTCCACAAGCGGACTCTTTGTTCTTATACAGGAGGCTGTGTTGTAATTTTGTTAAAGTGTACTTCTGCAGGGTAAAAATGCTTTGCGGAGATATAGAACAGGAGGAACGATGGTTAAGGAGGTCTATAAAATAGAGGGTATGACCTGTGCCGCTTGCAGCGCGTCAGTGGAGAGGGTCACAAAAAAGCTTCCGGGAATGAAGGAGGCAAGTGTAAATCTGGTGGCGGCAAGGCTGACTGTGATTTACGATGAAGCCCAGACTGACCGGGAGACCATTATGGCGAAGGTGAAAAAGGCGGGCTTTGGCATTGAGCCTTATGTGGATAGCGCAAAACGCAGAGAGGAGGCTGCACAGAAGGAATGGAAGGAGTGCCGGCTGGCAAAGCGCCGTCTGCTGGCAGCGGCTGTGTTTGCGGTGCCGCTTCTTTATATTGCCATGGGGCACATGCTTCCGAAGCCGTTACCGCTTCCGGACGTTTTGTCGCCGGAAAACGAGCCGTTTATGTTCGCATTGGTACAGCTGTGCCTTGCGCTTCCGGTACTGATTTGCGGCAGAAGCTTTTTTATTGTGGGCTATAAGGCGTTGTGGTCTGGGAATCCGAACATGGATACCCTGGTGGCAGTGGGCACCACTGCGGCGTTTCTATACAGCTTCGTACAGACGGTGCTGATTGCGGGAGGAGCTAACGGTGCGGTGCATCATTTATATTATGAGTCTGCGGCGGTGGTTATCACGCTTATTATGCTTGGGAAATATATGGAACGACGTAGTAAGGGAAAGACCTCGGAGGCAATTACAAAGCTGCTTGCGCTCGCGCCGAAGAAGGCAATTCTTTTGACTGAGGAGGGGGAAAGGGAAATTGATGCAGAGCTTTTGTGCATTGGTGACAGAGTGATGGTACGTCCGGGAAACGCAGTACCGGCAGATGGTGTGGTTGTGGCAGGAAGCAGTGCGGTGGATGAGTCTATGCTCACCGGGGAAAGCATTCCGGTGGAGAAGGCGGAAGGAAGTGCGGTAATAGGCGGTTCCGTAAACTACAACGGTATGCTGACCGTGGAGATTACCCGCACCGGAGAGGAAACGACGTTAGCAGGTATTGTGCGCCTTATGGAGGAGGCGCAGGAAAAGAAAGCCCCGATTGCGAAAACGGCAGATATTGTGGCAGGCTATTTTGTGCCGGTGGTAATGATAATTGCATTGGTAGCGGGGCTGGTGTGGCTGTTTATAACAAAGGATTTTTCTTTTGCACTTCGTATTTTTGTATCGGTGCTTGTTATTGCGTGCCCGTGCGCATTAGGACTTGCAACGCCAACGGCGATTATGGTGGGCACGGGACTCGGAGCGTCCCACGGGATTCTGATTAAGAGTGGCGAGGCACTGGAGGATGTCAGCCGGATTGATACCGTGATTTTAGATAAAACAGGAACGATTACGGAAGGAAAACCACGGCTAACCTCTTTGGCGCTTTGCGGAACCGGTGCGGTGAAAAAAGAGTTTGCGGCAAAGGAAATCACACCGGGCAGTAAGGAAGAAGAACTGCTTAGCTATGCGGCTGCGGCAGAGAGCTTTAGTGAACATCCTTTGGCAAGGGCAGTACGGGAAGCTGCGGCAGAGGCGTTTACGGAGGAGAAATATCGGCAGATTTTTGCAGCGGCAACAGACTTTGCCAGTGCTACCGGCATGGGTGTAACAGCCCGCTATAAAGAGGAGCTGGTACAGGTGGGAAGTATTCACTATCTGAAGGAAAGCGGTATTGACGTGACGGATGCTGAGAGACTGGCCGGAGTCCTTGCAGCGGAAGGGCAGACGGTACTGGCGGTTGCGGTGGGTGGTACACGGGTGCTGGGACTTTTCGGAATATCCGATAAAATTAAGGAAACCAGCAGAGAAGCTATTGCCGCGCTTCATGAAATGGGCGTTCATGTGTGTATGCTGACCGGTGATAACAGACGTGCTGCAGAAGCCATTGGCAGACAGGCCGGAGTGGATGAAATCATTGCTGAGGTACTTCCGGAGGATAAGGCGAAGGTGGTGGCACAACGGAAGGCAGAGGGTAAAAGGGTTATGATGGTAGGCGACGGTATTAACGATGCTCCGGCGCTTGCGGCGGCAGATTGCGGTGCTGCTATCGGCAGTGGCAGCGATATTGCCATTGAATCCGCTTCTATCGTTTTGGTGAAATCTGATTTGCGGGATGTAGCAAAGGCAATTCGCCTTGGTCGTCTGACCATCCGTAACATCAGGCAAAATTTATTTTGGGCATTTTTCTATAACACCATCGGAATTCCGGTGGCTGCAGGATTGCTATATCCGGTAAACGGCTTACTTTTAAATCCGATGCTTGGTGGGTTTGCCATGTCGCTCAGCTCCGTATTTGTGGTTGGAAATGCACTACGGCTGAGGACTAAGAAGCTATCTTAAAAAGTTTAAGAAATGTACACAAGGTACGGCAAATTCCTGATGGGAATTTTGTTATAAATTAAGAAAGAAGGAAGGACAAATATGACGACTTTAAACATTGAAGGAATGCGCTGCGGCGGCTGTGTCGCAAGAATTGAAAAGGCACTGGGGGAGGCAGGGATTACCCATGAGGTAAGTCTGGAGGCAAAAACCGTGATGGTAGAAGGGGACGATACCGTAGTTGCAAAAGCAATGGAGGAAATTGAAGATTTAGGCTTTGGCGTGGAGAGGGCGTAAGAAAAGCCGCAAAGTAATAACAGGGTGACCGGAGCGAGGGAAATTTCGGTAAAAATACAGGGCAGCTTCCATAATGCAGGATAGCTGCCCTGTTGTTTTTGGTGAGGCATTTATGCAAGCTTCTTTGCCAGCCCGCAAATCAGATTTACCGTGTGCTGAATGGCCTTTGCCTCAAAGGTCGGGTAATCCTCGGTAGCGGAGTCGTCTGCTTTGTCGGAAATGGCACGGATAATTAAGAACGGAATATTGTTGTTGTGAGCGGCGTGGGCGATGGCAGCCCCCTCCATCTCAGTGCACATGCCGGAGAAGGTAGAAACAAGCCAGTCCTTTTTCGACTTTTCGGCGATGAACTGGTCGCCCGTGACAATACGGCCCTCATGTACTGAAATTTCGGGATTTACTTCACGGCAGACCTTTGCGGCAAGTGCCCGCAGACCTTCGTCTGCCACAAACGCGGAGGTGTCCATCCGCGGAATCACACCTACCTCGTAGCCGAAGGCTACTGCGTCCATATCATGCTCTATGGCATCAGTGGAAAGCACAATATCGCCAATGTCGATGCCGGCATTTAAGGAGCCGGCAATACCGGTATTGATAATGGTGTCTGTCTCAAACAGGTCAATGAGCTGCTGGGTGCAGATGGCGGCGTTTACCTTGCCGATACCGGAGCGGACCACCACTGCCGGAAGCCCCATAAGCTTTCCCTCGTAAAAAGTCAGGGAGGCACGATTTGTTACAGAAAGCTCTGTCATATGTTCCTTTAAGCGCGCAACCTCTTCTTCCATTGCGCCGATAATTCCAAGCTTTTTCATAAAGATTCTCCTTTGAGGATTGCAGTATTTCGGTCGGGAAAGGTCTGTCCGGAAAGAAGACTGCAACCGATATTCTTCTTTAGTTTAGCATAAAAGAGGGGAAAGCACAATGAACTTTCTGTGATTCTACTTGATTTTCTCTGGTTCATCCCGTATAATATAGGGCAGATTTTGAAAAGGCGGCAGCGGATGCTGCCGAATAAGGAACGAGCGGAAGAGAAGGAGCATAGAATAATATGAGATATAAAACATCCGGTGTGTGTGCTGCGGCAATTGATTTTGAAGTAGAGGACGGAATTGTGAAAAACGTAAGGTTTTTAGGAGGCTGTAACGGCAACACGCAGGGTATTGCGCGTCTGGTAGAGGGAATGCCGGTGGATGAGGTGATTTCGCGTCTGGAAGGTATCCGGTGCGGATATAAGTCCACCTCCTGTCCGGATCAGCTGACCAAAGCATTAAAGGAATGGAGGGCGTAATTCCTTATGAAACATATTATATTTACCGGCGGCGGTACGGCCGGACATGTAACTCCGAATATTGCGCTGTTTCCCGCAATAAAAGATGCAGGCTATGAGATTTCTTATATCGGTTCCTACGATGGTATTGAAAAGGAACTGATTGCCGGTCAGGGCATTCCGTATTATGGCATTTCCTCCGGAAAGCTTCGCCGTTATTTTGATTTGAAAAATCTTTCTGACCCGTTTAAGGTGGTAAAGGGCTATTTTCAGGCGAAAAAGCTTCTGAAAAAAAGTAATCCGGATATTGTATTTTCTAAGGGTGGCTTTGTATCTGTTCCGGTAGTGCTGGCAGCAAAGAGATGCAGGATTCCCTGTATTATTCATGAGTCGGATATTACGCCGGGGTTAGCAAACAGGCTTGCTATTCCGTCTGCGACAAAGGTGTGTGCAAACTTTCCGGAGACGCTTTCTTATCTGCCGAAGGATAAGGCAGTGCTTACAGGCTCGCCGATTCGTAGTGAGCTGTTTTCCGGAAACAAAATTAAGGGGCTTGATTTTTGTGGTTTTACGGCAAATAAGCCGGTGCTTCTTGTGATTGGCGGAAGTACGGGGGCTGCTTCGGTGAACCGCGCAGTGCGGGATTTGCTTCCGACACTTTTACAGCAGTTTCAGGTGGTTCATCTTTGCGGAAAGGGAAAGACGGATGAAGCCTACAACGGACGCACCGGCTATGTGCAGTTTGAGTACATCAATCAGGAGCTGAAGGATTTGTTTGCGGCAGCGGATATTATAGTGTCCCGTGCCGGAGCTAATGCCATTTGCGAGCTTTTGGCACTGCGGAAGCCGAATATTTTGATTCCGCTTTCTGCGGCAGCCAGTCGGGGTGACCAGATTTTAAACGCGGCATCCTTTGAGCGGCAGGGCTTTTCCTATGTATTAGAGGAGGAGGCGGTCACGAATGAAACGCTGCTGTCTGCAATCCATGAGGTCTATGAGAATCGCGAAAAGTATGTAACGGCCATGAATGAGAGCGGTTTAAATAATGCAATCAGGACAATTACGGAAATGATTGTGAAGCTGTCGAAGTAAAGAAGAGGGAAGAACCAGGATTTTACAGGAGCTTTGGAGCTGACAGCAGGCTTGAAAAAATGTTTCATGAGGTGCCGGTGCGGCTTGGCAGACCGGAGATGCCCTTTGATGCAATGACAGATGGTAACGGATGAGAAAGATGGGAAAGAAATCCGAATTATACCTTGACAGAGAGCAAAAAAATCAGTATACTGAGAATACCGTGCAGCCGGGGAGTTAGCGGTGCCCTGCACCTGCAATCCGCTATAGCAGGGGTGATGCTTTGCCTCGGACGTTTTGTTGCGATGCCGGCTTTGATAAGTGATGTTGACGCTTTGGTCTTGCGCAACGGAAATTCGTGAACCGTGTCAGGTCAGGAATGGAGCAGCACTAAGCGAAACCTTCCGTGTGCCGTAAGGTTGCCGGAGCCGAGTTAACTGTCAGAGTAACGATTGTGGCGGGTGTTCAAAGCAAGGCGCACGGTCTTTGAAAAGTCTATTAGGGACTGTCGCATTTTTGTGACAGTCCTTTGCTATATAGAGCTATGCTCAGTCTTCTTCAATAACGTGAATCTCTAAAAAGTCAAACTCAATGTGTTCCACGAAGTTGTCCTGATAAAACCGGGTGCGATCATGCTTTTTGAAATCGGCAACGGTGGAATCCAGCCAGATGGGCTTGGATAAATCGAATTCATAGCAGACGGTATCAAGGGCAGCAAAAATTTTTCGGGTACGGTTTAAGTCGGTGCGGTCGTTTTCGACTACCATGTCTTTTAATAAGTGATTATCCTTCCAAAGCTTACACCACATGCGAAACATAGCGATACTCCTTCTTCTGTTATAGCTTAGATTATATCACGGAATGGAAGTTTTGAATAGGCGAATTCGAAGGATTTTTACTGTTGAAGAAAAAGAATCCGCAGTTGTTATTTTTTTGCCGGTGTGATAAAATATGATGCGGAGACGGAAGAATGTGCGGTTTCTGTCTTTTTGGCAGAGTAGGAATGAAAGGTATGGGAAGAGGTACTATGTCGTATACTGCATTATATCGAAAATTCAGACCGGATACTTTTGATGAGGTAAAGGGACAGACACCGATTGTAACAACGCTTCGCAATCAGGTGAAGGCTTCCCGCCTGTCCCACGCTTATTTATTTTGCGGCACCCGTGGTACGGGTAAGACTACAATAGCGAAGATTATGGCAAAGGCGGCGAACTGTGAGGCTCCTGTGGATGGGAATCCCTGTGGGGAATGTGCTATGTGCAGATCCATCGGGGCAGGCACGTCCATGAATGTCATTGAAATCGATGCCGCATCCAATAACGGTGTAGATAATATCCGTGAAATTGTAGAAGAGGTGCGTTATTCTCCGACGGAGGGGCGTTATAAGGTATATATTATTGATGAGGTGCACATGCTCTCTACGGGAGCGTTTAATGCGTTGTTAAAGACCCTGGAGGAGCCACCGTCTTATGTTATTTTTATTTTGGCAACCACGGAGGCTCATAAGCTTCCGGTAACGATTTTGTCCCGTTGTCAGCGGTATGATTTTTCCAGAATTACGGTGGAAGAAATTACCGAGCGTTTAACGGATTTGGTAGGCAGAGAGGGTATTTCGGCGGAAGAGAAGGCTCTTCGTTATCTGGCAAGAGCGGCGGACGGTGCGATGCGCGATGCGCTTAGTCTTTTGGACCGTTGTATTGCGTTTTATCCGGGAGAGCTTTTGACCTATGACAATGTGCTGGAGGTGCTTGGCACTGTAGATACGGAGGTGTTTGGAACGCTCCTTCGCGCAGTCCGTACCGGCGATGTGGGAAGTGCAATGCGGGTGCTGGAGGATACGGTCATGCGTGGTCGGGATCTGGCGCAGTTTGTAGTAGATTTTACATGGTATCTGCGTAATCTTTTGCTGGCAAAGTCGGTAGATTCGCCGGAGGAGTTTTTGGATATTACAAGCGACCGGATGGATGCATTTCTTGCGGAAGCAGCGGAAAATGAAGCCGAGATGCTGGTTCGTTATATCAATGTCTGTTCTGATTTGACTAACCGCATTCGCTATGCGGGAGCCAAACGTGTCATGATAGAGGTTACCCTGATTCGCTTGTGCCGGCCGGAAATGGAGACAGATTACAGTGCGCTTTTGGACCGGGTGCGTCATTTAGAGGAGCAGCTGGCAAATGGTGTGGCGATACAGCAGACAGCGGGTGCAATGCCGACACCGGAGCGGCAGAAGGATAGTGAACCGGAGCCGGTGGTTGAGGCAGCAGCACTTCCGCAGGCGGTAGGAGAAGAGATTAAGGCAGTGGCGGAAAGGTGGTCCTCGATTGTTGCATCCGCAAGCGGTCCGTTAAAGATTTATCTGCAGACCGCAAGACCGAGCGTGGATGAAAGCGGGACGAGGCTGCTTCTGGTATATAAGGATGAGTTTGACAAGTCTGCCATGGAGGGTGGAACCCATTTGGAGGCTTTGCAAAATCTGATTGCAAAGCAGACCGGAAAACGGGTGGAGATTACGGTGGAGCTGGCACAAAAGGGCAGGGGGAGTATTGCGGCATATCCGGACTTATCCGAATTAAAGGGTAAGGTAGCGATTGAATATGTAGATTAAGTAAGAAGCTGAAGGAGGATGTAACAATGGCAAAAAGAGGTGGATTTCCGGGCGGCGGTATGCCGGGAAACATGAACAATTTGATGAAGCAGGCACAGAAGATGCAGCGTCAGATGGAGGAAAAGCAGGCTGAAAT
>CAZAUP010000019.1:0-23219 GCA_964488415.1 uncultured Lachnospiraceae bacterium
TCAATACATCCTTCCAATCTCGTACCCTCATGCAGGCTTTTTTACAGTGTATGAGTGGCGAGAGGGAAATATGACGATGGCTGTGAAACTGATAGTCCAGCTTTATCAATTCATCGTATGCTCTCTGATATGCTTCAAAGCTTGCGCCGCCAATAGCAAATGTCATGTGAAAAATATAGTCTTCATCATGTTCCGCAGGACAGGAACCAAATTTTTCATATACAAACAATAGGCAGAAACGTGTCATGTCTCTGCCATACTTACCTTTTGTCTTTACCTTCGTACTTGCGGAGCTTATGCCTGCCTGCACCTGACACTTTCCGGCAGGTGCGGGCAGGTACCTTTCAGCATACAAATACGATAAGCATCAGCACACTCTACGGCACCACCGTCGGCGTTGGTGTCGCTGTCGGGCTCACGGTCACCGTCGGATCCTGTGCAATTTTTCCGCTGCTCTTACTTGTTACCGATGCCTTTTCTCCGGTAGAAGAGGTATTCGAAATCACCACGCGGATGTAGTAACCGATATCCTCCTCTTTAATCGTATATTTACTGTTTGCATAGCCGACACCGGAGGTAATCTTCACATACTCACCGGTTAATTTCTGACTGCGTTCCCACGTATAGGTAATGTCACCGGAAATCGCATTATTACTCGTTACTGCGCTAATGACACCCCCCGGATACAAAGATGTTGTGGAAATGGCTGCATAAGACACCTTATCATATTGAATCGGATACGGATAAGCCTCAAAATTAGACGGAAGCTCTTCCTTATTTTCCGGTGCCACACGGAAGATAAAATACTGTCCCGGCAACGCCTTCGAACTGCTTACCTTCAACGTCTTGGCCGCCTTCAGGGTGCTCCACTTAAGCCCGCTCAGATCCTCTGCCGTCAGCGTTGCAGGGTCGTCTACAATCGCATACTGGTATATGGTCGGATTAATGGCAGTGGTGTTATTGGTCAGTACAACACCGCTGGTGCCGCTCTTAGTATTCTGATATTTCAGCGTGATATCATTGGTCACATTCGGCGCAGCAGAGCCAAACGGAACCAGCACCTCCGCAATCTTAGATGCCGCCTTTCGTTCGCTTGCTGCAGTACGCACATAGACATAAATGCCGGTAATCTCACCATCCTCGTCTACTTCATACTGATATTTCCCCGGATTTGCCGTAATCAGAGACTTATCTATTTTAGCATTTGCATCCGTCCCCAGCACAAGCGGTACCGCAAGAGAAGTTACCCTTCGGTTCGTTGTCGGCAAAACATCAAACGGAATCACCGGAACAGAAACTGCATCGCTTGTGGCTGACTTTCCATACACCGGAACCAAATACCACTTTACTTTGTCCAACGAATACTCCATGCCGTTACGGATTCCCAATGACATCGATGCATTATTTACATTTACCGACGGTGACATTGCTATCTTTTGCAGAATCACCTTAGCCTCGGAGCTGTAACGTCTTCCGCTGATACCGTCATCACTATCCGCATCATTCACTGCCTTAATCCGGAAAAACAAGGTAACACCCTTCGCATTCATCTGCGCCAGATTCAATTTTTCAAACGGCTGCCAGTTTCCCGTACTCTCCTTTTTCCACTCAATCTGGTCCACATCAAAAAAAGCAGTTGCAGCTCCTCCCTGTTTGGTAAAGAATAAAATATATCCGGTTTCACTGGAGAAATTCGGATAATTATCATAAACCGCCTTCCACTTATCAATATCTACCACATCCGCTGCAGAAATGTCTCCCACAAAATCTGCCGAAAGCTTTTCCTCTGCATTAATATAACGCGCGGTGACAAGCGTATCCTTATCACCATGCAGATAGATACGCGTGGTAACTCCAGACTTAACCCATGAAATATCGAATACTGCCTTTCCGTTCCTTACCGGCATAGACTCCCATTCCGCTGCATTCGCATTATCGCTGTAATATATAATGGTATTCTGACCACCGGTAACTTCCATAAACTCATACTGATAATCTACCCGAATCGACGTATCCGGAAGCATTGTCGCATTTCCTGCCGCTTCGGCCCGCTCAGGCATTTTCAAAAAAAATACCGTCAATGCACAAAGCAGCACCGTAAGCATCGCTGCTTTCTTTCCCATAAAACCCCTCCTTTATTTTTTCTTATCCATAAAAAAAGACTGGTCGGCTGTTGTGCCGGACATATTTTTGTAGTAATTGCTTACCGTCCGGCTGCTTTTCTTAAAGCTCCTGATTTCCTGCTTTTTATCCTTCAGGCAATGCTCCAAGCGCCCTCTGTTTTGCTCCTCCAGCGTCCGGAGTGCAGCCCCTTTTTCTAACACTGCACGAATTCTTTGCTGCAATGCTTTAATCCGGACTTCAAACTCTGTTTTGTATTCCTCCATTACCGGCTTTATCTTAGCAAATACAGCTTCAAACCCGGAATCAAACTCTGTGATTTTCCCGATATACGGCTCTTTTTTATCCATTAAAGCAGAAAACTCATCCATAGAAAACTGCTCCGCCGTCAGAATGAATTCCTGCTCCTTTGTCAATTGTAATAGTGCATCCAGACACTGCTCCTTCTTCTCGATTGTATTTTCCAGCACCTTAAAACAAATCGAAAACTCTGCCTTCTCCAAAGTCTGTCCCTCCACCTTTTTTAATATGCCACAAGAACAGCC
Organism: uncultured Lachnospiraceae bacterium; assembly: GCA_964488415.1. GTDB lineage: Bacteria > Bacillota > Clostridia > Lachnospirales > Lachnospiraceae > SIG307. The sequence goes on from CAZAUP010000019.1 coordinate 2,667, forward strand.
AAACAATATGTCCGGCTGTTCTTACACTGCTCTTATTACTTTACATAGAGATTATTCCTGCGCATTACCTCTTTCCAAAGGTCACGCATATTACGAATCTGACCTAACGCCTCTTCCAGTAGCTCCCTGTCCTTTTTGATATTGGACTGCACCAGAATGCCGCTAATATATTCGTAAATCACATCAAAATCCTTCGCCGTAGAATACTTAAAATCCAACGTAGAACGCAATTCCGTAATGATGTTCTGCACCTTGATGATGTAAGTACTTGCTTTCTCGTAGTCATTCTTTTCAAGGCCAAGCATCGCAATATTACAGAATTTAATGGCTCCATCATATAGCATAAGGGTCAACTCTGCCGGTGATGCCGTATTAATTTTCGTTCCCTGGTATAAACTTGCTGCATTTGTTGGTGGCATACGCATTTACCTTCCTTTCCCGTATCCTTGTCCGCTTACTACTGCCCGGTTCCGAGCATAGATGCCAGCGAACTGGACTGACTGCTTAACTTGCTGAGCGCAGTTTCCATGGATGAAAACTGCTTATAATAGCGCTCCTCAATCTCTGACAGGCGGTCCTCCTCCTTCTCCAGCTGCTCCTTATAGCTTGTCAGCTCCTTCGTCAGTTGCTTATCATTATAAAAAGTAAGCGCACTGCTGAGCTCTGTTGCTTTCATCTTATCTGCCATAGTGTCGTACAGATTTTTGGAAAGTGTCTGTAAAACCTCCATGACTGTTTCCGGATCCTCCTCAATAGCAGCACGAAGCTTATCATCGTACATCATGCCATCGGAATCCTCCTGATCGCCATAGATATGAAGCTTCCCCTTTTCGGTATACTTGGTAGTACAAATACCAAAGGTAGAAAGGGCATAATCCTTACCGTTTACCGTCACGCAGCCCTGTAGGGAGGTCTTCATGGCATTAATCAAAGAGCCAAGCGTATTATCACGGCGAAGCAAGGAATCCTTAATCTTCGTTTCCCACTTTTCCACCTCAGTCTCACTCATGGCATCCTTCTGCTCGTCCGTAAGCGGGTCATAGCCTCTCGCAGAATCCGCATAGTAGGCATTATTTAACTCCTCCAGCACTTCGTTGTAATCCTTTACAAACTGCTTTACCATGTCATAAACCGCATCCGTATTCTGCGCCACACTGACAGATACCGTTTCTCCCGGCTTTGCAGATACCAAATCCAAGGTCAGACCATTTACTGTGATGTTATTGGTAGAAGACTCAATCACTGCACCGTTTACCGTCACCTTTGCATCACTTGCCGCAAACACGGTCATACCACCTGCTCCGCTACCTGCACTCACTTCGCTGCCATCAATGTTCCCCAACCCGATTGCAGAAAGCGCACCGGCATCCGGGTCATAAGCCTCTACATCTGCATAGGTATCAACCTGTGCAAGCAACGCAGTCTTTGCTGCTTCCACATCAACATTATCATTCGCCAAAAGCTCCGCTTTTCTTGCATCCGCTGCCGCAACTGCCTCTGCAGCTGTGTTGTAATTTGAAACCTCATCCTCTGCAAAAGCCTGTACTGCACTGTTATACAGATTCTTATACTCCTCCGTATCGTAACCGGCACCTTCCGTATATGTACCAAGCTTTGCAAGGAATTCAGTTTCCTTCTCTTCGTATGCGGTCAGGATGTTCTTCTCCTTTTCGGTCAGATCTGCCGCATCCTTTGCCTGAAGCTTCTGAATGTCCGCGTAAGAAACATCCGCAAGTGCTTCGTTTCCACCGTAAAACTCTTCGAAGGTCACAAATTCATGCTCCTTCTTCGCCATACGCGCTGCTTCTTCTTTCAAAGCCGTAATCTGTTCTGCCGTAAATTCCTTTCCGTAAACGGTAGCCGCAGTATCATTTTCCACTGCCTCCCGAAGCTTGGCTGCAATGTCTGCATCCACCTCATCCTGTGCCAGTGCTGCCGCAACACGATTTTCTGTTGCTGACACCAGAGATTCATACGCCTCCTTCAGCTCCGTCTCTTCTGTGGTCAGTTCCTCCCCGTTTTCTGCCTTCGCCAGCACCGCCTGAATGGACGCAGAATCACTTGACTCAATGGTTGCCAATGCTTTCTCCATTTTTGCCTTTTCGTCTGCCGTCATATCCGCATAGCCGGTCAAATCATAAATGTCCTTCTTTGCCGCACTGCTCGTTGCATTTGCCGCACTGGTTGTAATCGTAAATTTGTTCTCCGTACCACTCTGACGAGAGTTAATATATAAGCATTGTCTCGTCTCATCAAAATTTACATTCAGCCCCGCTTCCTTACATGCGTTAGAAAAATCCGTAAACGTCGTGCTCGCACCTACGACAAGCTCTGCTGTCTTATCGCCACAGGCGATGGAAATTTTCGTTCCCTCTGCAACACCGGCATCCACCAGCTTGGATTTCGCCGTCAGCTTCTCCGCGGAAGTAAAAGTACCGCCCGTTACATACTGGGAGCTTGCAACCGATTCTACCGTTACATAGTGCGTACCGATTGGTGCAGAAGTATTCGCACTTGCCTTCACAATACTCTCATCAGAAGAGGTTGTCTTTTTTGCAAGATAATTACCCTGCGTTTTCATCTTAGCCAAAGAACCGGTATATAAGGAATAAATTTTTGTATTCAGCGCCTTCCACTTTTCCGTCGCCCACTCATTTTTTGTAATTTTATTTTCTACCTTGGTAACCTTTGTCCGCTCTGCTGACATAAGCTGCTTAATCAGCGTATCTGTGTCAAGACCGGATATCATACCAGACAATCCAATACCCATATGAACCTCCGTTTCCCGATTCCGGCTTTCGGAACCGTAAGGACTTTACTATCGTTTTTCATCTACCATAAGACCTGCCAGCTCCCACATTTTCGAAAGCATCTCCAAGGTCTCCTCCGGCGGTATTTCGCGAATTACCTCTTCCGTATCAGCGTCAATTACCTTAATAGACACTCTCTTCGTTTCCTCATGATAAGAAAACTCGCATTTTGTCTTCGACTGGCGCATGGTCTGATTTGCATGATCAACCGCGCTCTTTATTCTTCTGGAATCATTTTCCGGATTTCCTGTCTGTTCCTGCTGTGCGTCTGCCCGTATCTCCGTCGGCCGTGCAGCCTGTGCGTTTTGCGCGCTCTGCGTTTCCTGCGCCTCCGTTCTTGGGCGGCCGGCTGCCGCATCGCTGTTATAAACCGGCTGATTCACCACTGTCGTGCTTTCAATTTTCATAACGGTACACCTCCATGTTTTTCGTTTTTTGCAGTTTTCTGTTTTTATCGACTCCATTCTTACAGAAACTCATTTCCTTGTCTATATTATCGGATTAAAAAAATGAAAAGTTAACCCTTTACGGGAAAACTTTTCATCGTTTCTCCTTCTCTTCCGTTAAAACATGTCCTTCAGCATCTCCGGAGTCGCCTCAGCAGAAACCGCCTCCTTATTCGCCTCCTGAATCTGCACATAAATCTCCTTACGATAAAGCGGCACCGACTTTGGCGCATTAATACCAAGCTTTACCTGTTCTCCCTTAATTTCCAAAACGGTTATTTCAATATCATGACCAATCATGATGGATTCATTCACTTTTCTTGACAGGGCCAGCATACTTATTCCCCCTTTGCCTCTTTGCACTTTTTTGCCTGCTCATATATATTATATTTTATCACATAATCCGGGTTCTCCGCAATAATCTGGCAGCCTTTTTTTGTATCCGCATTAATAACAAACGGTGCCTTTAAATTTGCAGACATTTTCGTAATGTCAGCCGGCACGCTCAGAGTGAGCAGAATAATAATATTTTCCTCCGTCAGCTCGCCAAGCGGACGAAGCACCTCATCCTCGACAATCGGATTATAATCGGCAAGCACAGAAAGCGGACTGATAACAGGCAGTGCCAGCTCCTGCACATCCAGACTCTGCAGCCAGGAAATCGTACTGCCATTCCCCTCCTCGTTGTTATACAAAATGGTATAACGCTTGCACTCTTCAAAACCGATAATGCCGTCCTCAAAGGTAATAACCTTGTCCTCGTCCAAATCAACTTCTCCAAAATGTTTTGTTTTTACTAACATTTTCCTTTCTCCTTTCGTTTATCCCAATGTTACACTCTTTTTACCGAGTCCGGACTCTTACAGAAAATCCAATAGGGAGGTCTGTACAAGCTTCGATGCCGCCGACAAGGAAGAGTTATAAATTGTTTCCGCCGAGCTGTATTTTATAATGGTATCCACCAAATCAACATCCTCATTGGTTGACAGTAAATCTTCAAAATCCACCTGCTGGTCATTCAGTCTGCTTTCCGTCAGCAGCAAACGGTTATAGCGTCCGCCCAAATCCGACACGGCAACATTTACCTTGTCCTGCATCTCCACCGTATCCGTCAAACCGCCGGCAAAGGCTGCCTGCATGATATCTGTCCGCAGGGTAAACTCCGAAGTCAGCTGCTCCTGGATTCCTTCCAATGCCTCTCGCTGTTCTGTTGTCAGATTGGTATCCTCCAACATTTTTTCCACCTCGGCCATTTTCTCCTCGGTTTCCTTTACATCATTGACCGCATTGATAATGTCATCAATTGCACGACCAATATCATGGGTAAATGCTTCATCTCCCTGCGTATTAATGGTAAGTTTCTGATTAAAATTCACCTCATACTGGATTTCCTGCCCCTTCTTCCCACTCGTATTTTCCACAATATTATAGTTCAAATCCTCCTTTTCGAAGTTTATCACTTCCGTACCATCCTTGGAGGTTCTGGTGCAATTAAAATAATGCTCCGGGCGAAGCTCGTTGGTATCAAAATTCTTCTTTGCATATGTCACATCAATATGCTCGGATTTCCGTACCTTTTCATAAACTGCTTTTCCGTAAATCAGTTCGCCGGTCTCCCGAATAAAATAAATCTCATCATCCGCCGGCTGATACGCATCCGCATCCGTCAACGCTTTCTCGGTAATCGGAAGTGCTGTCTTCACAAGATACCCTTCCGCATCCGTACTGCCGTCTGTGTATTCCAAGGCAGCACCCGGTTCTAAATCACCGTATCCAAGCCGCATACGGTAAATTTGAATCTGGTTCGGCATGGTCGTATCAAACGCCCCCGGATTATTTTTATCAAATGCATTAATGTCTACATTATTTACAATTTTATATTCCATACTGATATCTTCCCCGCACAGCGGCTCCGTTATCTTGTAGGTATATTCGTCTGTCGGCTCGTTAAATACAAGCGGTGTATCCGTCTTATAGCCGGAAAATACATAGCGTCCGGCATAGTTGCTGTTGCCCTCCTGATAAATATGCTGCTTCAGCTCCTCCAGATTGGTCACGATACTGTTGCGGTCCTCTGCCGTCAGGGTATCATTGGCCCCTTGATTACAGTAGGTATTCATCTGACGCAACACGTCATTTACTACATTCAGGGAGCCTTCCGTGGTGTCCATCCAGGATAATGCATCCGGAATATTTTTCTCCACATACTGATTCAATTCGGAAAGATTGGTACGCAGCTTCAGTGCCCGCACCGCAACAATCGGGTCATCCGAAGGCTTTTGTATCTTTTTTCCCGTTGAATACTGGTTTTCTAAGGTTGAAAGCAGATTTTTGTTATTATTGATGTTATGCAACACATTGTTGGTCATCATCTTATTTGTAATACGCATCCCGTCTGCCTCCTTTTCTCATCGGCTTATTTTCTGTCTAATGTATATATCGGCATTTCCCCGGCTTTTATATAGCCATCTCATTAATTAATTTATTATAAATTTCATTCATAACTGAAATCACCTGTGCAGAAAGATTATATGCCTGCTGATAGCGCATAAGGTTCATCGCCTCCTCCTCGGAATCTACACCGCCCACAGACAGCCTCTGATTATCAATGGAATTTACCAGATTGTTCTGGCTTTCTGCAAAATTCAGCGCCGCTTTGGTATCAATACCGACCTCTGCTACCAGTGTCTGTAAAAATGCTGCCGGCTTTCCCTGCTTGAACATGGAAGTATCCGATTTTAACTCCACAAGCTCCTGTGCCTTGTCATAATTTCCCACACCATTTACAATCTCAGAGGCTGCCGCAAGCAAAGCGGAATCATGCTGAATCGCACTGTTTACGCAAATATTCTCTGCCGTAATGTGGTAATAGGAGCTGTATACCGCCGAAACATCCTCTGTCGCAAACTGTCCGGTCATAGAGGTAAAGGAATACGGATCATAGTCCGTTCCGCCCTTCTCGCCGTAAACACCGAACTTATACTCCTTTCCGGTCACCTTATTGGTTGCGGTAAAAAAGTCCTGTCCTGCATTTCCATTCAAGTCCACACCAGATTTATGAATTTCATTAAATTTCTTTGCGTAGGTTCTCAAAAACTCATTCATCTGTTCCATGTAATACGGAACCCCCTTGTAATCCACCGAAATACCGACACTGGAAATCTCATCCTCCGCATAAGCGCGCACCGGCTCCTTTAAAAAGAATTCATAGGTATATTCTCCCGTCGTTTCATCAATTGAAGCCTCAAAGGCTTCGTATTCATACTTTACAGTACCTACTGTAATTTCTCCGCTCTCCGGAATATTTAATTTTGCTTCACTATTGACACTGGCATTCGTCATCGTCACAGAATGCATTCCCACATAGGCTGTCACCGTTCCCTGCAGATTGTCTGCATTATTACCGTCCCTGACTTCAAACAATGCCTTCAGGCTCCCGCTCTGCGTATAAGCATATGGGTTAAACTGCTGCCCGTTCCCCCATACAACATCATACAAGCCGTCCGCATCGGTCTGATTCTTCCGGTACTCTCTCGGCTTAACGCTTAACGTATTGGTTTCGTAGGTGTCTACAAGTGTTTGACCATCTATCTTTACGACATAGGTTTTCAATCCTACCGGACCATCTGCCTGCTCATCCACTGACACATTAATAATTTCAGAAAGCTCATCCACCAGCAAATTTCTTGCATCACGTAAATCGTTTGCATTACTGCCTCCGATTTCTACCGTATTAATCTGCTTTGTCAGTGATGCAATCTCTGCCGCAATCGCATTGACACGGTCTACCTGATTCTTAATTTCGAAATTACAGTCCTCCTGTACCGCCTGCAGGTTGGTAAACAATGAATTAAAATATTCGCAAAAGCTCTGTGCCACATTGGTCACCTGTGTTCTGACCGTCAGATTGGCCGGATCCTTTTCCAGCTCCTGAATCGTATCGTACATATCATCAAACGTCGTAGTAAAACCATTCAGCTGAATCTCGTTTAAATACGACTGGATTTGGGACATGTAATTGGATTTTGTGGAATACCCGCCGTAAATAGAATTATTATTCCGATATTTTTCATCGTAATATTCGCTTCTTGTCTGTGTAATTGACTTTACATCCACACCGGTTCCCACCATGCCATGTCTCCCATTTGCTCTCAGTGCGCTGCCGGCAGTCTGCTCGATTACCTGTCTGGTAAAGCCCTTTGTCTCAATATTCGCAATATTGTGAGCCGTTGTATTCAGACCGCCCTGTGCGGTAAACAGACCGGTTTTACCAATATCCAAGCCAAAAAATGTATTCGCCATAGATTGCACTTCCTTTCTGCCGTCTCCACCGGAGAAAACCTGTTTTATACGCCCAGCGTCGTAATAATGTGTTCAATCATCTCACTGACCACGGTAATATATCTTGCAGAGGCATTGTACGCATGCTGATACTTAATCAGATTTGTCAGCTCCTCATCTGTCGATACCGCCATAACCTCCAGCCGCTCATTGTTAATGCTGTTTGCCATGGCCTCCTGTGTTTCCGACAGGGTCTGGTACTTTTCACCTCTTGTACCCAGTTCTCCGACTAACGAGGTGTAATAATTATTAAAATTGTTGTAATTCAGCTCATTCGGATTCAATGTTGCAAAATCCGCCTGCCATGCGGAAAGCAGCTCCTCCGCCACATCAATATCAAAATCACCCGTATTCGTATTTTTGGAAAGCGGAAGCTTGGAACGGTCCTTCAAAATATCCGGATTAATTTCTATTTCACCTAAGGTATACAGCGAATAGTTGTCCGTCGGATCCTCTTCGTTGTAAATATATACCCATTCCTTACTGCCATCGGCCAGGGTCACCTCCTGGAGCTCCTGATAACGCTCCATAGACTTACGTGAAAACAGCTCTGTTCCCATACTCTTATCCGCATCCATGCCGACAGAGGCTTTCTCGGTATCTAGCACCCGAATCACCTCACCATTTTCCAGCATAATCTCCCGGTTCGGACAAAGAATATCATTTATCGTCGTTACGATACCGTGAATCAGCTGGTCAAACTGTGCCTGTGTCGCCATAATTACGGAATCGTGAATTTCCTTATTATACTTGGCAGCTTCAATTTCGAATGCCGCCATTGCTTCCTCGTAAGAAGCCTCATCCTCAAAGTCCTCTTCCTTCGGCTTCAGCGGCACATCAGTAAATTTACCTACCTTACGGCCTCTGGCAAGAATAATGCCCTTCAAAGAACCGATATCCGTATCATCCGCCGAATTCGGGGAACGGTCAAAGCTGAACACCTCCGCATCGCCAAATGCCGGCCAATACGGAACCAACATTTCCGAATCCTCCGAAATCGGTCTGGTCGCCATATAATACACCTGATCCTCCAAAAGGAACGGAACTTCCTCTGCACGGATTGAAACCCTTCCGTCACTTCCCTCTTCGTAAGTAATATCAATCAGGCCGCCCAGCTCATCCAATAACAGATTTCTTGTATCGCGCAGATCATTTGCTTTTTCCACGCCTGTACACTCATAAAAACGAATCTTATTATTCAGCTCCCTGATTTCATCGCCGATTTCGTTAATCCTGTCTACCTTCGTCTGAATCTGCATATTCAACTCAATCTGATACGTCTGAATCTGCTCGTAAATATTTTCTGCGTGCTGTACAAAATTCACGCCGCACTGAATCAGCGTTGCACGGGTCACAATACTATCCGGCTCCTTTGCAAGCTCCTGCAGTGCCACCCAGAAGTCCTCGATTGAGTCCTGAAACTGAACTCCCTCCAGTTCACCCATAACCTCCTGCATTTCAAAGGCAGCCTCGTACTGTACCTCATAAAACCCCTGTCTTCCGGTCTCCTTGCGATACGCCTGATCCAAGAACTGGTCACGTACCTGCTTTACCACCTGGGTTTCTGCACCAAGACCGATTTGCCAGGAGGAAATCTTATTTCCGCCTACCTTGTTATACATGGAGTCCATCATCACAGTCTGTTGTCTGACAAAGCCCTTGGTCTCCGCATTTGTAATGTTGTGAGAAGTTGTATTTAATGCATTCTGACTGGTTTTCAGCCCGGATACACCGATATATAATGAACTCATCAGACCCATCGATGACACCTCCCTTCAAGAAAAAAGAATGTTTTCTGCGCATTACTGCTTCGCATCAAACATCCCTGTCTGCGTAGCGCCGAGCTCTGACTCCCCGGCGTTCCTTGTATAATTATTTCCTTGTACCATCCTTGTACTCTGAATAAGATTCATATTAAATTCAATCATTTCGAGGGAGTGGCTAATTAATACCTTATTCCGCTCATTCAAGTCTGCAAGCCTTTTCACTGCTTTTCCGAGCGCATCCTTTAGCTCAGTCAAGACTTCCTTTTCCTTCGGCTGCCTGTCTGCCACCTTAATTAATTCTGCAAGCGTCAGCTCTTCCGGCTTTTTCCCCAAAACGATTCCCATGTTTTTAATTACCTCAGCGCGTTTGCGCTCCAAAGCATTGACGTGGTCTACCGCTTCCTGCTCCTTATCGGTAATTCTCTGTAATTCCTCCAAATCATTGGAAACAATTGCTTTTGTCTTTTCCTCGGCAATCGGCAGGAGAGCAAGGTAAAAATCCTTCTCCTGCGAAAGCGTCGAAATTAATTCTTCCATCAGGCTCGCCAAAGCTATCCCTCACTCTCTAGATACCGTCTGTCATTAACTTGTCTGCAAGCATCTCCATGGAAACCTCATAAGTACCGTTCTGCATTCTGGTCTTAATGTCATTCACCAAATCAGTTCTCACATCCGGGACAGCTGCAACCGCAGCCTTTGCTACCTGATAATCCTTACCCATCTGGGAAATCTGTACGCTGTCGTACTTCTGGGTGCCCGTCTGCTTCACAACCTTTTTCGTACTGTTTGCCTGATATAACTGGCTTACTCTGTTTACTGCATCAATACGCATCGTAACCACCACCTGTTCCGTGTAAAATTTATTGCTTCTGTAGACTATATCGGCATTGCAAATAAAAACCTTAATACCCTGGTGAAAGATTTTTGAAATCGCGCAAAACCATCTTTTAAAGTAAAGTTCCCCGCAGCATATCGGTTCCGTATGCCGCAGGGAATTGTTTACGCTGCTGCCAGCTCCTATTTTTTCGCATTCAGATCGTTCTTTATTTTTGTCGTGGAAATGCCCTCGGTTCGCGGCAGATACACCACCTCACAGTAATCCTTCAGGAAGTCAAACTGTCCCTTCCAGTCGTCGCCCATAACAAACACATCCACCTGATTGTCCACCACGTCCTTAATCTTCTGCTCCCAGTTATACTCCGGAAGCACCTCGTCCACATAGCGGACAGCCTCCAAAATGGTCTTTCTTGCCTCGTAGGGATGATACGCAGTCTTGTGCTTTACTGCATTAAACTCATCGGTAGAAAGTACCACAATAAGATAGTCTCCCAGCTCTCTTGCACGCCGCAGAAGATTGATATGTCCCACATGCAGCAAATCATAGGTTCCGTAAGTAATTACTTTCTTCATAAAGCCTCCTATTCCATAGCGGCAATGCTTTCAAACTCCGCCACAGCCTCGTTATTATACTCCGCATAATTCACAGAAAGAGTATTTGTAACTTTTCCGTCCAGACACAGCCGCATGGCATCATAAACTCCCTGCTCGCTATCCTCCACCAGCGTACCGCCGTACCTTTGCATAAACAGACGCGGACCGTCAATATCCGTAGACACGCACCGTACACCCACAATATCCGCCTCTGCCAGTACAAGACCGAAGCCCTCATACAGCGAGGAAAAGATGAAATAATCGCACTGTTTGAGCAATGCATACGGATTAGACATAAATAAAATAATGACAATGTGATCATAGCTTTTTAAATTCTGGGCATGCTTTAAGGTCTCCTCATAAAGCGCTCCTCTGCCGCCAATGATAATAAGATACGTATCCGGATTTTCTTCGTAAATCCTATCAAAGGCGTTTAAAAGTCTTGCATGTCCCTTCTCCGCGGAAAAGCGTCCGATATTAATAAACTTCGTTGCCTTACCTGACAAAATTTCCTGCAGACGTTCAAAGGATACGTTAATCTGCGTCGTATCATCAAGCGCAAGCTCCTGTCCGGACAGTTCCAAAACACGCTGATAATCAATCACATTCTTTGCCACCGTCACATGCGCTTTTTTTCCCACACGGTACGGAAGCTTTTCCGCAATCCGCTCCGCAATATACTTAATATCCTCCGTCACCACCGCAACGCTGTCGTATTCCTGATATGCTCTTGTCAGAACTTCACTGCGAATCAGGTGTCTTTCCATCACTTCTTTTTCCATATCGTTGTGGGCATAAATCGTCTTATTACAGGTAAGCCCTCTGAAAATCGTCGTCAGGTCATTGGAATAGCCGCTGAAATGAATCAGCTTATCCACCCGGCAGCCGGTAAACAGCCGAGCAGCATCCCGCTTTGCCATTTTATCCAGAATCGGCTCCATGATACGATACGGAACAATCCCCTTCTTTGTCCAGATTTTATACAGCACAGAGTCTGCAATGCCGATACTGATACCGTTGGAAAAGCCCAAAGCAGCTACATCCTCCGGAATGCGTTCCAGCTGCTTCGGGTGCTTTCTCATATCCTCCATCTTATATAAAACCGTATAATTGTACTTCTGCCGGTCAATCTGAGACAACAGATTAAACAAAGATGTCGTAATACCATTTTCGTTTAATGCACCCCCGAAAATCACTACATTCTTCTTTCCATTGTCCGGGAGTTCACGGGTTTCAATTCCCTCATCACCCCCAAAGAGCAGCTTCCTGCAAACGGATGCCGGCACATCCGCGCGCTCATAAGCACAGAACCTTGCAAGAAATGCCGTGTCGTCATAGCTTTTTTCCAGCTTCATGTAATGTAAAAGCTCGTCTGCTGTCTTCGCCTGTGGGAACGGGAGCTCGGACAACGGGAAATAAAAGCCTCTTGCTGCCTCGTACTCCTCTTCATCATAGGTAAACAGAATTATCTTCCTGCGCGATACCGCATAGTCAAAAAACACACTGGAATAATCCGTAATCAAACCGTCCGTTGCATTCAAAAATTCATAGGTCTCGCAATCCTCCGGGAACAGACGAATGTGTGAAAACTCCTCTACGGACATTTCTGCGTTGCTGACCGTATGCAGCTTTACATACAACACATACTCCTCCGGCAGCTCCGCATCCAGCTCCGTCAGATACCCCATCAGCTGCTGCACCTGGGCATTACCGGATACACGCCCGATGACTCCCCGCCACGTCGGCAGGAACGCATATACCTTCTTATTCTCCAGTCCATAGCGTTTCCGCACGGCGATCCTGCTTTTTTCATCAAAAAACACTGCATTCCGTGGGTAACCCGTCAGCCAGATTTCACTCGTTCCGAGATTGGACAACATATAATCCTCTACCATGTGTTCCATCGTAAACTCATTCGGAAACAATAAATAATCCGCTGCCAGAAAATTCTTCTGGGTATTCCCAATGGCATGCGCTTCCGATTTTATTTTCTTTCCTAAAGTTTTCAACGGCGTTCCGTGCCAGGTATTCAAATACACCTGCCCCTCACGCTTAATAAAATTGTAAATAAAGGTATTGTCATTGATTAGATACTTTGCCGTTGCCAAAACCTTAAAATAGCGTAGACTCGCCCTGCGCAGCACCTTTACCCGTTCCATACCAAGCGCCCGCAGACGCTTTTTATAGTCCCGGCTTTTTCCCGGTGCTGCAGTCAGATACAGTGTGTATTCCTGATATTCCGCACCTCCTGCCAATTCGCAAAGCAGTGCAAAAATATTGCCGTCCATTGCCTTCCCATGTTGGGATTCCAGCAAAATTGCCGTTTCCCTGAGCGGTCTGGACAAATATGACGGATACCGTTTCTGCTTCAGAATACCGTTTGACACCTTCTTTTTCAGCCTTCGGTACTCTCCCTTTTGCTTCATATATTTCCTGTATGCCGTCAGACGTGCCGGCTCCGGCAGGGTCTTTGCCTGTGGTGCAATCGTTGCCGTCAGCACACGTTTTGCCGCATCAGCATCATCAAGATAAGTAAACCTCCTGCAAAATTCCTCATAACGCGCATCACACACAAATGCTCCGGACAGTGCCTTTTCGATTTCCGTTTCCAACGCCTCCTGCGTTGTCACAATCGGTCCCGGTAAAATATCCGGCTCAATGTAAAAATCGCGCAGCTCACCGCGGTACTGCTCCTGATCATACATATAAAAAATCATTGGACGACGCAGCACGGCAAAATCGAACATCACACTGGAATAGTCCGTCACCAGCAAATCGCTGATTACATACAAACGGTTCACATCCTCTACACCAGACACCTTATATAAAAAGCCCTCATACTTTTCATAATCAAACTGGGTATTTGCAAGATAATGTGTCCGCATCAGCACACAGGCAGTATCCCCGAACCGCTCCCGCAGCCGGTCCACATCCAGCGCAATCTGATAAGCAAAGCCCTTTCCGTACTGGTAGCTCGCTTCACGGAAGGTCGGTGCATATAATATAACCTTCTTTCCCTCCGGAATTCCGTAAAACTCCTTTAACTCCGCCACATTCTCCGGGGTATAGGTAAACAATGATACATTTCGCGGATAACCAAGCTCCACCACCTTTTTTCTCTGCTCCTCCGGCGTCAGTCCGAAAGCGGTTGCCAGCTTTTCCGTAGTATAAGCGGACGGAGAAAGCAGATAGTCAAACTGGGTTGCTTCCCTGCGGTACAGGGAATGAATTTCCTTTAAGCTCTGGGCTGCATTTCCATCCCGCACAATATCCAGGCCAAGACGCTTTAACGGTGTTCCGTGCCAGGTCTGAATGTAGGTCTGTCCCTTTCGCACCGGCACGGTCAGCGGATTGGTGGAATTCGTAATACGGTATTTTGCAGATGCCATTACCTCATAATACCGCTCCGTACCTCTCTGCACCAGCGTCACCCGCTTGTTTTTTGTTAAATACTGATGCTTTCTTGTATTTGTAAAGGACCACACGAAACGATATCCGGCATATGCCGGATCCTTCAGCATTTCCTCAAAAATTGCCTTTGGACTACAGGTGTAGTATTTCCCCTGAAATGCCTCAAACACAATTAAATTCGGGTCAATCGGACACAGTCTGCACTTTATCCAGTACCAAATGCGCCCCTGCAGGCGGTCAGCAAAGCGGTAATATCTCCACCAAAAGCCGGTCTGCTGCTCCAGTCGCGCTCTTTTCTTTTCTGCTTTTCTTTTTTTTCTATCCTGCCAAAAGCCCATACTCTGCCTCCGTCACCGCCATTCCGGCGTACTTTTCTATTTCCCGGTTATCCTCAAAAATGCCCCCACAGCCTCTTTGTTATATTCTGCATAATCCACCGACAGCCTTCCGCAAAGCTTCCTGCTCATGCCCAGACGCAGTGCCTCTGCCACACCGGCATCACTATTTTCTACTAATGTTCCGCCATACCGTTCCATGAAACGCTTCGGTCCCACAATATCCGTAGAAACACACGGCACCCCCAGGATATCCGCCTCCGCAAGCACCAAGCCAAAGCCCTCGTAAAACGAGGAAAACACAAAAGCATCACACTGCGCCAGCAACGCATATGGATTGGATAGGTAGTAAATGATAATCAAATGCTCCCCAAGCCCCAAACGCTCCGCCTCTGCCAGAGTCTCCTCATACAGCACACCACGGCTTCCGAGTAAAATCAAATAAGAATCCGGATATTCCGGCAAACACTTTGCAAACTGCTGCATCAGACGCATATGTCCCTTTTCCGAAGAAAACCGTCCGATGTTAATCATCTTTACCGCATCTAACGCAAGAATCTCCTGCAAACGCTCCAGACTCACCGTACTCTTTGTTTCTTCATCAAATACAAGCGGCTCTTTTCCCATGCGTGCAATCTTTTCATAGTCAATGACATTTTTCACTACAGAAATCCTCGGTGCATGACCATAGGCCGTGATGAAATTCCCCACCCTTTCCGTCGCCGGTATCAAATCCTCCGTCACTACCGCCACCGCATCATAGGTACGGTACGCATTGCAAAGAATTTCACGCTTCATGGTAATACGGGTGTTTAACTCCGCATCCATATCATTGTGGGCATAAATCACGCGCCGACACGGTGCCGCCCCCAGCATCAGTGTAATATGATTGGCATAACCGTTAAAATGCACTACCGTATCGAGCCCTGCCCGCCCTGCCATCCGCTGATAATCATTTCGTCCAAGCCTTTCCAAAACCGGACGGAGCTTCTCATAGGAACCAATGCCAAGCTTTCCGGTCCACAGCTTAAAGCGGGCAGTATCCGTCAATTTTAAGCTCATACAGTTGGTAAAGCCAAGCCACCGTACCCCCTCCGGGAACTCTAACAGGCGGAAGGCATTGTTCTTTACCTCCCCCGTTTTTACCAAAATAATGTAATTCTTTGCCGTAACATCTACATTTGCCAGCAGATTTTTTATCGAAACCGTCACACCGTTTAATGCCAAATCGCCGCAATACATCAGCACATTTTCCTTACCGTTGTCCGGCACCCGCTCTTCTCTTACACACTTTTCACCAAGGAACACATGGCGGCAAAGCTTCTCCGCCGCATCCGCCCCGTCATAACAGCAAAACCTCTGCAAAAACGCAGTATCATCGTACTGCTTTTCGGTGCAAAGCTCCTGATAAAGTGCTTCCGTATCACGCACCTGCGGGAACGGAAGCTCGGACAGCGGAAAATAAAAACCGCGTTCCTCTTCGTATTCCTCTAAATCATACGGAAACAGCACAATCTTTTTCCCGGTTACCGCAAAATCAAAAAGCACACTGGAATAGTCCGTAATCAACCCATCCATAGCATTTAAAAATGCATAGGTTTCCTCTGCCGGGAACGGTCTGATGTGTGTAAATCCAGCAAGGGAAATATTGGATGCGCTTACCGTATGCATCTTTACATAAACCACCAGCTCATCGGAAAGCTTTTTATCAAGCTCCTCAAAAAAGCTGAGCAATCTGGCATCCTGCTCCTCGCCGGATACATTGCCGATAGTACCTCTCCATGTCGGCAGATACGCATAGGCCGTCTTTCCGGAAAGTCCGTACCTTTCTCTTAACGCCGCACCCGCTGCTGCATCAAAAAACACGACATTACGCGGATAACCGCACAAAAGCGGTGTGAACCGACCAATGTTATCCACCATATAGTCCGCAATCATGCGCTCCATGGTGAACTCGTTCGGATATACCACAAAATCCGCATCCAGGAACGTCTTCTGCGCGTTTCCGATGGAGTAGTACTCCGACTTACTCTGCCTCCCCAGCGTTTTCAGCGGCGTACCGTGCCATGTATTCAGATAAACCTGTTCCTCCCGCTTGATAAAACAGTAAATAAAGGTATTGTCGTTCACCAAATAACCGGCAGTAGCCAATACCTTAAAATAGGCATAGGTGCCTCGACGAAGCACAATCACCCTGCCAAGCCCCTTATCCTTTAACAGCTTCTCAAACCTTTTGCAATTCTCCGGCTGTGCCGCCACATACAACGTAAGCCCTGCATAGTTCTTGTTGTTACAAAACTCCGCCAAAACGGCATATACATTACCATCCAAAGCGCGGCCGTGCTGGGACTCCAGCAGCACCACGCTTTTGTCTACCGGATACTGCTCGATATACGCCAAATACCGCTTCCTTTGAAGCAGCCCCAAGCGTACCTTTTTCACCATTCCCTTTATCTTTCGTGCCCGTTTTACAGCACTGTCCGTTATGTGCAAAAGCGCCTTCATTTCCCTGCGCCTACCTTTCCGCAAACTCTGTTATAATGCGGTATCCGCTGCCGCTTCGTACCGCTGCGATATAATCTGCAATGCTCTCCCACTTTTTTTCAAATATCATACCGCCCCGCAGCTGCACTCTGCCGTGGGCATCGGAGCCTCCGGTGCCGTGGATGCCGTGCTCCGCCGCATACGCTGCGGCCTTTTTGTTAAAGTCCTCTCCTCTGGCTGCGTTTAACGCATTGCTGATTTCAAACGCCTCACAGCAATCCGGGTAAAGCTTCACCTCCGGAATATAGGAGGCTTCGCGGTACGGATGCGCCTGTACCACAAAACCGCCTGCCGCCGTCACCCTTTCAAGCTGCTCCTTCGGGCTCCAGGAAAGCATATCCTTCTGCTTCTTCAGCCACTCCTCGGACAATCCGTATAACAAAAACTCCTGCCCGGAAAAATTCGTTTCTAATCCGAAAAACACCTGTAACCCGATTTCATTCCCACGCTGCTTTGCATTACGATAGCCTTCGCAAAACCGCCCGATACGCTCCTCCCACGGCAGCTCCCGCGGTACTGCGCAGTTGCCGTTAAAAAAATGATCCGTCACCACAATACCGGTGTAACCAAACCCTTTATATAAATCCGCCTGCTCTGCGCCGGACAGCTTGCCGCAGGCACTTCCTTCCTTTGTGTGCAAATGTGTTTCGTAAAAATACTCTGCCATGGCTAACTCCTTTTCGGGTACACCCCACCCATTCTATTTACCCTACTTTATTATAAAGAGTTACACTTCCTCTGTCAACCGTTTTCACGAAGAGAATCGCCTCTCACTCCCCTCCGCACTTTTGCAGTTAGTTTTGATGCGGTATAGTTAGAAGGTCCCGATAAAAAGCTGAAAACAGGCGGAACAATCCGCCTGTACCTGATATGCATTAGTATTAGCTGTTATATATAATACACAGGCTGAAGACTTCAACAAGAGCCTTTGGCCTAATCATTATCACAGAAGATCTGCTCCGCCCGTACACGGCAAATCCGGCGTTCCTTCATCTGCTCTACCACAAAACGATATCCGACCAAAGGCACCTCTACACACTCTGCCTCCGACGGCACATGTCCAAGGGCATCCATAATAAATCCGCCCACCGTGTCGTACTCACCCTCCGGCAGCAGAACCCCCAGCAGCTCTTCTGCCTCCTTCACCTCCAAAGCGCCGTCAAACTCATATACATTTTCGCCGAGACAAACGGCTTCCGCTTGCTCGTCGTCATACTCATCCTGAATATCTCCCACAATATGTTCTAACAAATCTTCTATTGTAACAAGTCCCGACACCATGCCATACTCATCGGATACAAGCACCATCTGCAAGTGCTTCTCGGTCATTTCTTCGAAGACATCTCTACACCGTTTTGTCTCCGGTACAAAATAAGCCGGCCGCATTACATCCGCTGCGGTTTTCTCCTCCGGCACCATCCGTCCCACAAATTGCAGCAAATCCTTTACATACACAATACCACGGATGTCCTCCACCTCACCGGCATATACCGGAAGTCTGGAATAACCGCGTTCGCCTGCAAACTCTGCCACTGCCTTTATCGTATCTGACATATCGACTGCTGCCAGCTCAGTACGATGCGTCATCACCTCTCTTACCGGTACATCCGTAAAATCGAAGATATTATGAATCATTTCCCGCTGATTCTCATCAATCACACCTTTTTCCTCTCCCTCATCCACCAGCATACGGATCTCTTCCTTTGTCAATGCCGCATCATTGTCCTCCGGATGAATCCCCAGCATACGGACCACTCCGTTCGTAGACGCAGAAAGCACCTTAATAAACGGCTTCATTACCTTCTTAATCACCAGAAGCGGTCCTGCGACCGCAAAAGAAATCCTCTCACTCCCCTGCATGGCAATTCGTTTCGGGGCTAACTCGCCGAGCACAAGCGAAAAATAGGAAATCATCACCGTTACCAGTACCATGGCCGCACCATTTACCACATCCGCTGCCCCCCCAAGTGCCGGAAACCATCCAAGCAGCTGTGCTGCCAAAGGCTCCGAAAAGCTGGATGCTGCCGATGCCGAAGTCAAGAAACCTGCTAACGTAACTCCAATCTGAATCGTCGATAAAAAATGCGACGGTTCCCTGATTAGCTCTAAAATTTTTGCCGCTTTCTTGTTCCCTGCCTCTGCCAGCTTCCGCACTTTCAGCTCGTTGAGCTGAAGAATCGCAATCTCGCTCATGGCAAAAAAAGCGTTCAACAGAATCAAAACAAACAGCAACAAAATCTGTAACGTACCGGGACCTTCCTCCATAAATAAAAACTCTCCTTTTCTTTTTTCCTCTCTTCACAGGATATGCCCCGTCAGGCAGAACAAAATCCCGCTATTTTAAGTATACTTTATCACCCGCAACAAGGACAATAAAAATACCGTTAAAATAGCAGGATGCTTTGTTAAAGAAATTTAATTGCAGCTCCCAAATATAATTTTCTAAACTCCTGTATCCACAGCAGCTCCCTTTAAATCGTTCAAATCAAGCTTTAGCTGATTCACAATACTCTTCAGCTCCTTCTGAACGATTTCACCGGTCTCGGCAAGCCTCACCAGCTGCCCACCGGCTGCTTCCGTGGATATCGTCTCCGGTATGCCCGTTTCCTTCCTTTCTTCCTTTTTCACTTCCATTGCTTCGATTCGTTCTTCCAGCTCTTTTTCCTTTTCCGCTTTTTCCTCTGCCGCTTCCTGCTTTTTCTCAGTCTCCGTATCCAGATGCTCCTTTGCCTCATCAAGCAGAAGCCCTGTCAGCTCCTCACCGGCTTCCGCAAAAATATCCTCCGCAGCTTCCATGGCATCTATCATGGGATTCACCTTTGCCCGTTCAATTTTAATATCACTTAACGTCCGCAGACTCTGCTCCTCCAGCTGCTTTCCCTCCTGAATCCGTCCGGTAAGGTACTCCTTCGTCTTCCTGATTTCCAACAGTTCCTGTTCCATTTCCTCTACCGTCAGGTCTGTACGCTCTGCCAGCTCCTTTTCCCGTTCCACTGCCTGATTCAGTTCTTTTTTATAAGAAATCATCTCTTTGCTGCCTTGCTCCACACCTTCTTTCAACTCGGCAACACTTTTGTCCAGCTCCAGCTCACCCGCAAATGCATTCCTCACAACCTTCATTGCCTTGTCCTGCGCCTGTCTGCGGCGTTCTGCCACCTCATCCCTTCCGAAGACCTGCTTTCCGACAAATACCCTGCCCTTTTCCAGACCTTCCTTTACTTCTTCGTCGGACCTTGGCTTCGCATTCTGTTGTACGCCAAAATAAAAGCTCCGTATCTTCTGTTCAACATGCATAACGCGACCTCCTCCAAATGTCATACCTCGCCGGGATACTGCCTTCCTGACAATCCCCCCCCCCCCATTTCGCTTCTATTCTTTTTATCGGCACTTTTATTATAAATCTTTATACTTGGTCTGCTCCTCCATCTCCCATGGTGCCAGCACTACCGCCCCACAATTTTGTACCGGT
>CAZAUP010000020.1:0-23003 GCA_964488415.1 uncultured Lachnospiraceae bacterium
CTAGACTATTATAGTATCCGACTTTCTATTTGTCAACAGTTTTTTTCTTTTTCTTATATCTTTTATAAAACCTTTTATAAAACTTAGATTAAGTCCCTGGTCTCTCTTGCAATCGCAAGCTCCTCATTGGTCGGAATCGCATATACTTTAACCCTGGAATCTGCCGCAGAAATCTGCACTTCCTCACCACGAATCCTGTTTGCTTCATCGTTTACGGTAACACCAAGATAACCGAGGTAGGAGCAAACCTCCTTACGGATTGCCGCATCATTCTCACCTACACCTGCGGTAAATGCAATGGCATCTACACCGTTCATGGCTGCAACATAGGAACCAATGTACTTTGCTACACGGTATACGAACGCCTGAATCGCAATATCCGCTCTCTTATTGCCTTCCTTCTGTGCCTTCTGTACATCACGGAAGTCGCTGGAAACGCCGGAAATACCAAGTACACCGGACTTCTTGTTTAAGATGTTAATCACTTCGTTCACATCCTTGCCTTCCTTGTTAGCAATGTACTGAACGACCGCCGCATCAAGATCACCGCTTCTGGTACCCATGATTAACCCTTCCAATGGCGTAAGACCCATGCTGGTGTCTACGCACTTACCGTTTACAACTGCAGAAATACTGCCGCCGTTATCAAGATGACATACGATAACCTTGGAGTTATTCACATCAAGACCTGCGACCTCAATCAGTCTCTTCGACACGAAACGATGGCTGGTGCCGTGGAAACCGTATCTGCGGATGTCATATTTTTCATAATACTCATATGGAATTGCATACATGTATGCCTTCTCCGGCATAGTCTGATGGAATGCGGTATCAAATACAGCCACATTCGGAATGCCCGGCATAGCAGCCTCACAAGCCTCAATACCGATTAAGTTTGCCGGATTATGTAACGGTCCCAAATCAAAGCAGTCACGAACCACTCTCTTTACATCCTCGTTTACTACGATGGAATCGCTGTAGTATTTACCTGCATGGAGCACACGATGTCCGATTGCTGAAATTTCGTTTACGTTGGAAATCACGCCATAGGTGGCATCCTGTAATGCAGCCAGCACCAGCTTTACTGCAACCTGATGATCCGGCATCGGCTCAGCCTTTTCCAAAACATCCTTGCCTGCCGGCTTGTGAGTCAGCTTAGACCCCTCAATCCCGATACGCTCGCAAAGACCCTTTGCCAAAACATTCTCATTCTCCATGTCAATCAACTGGTACTTCAAAGAAGAACTGCCGCAGTTAATCACTAAAATCTTCATGTTTCATTCCTCCTGTGAATTTTGCCGAATATCTGCTTCGCTAACGAAGTACTTACGTCTTATACCGTCCGTGCAGCCTTTTCCTACAGGTACGCATATATAAACGCAGAAAAGAACCACCATGCGTATGCATGGCAGTCCTATCCGATTCCATCGGCTGTTTCTTTATTATACCCCTATTTTTAATAAGAAACAAGCCCCATTTTCATTTTATTCATCATTTCTGATGATATCCTCCAGCGTTTCCCTCTTTACCGCAACCTTCACGTTTCCTCCGCTTACCATCAATACCGGAGGCTTCGGCACACGATTGTAATGAGAAGCCATAGAATAATTATACGCACCTGTTGCCAACACCGCCATGACATCTCCGGCTTCCGGTTTTTGCACCAAAACACCTTCACCAAGCAAATCACCGCTTTCACAGCACCTGCCTGCCACTGTTACGGCAGAATCCCTTGTCTGCCCGGCCTTATTTGCAATTACAAAATCATACTCCGACTTATACAGGGCGTAGCGCGGATTGTCCCCCATGCCGCCGTCAACAGACACATAGGTACGGATATTCGGAATCTCCTTGATTCCTCCCACAGTATACAGCGTAATACCTGCCGGTGCAACAACGGAACGTCCCGGCTCGATTAAAATATAAGGGCGCTTTAAGCCCTTTTCCCTGCAAATCGCATTCACCTTCTGAGAAACCTGCTCCATATAGCTTGCATACGGTACCGGCGTATCTCCTTCGGTATACTTAATACCAAAGCCGCCACCGAGGTTTAATTCCGGAATTTCATACCCAAGCTCCTTCTTTACCTTTTCGATTAAGCCAAGCATAACCTCTGCCGCCTCCACAAACGGAGCAATATCAAAAATCTGGCTGCCAATATGACAATGTACGCCCACAAGCTCAATATATTCCATCGCAAGTGCCTGCCGGATTGCTTCAAATGCCTCACCGGTTTCCAGTGCAAAACCGAACTTGCTGTCTATCTGACCGGTCTTTACAAAATCATGTGTATGCGCATCTATACCAGGCTTAATGCGATACATAATCCGTGCCTTCACACCTGCCTCTGCAGCAAACCGGTTTAAACGCTCCAGCTCATAACGATTGTCAACGATAACTCTGCCCACCCTATGCCGAATTGCCATTTGAAGCTCAAAATCTGTCTTATTATTTCCGTGATAACATATCTTATCCGTCGGGAACCCTACGCTCAGAGCAGTATATAACTCACCTGCAGACACTACGTCCAGACCGATGCCCTCCTCCATGGCGATTCTGCACATTGCCTTACAGCAGAATGCCTTGCTGGCATAGCAAACCAGACCCTCGCCGTCATAATACTTTTCCATAGACTCACGGAAGCTTCTGCAATGCTCTCTGATTAAATCCTCATCCATAACATAAAGCGGCGTTCCATACTCCTTTGCCAAATCCACTGCATCCAGACCGCCGATGGTCAGATGTCCATTTTCGTTTACTGCCAGATTCTTTGAAACAAATTCACCCATGAAATCTTTCCTTTTCTTCATTTTATCTACACTACAGTACTTTTCTATCACTTTTACAGAGTAGCATTGTTCCGGGTAAATGTCAAGGTTTACACTCCAAATCTCCACGGCAAACTTTCCACTGGACATTCCCTTCATTTTGTGTTACGATTACGCACAGTAGATTCCGTTTGAAAGGAGAATTCACCATGAAGCTTTGGGGCGGTCGCTTTACGAAAGAAACCAACCAGCTAGTACATAATTTTAATGCATCCATCGGCTTTGACCAAAAATTTTATCATCAGGACATCCGCGGCAGCATTGCACATGTTACCATGCTTGCCAGGCAGGGCATTTTAACCGATGCGGAGCGCGATACCATTATCGCCGGTTTGTCCGAAATTGAAAAGGATATTGAAAACGCTACCCTGGTCATTGACAGCACTCAGGAGGATATTCACAGCTTTGTAGAAACAAACCTCATTGCCCGTGTCGGCGAGGTAGGCAAGAAGCTTCACACCGGCCGCAGCCGTAACGATCAGGTTGCGCTTGATATGAAGCTCTACATCCGCGATGAAATTACCGCCGTGGATGAGCTTTTATATGCTTTATTGAAAGAGCTTCATCGTTTGATGAAGGACAATGTCACCACCTATATGCCTGGCTTCACTCACTTGCAAAAAGCTCAGCCGGTGACACTTGCCCATCATGTCGGTGCTTACTTTGAAATGTTTAAGCGTGACCGTTCCCGACTTGCAGACACCAGAACCCGGCTTAACTACTGTCCGCTTGGCGCAGGGGCACTTGCAGGTACGACATACCCGTTAGACCGTGAATACACCGCAGCTCTTCTTGATTTTACCGGTGCCACCTTAAACAGTATGGATTCCGTATCCGACCGCGATTATTTAATCGAGCTTTTAAGTGCATTTTCTACCATTATGATGCATCTAAGCCGTTTCTGTGAAGAAATCATTATTTGGAACTCCAACGAGTACCGTTTCATCACCCTGGATGATGCATACTCTACCGGCAGCAGTATTATGCCGCAGAAGAAGAATCCGGACATTGCAGAGCTCGTCCGTGGAAAAACCGGTCGTGTGTATGGTGCTCTCGTTTCCATCCTGACTACCATGAAGGGGCTTCCGCTTGCTTATAATAAAGACATGCAGGAAGACAAGGAACTGACCTTTGATGCCATCGACACCGTAAAAGGGTGCCTTGCACTGTTCACCGGCATGATTGCTACCATGACCGTAAACAATGGGAACATGGAAGCCAGTGCAAAGAATGGTTTCACCAACGCAACCGATGCAGCTGATTATCTGGTAAACCACGGCGTACCGTTCCGCGATGCTCACGGCATCGTAGGTCAGCTGGTTCTGTTTTGCGAACAAAAGGGCATTGCTCTTGATGACATGACTTTAGAAGAATACAAGGCCATCAGCCCGGTATTCGAAGCAGACATTTTCGATGCCATCCGCATGGAAACCTGTGTTACCAAGAGAAACACACTCGGCGCACCGGGTCCGGCAGTAATGGAAGAAATCATTAAAAGAAATGAAGCATACTTAAATGAAAAATCATCTCTCCAGCCTGCAGCGAGATGATTCGTCAACGAATACTCTATCTTTTGAAGTCCTTTCGGGCAAAATAAAAAACGGGAGCTCCGCAGCCAAACACCCGCAGGGCTCTCGTATTTTTTATTCCCATCAAGAACTATTCTTCTCATCAAAGCCCGCTCTGTCACGTCAGCGTTTCCAAAGTCGGTATACCCACAAATCGCTTCGGACAAGCTTCTGAAGCAGCATACATTTGATATGCTTTCCCGATAATTCGTGGAAATCTTCCCTCTCAGCGCCTGCATTCTTTGCATCAAAAAACACATAGATACCAACGGATGAATGACTTTGTCATATCCATATTCTCTTTTTCTGTTTTCCCGCATATCTTATACTAAATTTTGTGTAGAGGACTTACTCATGCCATTCTACCGCTCTTTTCAAGTAAACGATTCGTTAAAAACGAATTCTCAGCAAAAAACAGTTACCGCAAAAGGAACCAATACATCTCCCGGAGAACAAGCATTTCCTGTTCAAAACATAATCCAGACGCAAAACGAAAGCAGCCCTGAAAGCCAAATACAAACACAGGTTCCTGAGATATCGCAGAATATCCCTACACCGCAAAACCAGGTTCTGGAAATTCCCACGCCTGTCATGCCACGCTATCCTGCGGATATGTCTGCGGCTTCCTTTGGCGGCCTGCGTGTCACTGTAGGAAATATCGCTGACAACTTCCCGATTAACAATGCCACCGTTCAAATTTCCGAAACCGTTGGTAATACAACCACCTTAATTGACGAAATACGTACCACCGCCGCAGGGCAAACAAATGTCATTGAACTGCCGGCACCACCGCGGGAATACAGCGAAGAATCCGGCAGTCCGAGACCTTACGCTGAATACAACCTTACCGTGCGCGCAGAAGGCTTCGAACCGGTGCAGATTGTAGGTGCCGAGGTGCTGCCTGATGTAGTTGCCCTGCAAAGAATTCAGATGCTTCCACTGGACACCAGTGAAACCAGAACCGCAGAAACCTTTGTCATCCCCGACCATACTTTATACGGTATCTATCCTCCGAAAATCATTGAGGAGGAAATAAAAGAAATTGCAGGCAGCGGAGAAATTGTTTTATCTCAGGTCGTAATTCCGGAATTTGTGGTAGTGCATGACGGTACCCCAAATGACACCTCAGCCCAAAACTACTATGTCCGTTACCGGGACTATATCAAAAACGTAGCCTCCAGTGAAATTTACGCAACCTGGCCGGAAGCCACCATTTATGCCAACATCCTTGCCATTCAGTCCTTCACCTTAAACCGCGTGTACACAGAATGGTACCGAAACCGCGGCTATAACTTCACTATCACCTCCTCCACCGCCTACGACCACAAATGGATTCCGGAACGGAACATTTTTGATACAATCAACACTGCCGTAGATAATATCTTCAACAACTTCCTGTCCCGCCCGAATGTACGCCAGCCGATTCTGACCCAGTATTGTGACGGCAGACGTGTCACCTGTCCGGGACTTATGTCCCAGTGGGGCAGCAAATATCTGGGAGACCAGGGATACGATGCAATCGAAATTCTGCGCAATTATTACGGCGACAGCATCTACATTAATACAACCGAGGAAATATCAGGAGTTCCCAGTTCTTTTCCCGGAGAAGCCCTGTCAGAAGGCTCCCGCGGTGAAGCTGTCCGCCAGATGCAGGAACAGTTAAATGCCATTGCCGATGTCTACTATGTAGTGCCAAGCGTTGCCGCCGATGGCATCTTTGGTCCCCGTACAGCAGAAGCAGTTCGCGCTTTTCAGGAGCAGTTCGACTTAACCGCAAACGGAATAGCAGACTTTACTACATGGTATAAAATCTCCGAAATCTATGTCGCTGTAACCAGAATTGCAGAGTATACAAGATAAAAAAGTAAAACAGGGGTCTCGCTTTTTACGCCAGACCCCTGTTTTTTACTCATCATATACATTGCGAATTTCAAACATCTGGTTCACCACCAGCCAGTTCTGCGGAAAATACCGCATAATATTCCAATAACTGATGCCCTGCAGCGGGTAGCCTGCATTTAACAAAAGCTTTGCCTGAATGCTTCTGGCATCCTCAAACCAAACCACATGGGCCCTGCCATCCTCTGCTGTGTAATAAAAGAACGGCGTTGCAGCAGTGTCATCAAATTGAATGGTTGCACGATACCGTTCTGCAATTTCCACTGCCTCCACATTTCCGATGGAACGCGCCATAGATTCTCCCCTCACATACGGGAGTGTCCAGTCATAGCCATAATTCGGTATGCCCTGCAGAATTTTTTCCCTCGGAATCACGGATACACCGTAATCTAGCACCTCCCGCACCTTATTTAATGGCGCAACTGCCATCGGCGGACCATACGTATAGCCCCATTCATACGTCATAAGCAGTACCGAATCCGCCACCGTACCAATTGCTGGATAATCATGTGATTCATACAAAAGCCCTCTCTGTTCTCCGGAGGTTTTCGGTGCCAGTGCCACCACAAGAGGATACCCTTCCGGTTCCAGACGTGCTTTTAGTTCTGTCAGAAACTGCACATAATTGTCTCTGTCTTCCGGCAAAATAAATTCAAAGTCCACATCCAGACCGTAATACCCCTTTACACGAAGGTTTTCTAAAATTTGGTCAAACAGGCGGTCTCTGGCATCTGCATCCGCAAAAATCCGGCTGGCAAGCTCATTACTGAAAGTACCGTCATCCGTTAACGTAGACAGCAGCATCAGCGGTGCCACCTGATATTCCTTTGCTATCTGAATCACCTCTTCATCGTCAATACCGATTAAGTCTCCCTCTTCTGTGAACCCATAAGTAAACAGAGTAAGGTAGGTTAAATACGGCAGTGTTTTCCGCAAAATTTCCCGGTCAATATAAGGATATGCATACCCGTTTACGGAAAGCAGCTGCCGATCCATATTCGTAACATAATCAATTACTACGGTTTCACCGGGATATAATATCTCTCTGCCATTCAGCGTCGGATTGTTCGCCAAAAGCTGCTTCTGTGAAATATCATACTGCTCAGAAATTCCGGACAACGTCTCTCCCTCCGTCACAATATGAGTCACATTAGGCTGTAAAATTACAAGCGACTGTCCCGGCACCAGAACACTGTCCTCCGTCAGCGCATTATCCCGCAGAATAAGTTCCACACTGCTTCCCGTAGTGGCCGCAATCCCCGCAAGCGTGTCTCCCGGTTGCACCACATAAATAATCATATCAACACTTCCCCAGATTTCTTCCTATTATTCTATGTTTTACACAAAAAAGAGTTCCGTTTTCGGAACCCTTATGCAACAATACTATCTGCACCCAAAGCCTTCTTCGCACAGAGAGTAGCCTCTCAAATTCAGCTTTACTTTAGCCATGCATTTCTGCCCAGCTCCGGTCTGCCCTCCAAATGACTATAATCATTTAACCGTTCCAGCGAAAAACATTTTGCTTCCTCCGAGTACCAAAGCTCTGTTATCGAAGTATGCTCAAGGCTCTCGGCAATTCTGAGATTTTGTCCGGCACCCATTCCCAGTAACCCCGCCACCAAAGCACGAATCACACCGCCATGTGTTACAAAAACAACCGTCTCCGCACCGGACACAAGTGCCTCCTCCACAACCGTTACCGCCCGTTCGTATACCTCTGCCGGGCTTTCCCCTCCCGGCATTCGAAGATTTTCATTTTTCTGTTGCTTCGCGGCAAAATACGCTTTATACTCTATCGCATTGTCCTTATCTGCTTTTCCGGTCATATCACCAAAGGACATCTCGTTCAGTGCCTCCCGCACCAAAAGCTCTGATTCCTTACCAAATAACAGCTCCGCAGTCTGTCTGGCGCGAATCAGTCCACTCGTATAAATCCTGTCCGGCTGCAAACCGGAAAGCCGCGGCGTGAGCAGTTTTATCTGCTCTCTTCCCACCTCGGATAGCTCCACGTCTACATTACAAAGCGGACTGCTCTGCCTTCCGTGTCGTATTAGAATAAGTCGCATGTTTCTCCCTTCTAGCTCGCAATGTCCTCTCCAAAACGGTGCTTTGCATACTCTTCAAAATTTTTCAGCTCCGTTTTTTCAATTTCGCCAAAACTGTCTATGTCACAAACAAGTCTGGTAAACGGCAACGGAATCCTAAACTTATCCCAACGCCACGGAAATGTTATCATTCCCTTTTTCCTGAACCGCACATAAACAATGCCCTTTTCCGCCTCATGGGCAAGCATAAACAGCAGACGCTTCGGCTTCCGATACGGTCCGCTCGGTCCATCCATGGCTGCCGCTATTGTCATACTTTCTTTTTTACTTGCTTCCTTCAAATCCTTCATAAAAGAACGCATCTGCAGTCCGTCCGGCAGACGCATCGGCTCACCACCATAATTGGACACCATCTCCGCAATATAATCACCCCGGCGTTCGGAGGTCACAATAACGTGAACAAACTTCTTATATTTCTGCAGCTCCCGCAAAACAAACTGCATACAATAACTATCTTCATGCCAGAACCCCAGCATACGATTCTCATCAATGTACTCAATACCGTTAAATTCAATTTTTGATGTCCGAGCTACCACGCCGATATAGAAACGCCACAACGCAACTACAAAATGCTGTGTCCCCCGTCTCATAACCATCGGAACGTGTTTTGCTATCGGTTGCAAATTCATAATACCGTTCTCCCTCTTTTGTCCATACTGTCCTCTACATGTTTGCGACAATCCGACCATTTCCCATTCGGATTTTGTCCGTAAATATTATACTACTTTTTTACTTCTATGTCAAAATCAAATGTTGGTAATTCCATGGACTTTTTCATATCTTCCCCTTTTCAACGGGTTCATTTTATGATATACTTTAGGTACTATACCACGGAGGCACTCTCATGTCATATGATTATTATAAAGTTGCGCCAATTAAAAAAATAACTCCTCTTACCGTTACTGTTCCGGGCTCTAAAAGCATTACCAACCGTGCCCTGCTTCTCGCAGCGCTTACAGACGGCGAATGTCTTTTAAAAAACGCCTTATTTTCCTCCGATTCCCGCGCACTGATTACAGCACTGCAGGGGCTTGGCATTTCTTGTATTGCAGATGAACTCACGAAGGAAATCCGGGTAACCGGCTGTAACGGTATCTTACCAAACAAGACTGCCACCATATCTGCACAGAGTGCAGGTACGGCAGCCCGCTTTTTGACGGCACTGCTGGCGTTTTGCGACGGAATCTATACCTTAGACGCGTCCGAGCAAATGAAAAAACGGCCGATGGCTCCGCTTATTGATGCCCTCTCCTCTATCGGCATTTCTATTCTCTCTCTGGAAAAAGAGGGACACCTGCCACTTCTGATTAAGGGTGGGCAGACAAGCTTAACACAGCCCCCGGTGCTTTCAGTCTCCATCGACCAAAGCAGTCAATTTTTAAGTGCACTTATGATGACCGGCGTACTGCTTCCGGACGGACTTGTCATAACCGCTGCCGGCTCCCGCACCGCCATGTCTTATGTACATATTACGGAACGTATAATGAAAGACTTCGGGGTTACGCCGGAACTTTTAACCAATGCTGCAGGCGGCAAAACTTACCGCATTCCGGGCGGCTGCACCTATCAGCACCGGACCTATACCATCGAGCCGGATCTTTCAGGTGCCTGCTATTTTTATACTGCTGCTGCGCTGCTTGGAACAAGTGTTACCGTTACCGGTGTTCATCCGGATTCCATGCAGGGCGACCTTCGCTTCCTCTCCGTTCTGGAACAGCTTGGCTGTACCCTTGCGGATACTCCGGCGGGTATTTGTGTCACCGGACCTGCAGACGGTCACTATCCCGGTCTCGACATTACCATGAGTGATTTTTCCGATCAAACCATGACAATGGCCGTGCTGGCTTTGTTTGCGGACAGCCCGACCCACATTCGCGGCGTGGAGCACATTCGTGGTCAGGAATGCGACCGCATGACTGCTACCATCACAGAAATCAAACGTCTCGGCGGAAATGCACGGATAGATGAAGACGGTACGGGCATTCTTATCTTTCCGTCCTCTCTCCATGGTGCCCATATTAACACCTACAATGATCACCGCATGGCGATGTCCTTCGCTCTTGCAGGACTCCGTATAGATGGTGTAGTAATCGACAATCCGGCGTGTTGCAAAAAAACCTTTGAGAACTACTTTGAATTGTTTACCGACTGCTTTTTAAGGTCGTAATCAATAAAAACGCAGATTAAGTTCCCCGATTCTGCAAAATACCACAAAAGAAAGGACTATGATATGAAAAAGAAGCTTTCCTATTTAACACTTTTTGCTATGGCAGTAAGCTTACTGGCAGGCTGCAGTAACAAGCCGGTAAACAACGCTCCGACCGCTGCTCCGACTGCCACGACAGCTGTCACCGAGCCTCTAAAAGCCACCGCGACTCCAAACCCTGCAGCTACAGCAGAGCCGACCGGTACTCCAGCTGTTACCGAGCCTCTCACACCGGTTATAACCGAAAGCACCACTCCGACGGAAACTCCGGCACTCACCGAACTACCCGTCTCCCCGGAAGCAACGGAAACACCGCTGCCAACAGCAACCACCGCGCCTACCATTATTCCGGAGCCAACCAACACTCCAACCGCCACACCTGTTCCGACGGCTATACCGGTGCCAACTGCAACCCCTGTACCGGAACCGACCAAGGCACCGGCAGGTAAAACCATTACCTACGATTTCAGTGATATGACTTACCTTGCCTCCTACGGCACCCAATATTCGGTACATACTGACGGTTCCGCCACACTTCAGTATGAGGGTATCTATCAGGAGGTCAAGTTTGCCATTCCGGAAGGCATCAACATGAAGTATTGCCACAAGGTTACCTTAAAGGCAAAAAGCGAGTATGGTCCGATTTCCTATAAGCTTTACGGCGAAACGGTGTTGTCCGACCCTTACTGCGGAGAAATTGCCGTAAAATATGACTGTATCGGCGACGGTATTGTAGAATATGAGCTTACTCCGGAGCTTAACACCACAGTTTACGGTATCGGTATTATGGCAAGCGGTCTCGCAGATACCTACAGCTATGCAAACTACAAGGCTGCCGTATACAGCATTACGTTCCACATGGATACAGACTTTACCCCTACACCGACTCCGACTCCGTTTATTCCGGATTCTACCGACGGCGCAACTCTTTTAAACACCTACGGTAAAGCCTTTGGCTATATGGGCACCTGTATCAATCTTTCCCAGCTTCAGAATTCGTCTACACTTGCGCAGGTAAAGACTCAGTACAACAGCATTACCCTGGAAAACGAAATGAAACCGGATGCCATGCTTGGCTGGTCTGCTACCCTGATTTCCGTAGAACAGGCAAAAGACATGGGTTACGTCATTCCGGATAATTACACGGAAAGCTATGTACCGCAGATTAATTTTTCGTCGGTTGACCGCGCTTTAGAAATATGCTCTAAAAACGGTCTTTCCATGCGTGCCCACACCCTGGTATGGCACAGCCAGACCCCGAATTGGTTCTTCCGTACCGGCTACAGTGCTTCCGGTTCCTTTGTCAGCAAAGCTGAGATGGACGCACGTATGGAATTCTACATCCGCACCGTAATGACACATATCTATAACGGCGAATACGGCAGCGTCATTTATTCCTGGGATATTGTAAACGAGTATCTCCATGCCGACGAGACAAACTGGAAGGCTGTATATGGTGACATGGGGCTTAAACCAACCTTTGTTAAAAAGGCTTATGAAATTGCAGACGACGTTTTAAGAAGCTTCGGCATCCGTAATAAAGTTTCCTTGCTTTTCAATGATTTTAATACCTATATGGAAGTAAACGAAATACTCTCCGTTGTGGACTATATCAACTCCGATAAAAAGGTCTGCGACGGAATCGGCATGCAGGCACACCTTTCTACAGACTACCCTTCCGCTACATTGTTTAAGAATACCCTGCAAACCTTCCTGTCAGCAGGACTGGAGGTACAGATTACCGAACTGGACGTGGGAAACTCAGATGAAAATACACAGGCAGAATACCTTTACGAATTGATGAGCTATATATTGGGGCTTAAGAAAAACGGCGGAACCATTACCGGTATCACCTACTGGGGACTTTCTGACGATGTTTCCTGGCGAAAGGATAACGCTCCGCTTCTGTTTTCCGGACTCACCTCTCCGAAAAAGTCCTACTACCAGGTATTACAGGCCTATGTGGATGCAGGCTATAGGGTAGGAAAATAAACATTGCATCATTGTGTGACTCATTTTCTGTAATTTCTGATTTACTATAATAAAGAATGGGCAGAAAACTCTTTGAAGTTCTTCCGCCCATTCTTTTTATCTATATCCTGCTTTTCTGTATCTTCTACCCATTCCCGCATTTTTACTTATCAGAAGCATTATTACAAAAAGAGCTCCACCAAAAATACTGCGGCACAGCCTCCCATTGCCACTTTAAAAAGATTTCCGTCAAGATAAGCAATCAGCACGGCTACTGCAAAGCCTGCCCATGCCGACCACGTATTGGCCGTTGCTGACAAAATGGCAGGGAATGTCATTACCGCAAGTGTAACATACGGCACATAATACAAAAATGAACGAAAAAACTTGTTCTTGATATTTTTCCGGATTAAGGTCATCGGCAGTGCACGTATGAGATAAGTCACCCCTGCCGCTACCAAAAGATAAATATACACATTATTGTCCATCTGCGCCTGCCTCCTTCTCTTCTACCGGATGAACATATGCCGCGATTCCGGCGATCACCACGGTTAATATCAAAATCCGCATACCGGAGGAAAGCGGCAGAACCTTCGAAAGCAGAGTAAATACACTGCTCGCCAGCATGGCTGCAATTACGATAACTGCAATTACTTTATTCTTTCGCGCCGGTGGAATGATAATGGCAAGGAACATACCATACAATGCCACATTCATGGCACTTGCCACATTCGCCGGAAGAATGTTTCCTACCACGGCTCCCAAAAAGGTTCCAAGCACCCAGCCTGGTGAAGCCACACAGGCAGCGCCATAGGTATACCACGGATTTAAACAGCCGTCCACCGTAGAAGAAATTCCAAAAATCTCATCGGTAATAAAATACGAAATAAAAAAGCGATGAGAAAAACGCATATTTTCCGATACCTTCTGTGACAAAGCACAGGACATCAGTAAATAGCGCAAATTAATTACCAGCTGTGTAATTGCCATCTCAAAATAGCCGGAGCCGGCTGCAATCACGTTCATAGCTGCAAATTCTCCTGCAGAGGCATGCATGGTAAAGGACATTAATGCCGACTGAATCGGCGTAAGTCCGATGTTTTTCGCTGTTATACCAAGGGTAAAGGCTACGGCAAAATACCCCAGACCAATCGGCACGCCGTGCCGCATTCCCTTTAAAAACCATTTTTTATTTTCCTGTCTTTTCATGAGTGTATTACTTCTCTTTCCCTTCTTTTGCATGGCAATCTAATACCGTCGTTTGGCTGCAGTCTGCTAAAAACGAAGCAGACAGGCAGTAGCAAAGGTCACTACAATCTGCATAATTGTAAATTTAAACACTGTCTGCGTATTAGACCAGCCCAAATTTTTCCGTACATGGTCATGAAGCGGTGTTCTTGTATTCTTTAATATCTTTATCTTAAAGAAACGAAGCAATGCCACTTTCAAAAGACCGAGTCCTCCATCCAGGATAAGTACAATAGCAAACGGTATGTAAAGTAATGCATGACCGCTCCTAAGCGCGATAACTGCAATAAACAGTCCCATGGCACGGGACCCCGCATCGCCCATCATCATACGGCTCGGTGTTGCATTGTACCAAAGATAACCAAGAAGGCACGCCACCATTAAAAGCACCATATACCGATACTCCTCCGCAAGTCCGGTCACATCCGCGGTAAAATAAAAGCTAAGCAGTGTTACACTCGTCAGCGTCGCAGATAAGCCATCCACGCCATCGGCACAATTCGTTACATTAATGGATACCCATACAAGAACTGTCGCCAAAATGCCGAACACAAGCCTTGGAAAAACAAGTTCCGTATCAAGGCATGCAATCTGCAACGTACTTCCGTTAAAGTTTACATAGGTAATTGCTGCCATTACGGAAATAATCAAATCTAAAATACCTTTTTTATATTCCCCCCACGGAGATTTGGAACAGTCATCCAAAAAGCCGGTCAGCATAGCAGCCGCCGTTAAAATTACATAAATCAAAATTTCTCTGTTAAATGGTAAAAACAAAAGCACCGCTGCCGCAAATACCAAAATAAACACAAAGCCGGCACCGCGCGGCTTTCCCTGCGAAAGCTTTCCGTCTACGGCAAAATCACGTCCTCCGTCACGCGGCAATAATCCTCCGCAATAATGCAACAGCACACAGGTCAGTGCATAAGCCGACATTATTCCGAGAAATGCACTGACCCCCGGTGTCAATGTTTTAAATACAAGTTCCAGCATATTTTTTCCTTCCTTCCGAAGAGAAGCAACATCCTCCGTATCCGGTGCCTTCTGCGCCGACTCCGAACTTCTCCGCGTACATTATACATTTTTTACAAAACGAAAGCAACCGTTTCTTTTCACAAAGTTTCGGCTGCTTTCGTTTTTTTTCATATTCTATGACAAAATTTTCTATTTTACTTCCCCGGAATCGTTAAAACGCTTCCGGTTTGAATCACGTTGATATTCGCAATTTTGTTTGCCGCAGCCAGCGCATTTACCGTCACACCGTATTTCTTTGCAATGGAGCTGAGTGTCTCCCCTCTTTTTACGGTATGCGTTTTTGCCTGCTCATAGACCGCCACGCTTTCCAAATATTTCTTCACTCCGCCTGCAATGGCCTCTGCCAGCTTTTCACGATTCGAGGCTTTTAACAAATATTCATAGTCATCCGGATTCGTCAAAAAGGCCGCTTCCAACAGCACTGCCGGACACGCCGTCAGTCTGGTCAGAGACAGATTCGCCTTACGAATCTCACGATTGACATACCCAAGGCTCTCGTTTACATACGAATTGATAATCCCTGCCGCATCCTGCACGTTATTGTAGGAGTAAAAGGTCAGGAACCCGGCAGATTTGGAATAATCGGATGTAATTCCCATGGCATTCCCGTGTATGGACACGGATAAATCCGGCTTTGTTTTTCGAATCAGATCTACACGCTCATCTAACGTATAAAACACATCCGTGCTTCGAACCATTACCACTTTGGCTCCCATTGCCTCCAGTTGATTTTTTACACGCTTGGCAATATTCAGATTTACCGTTTTTTCCGTTGGTCCAAACGTTCCCATTGCACCCGAAGTGCCGTTGTCCTTTGCACCGTGTCCCGCATCCACAAGAACCACTGCTCCCTCCAGGGAGCCTTGCTTCTTTAATACCGGCGCATACTTTAACGTAAAGGTCATGCTGCCGTTATTTGTCTTCACATCAAACCCGCACAGCTTATCTCCGTCGTAAAGCCGGTAGGTATAGACCGCCCTCCCTTTACTGTCCGTAGTACCTGCTACAGACTGTACCAGCGGATTTTCCGGCACGGAAACACTTCCGCCCGCTGTCGTATCATACAACACAAACTTCACGGTATCACCATCTATCTGTACATCATACAACGCATCAATTTTCATAGAAAACGTGGTTTCCACCGTATGGGTATCCTCTGCATACCTTACCTTTGCACTGTTCACCTTATTTGCCGGTATACTGTACGGATACACCCTGACCGCCGATTTCGACACATATGTACCATCCGGCAGCTTGTAATAGCTCCCCCATTCTCCCACGATACGGAACGTAGTATTCTTTGTCAGTGGAAGATAGTCGATTTTTACCGTACCCGGTGCCGACATCGGCATACAATACTCATAGATAATCTCTCCCATCTTATTGCTTACCGCCTTGTACTTTGAGGCAGACGATGTCCCGGATGAACCTCCGGTGCTTTTCTTTCTTGTCACGACCAGCCGGTATCCCACATCTCCGTTCTCAAACTGAAACACATTCTCTCCGACAGAGAGTGTTACATATATCGTAAAAAAACCGTGCTCCGTTGTTTCTACCGTCTCACCGTTCATCGTAAGCGGATACCGATAATCACAGGCTCCCAAAATACTGATTTGGGATGCTGTCGTGGAATAGTTGTTTTTATTCGGCATCGCTATGATGATTCGCTCCGGATTCTCATAGCCCAGC
Organism: uncultured Lachnospiraceae bacterium; assembly: GCA_964488415.1. GTDB lineage: Bacteria > Bacillota > Clostridia > Lachnospirales > Lachnospiraceae > SIG307. Next base: position 16,550 of record CAZAUP010000020.1, read on the forward strand.
ATATCCTCTGCCGCATAAGCTGCTGAAACAGCTCCGGCACGAAGCTTTTTCGCCGTCACCGATACCCCCATGCTGCCACAGCTCACTGCGGCAATCACTGCCAATATACCTAAGCTCCGCAAAATCCCCTTATAATCCAATCTGTACCTTCTCATTCTCTCATCCTTTCCGTAAACTGCCACACCTTCAAGGGCACCACCCTTTGCCTTTGTTTTCCTACACTTCCAGTGTACCACAGTGTGGTCAATCGTACAAGCACGAGAAAAAATTACCACTTATTAATAATTTAAGTTAGATTTAACTTTCTCTTTAAGAGATGACAGGTAGCAAAATACTCCACTGCCGCTATGACTAACATTAACATACAAATACCACATACAAGCATCCGCATACCGGCTTCCGTATTCATATTTCCTCCGCTCCGGTATCAATCCTACCTAACTTTGTCTCTGTTATGGCACGCTCCAGCAGCCTGCGGATTTCCTCATCCGATAAGCCGTTCTGTGCCATTTCCTGATAAAACTCCTTCGCCCGCTTTACGGCACCGGTCATGCGCAGCTCCTCTATACGCCCAGCATCCTCCGATACAAAGCGTCCACTGGTACGCTGGGTATACAAAAGACCTTCCCTCTCCAGCTCCGTCAACGCACGCTGCATGGTATTCGGATTTACTGCCGCCTCTGCCGCGAGTTCCCGCACACTTTCCATCCGCTGTCCCGGCTGGTACTCCCCCGACATAATCTTCTGTTTAATAATATCTACCAGCTGCAAATATACGCTGCGCTCCGATGAAATTTCCCATGGCATCTGCTCATCTCCTTTCTTTTACGTTTTTGTATTAAGTACTTAATACAAGTATACAGTAAACTGTTTAATTTGTCAATACCTTTTTATTGCTAAAAAAAGGAAGAACCTCCGCTCTTCCTGTCAAAGCCGGCATTCTCCCTTTTTACTATATAAGGCACTTTCTTTACTTCAAAAACGCTTCCGGTAACGTCACCTTAAAATCCCTTGCCAAAGCGCGAAATTCATCTGTACGAATCGTCTGACGCTTCTGCGGCACCATAGAACGCACCTTCACTAAAATCTCTGCTGCCTTTTCTACCGTGTGCATCAGCCCAAAGGTCAAATCAAAATCCTCTCCTGAGCAGAACATACCGTGATGCGCCCAAACAGCTACATCATATTTTTCCATAAGCTTACTTGTTTCAACTGCAATCTCGCGCCCCCCCGGCACCATCCAAGGAACCACACCGATACCGTCCGGAAACACTACCGGACACTCCGTTGCCATCTCCCAAAGCTCTCTCGTAAACACCGCATCCTCCAGCGGCAACACAAAGGTAAGAGCAATCGTATTGGTCGGATGCGCATGGTAAATGACACGATGTCTTCCACCACTGACTCTTTTCTTTACCTCATGATTCATCAGATGAGACGGAAGCTCACTGGTCGGCCGTCCTCCCTTTGTCAGTCCCCAGACAATCTTAAAATACCCGCCTGTATCATCCAATACCACGATACAGAAGGATTCCTCCGGCTTAATAAACACATTTCGAAAGAACCTGCCGCTGCCGGTCACCATAAAGTACTCTCCTGCCAGTTCCGGCACTGTTGTCCCGATTTCCTGCCACTCACCTTCATAATGAAACTCCGATTTCATTTCTTCTACTTCTTCCGGTTTCATACGATAGGACAGGTTCCCGCCGTTTCTCTCGTGCCAGCCCTGCAACCAGCCATCCTCCGCCATCCGCATAAATCCTTTTGTTATTTCCGCATCTACTACTCTCATTTCACTCTTCCTCGTCTTCTCTTATTTAATATAACGCCAGCCCTCTGTTTTGCTGCGTCCGTCTTTCCGGTCATCCGTTTACCTGCGTCCGGAAAGCACTTCCCTTTCATAGGTTTTAATTTCTCCAAGGTACGCAGTTCCTACCGGAACACCGTTCTGCTCACAAAAATAATTCCATACATCGCCGAACGGATACAGCTTCAGCTCCTCCTGATATACCATTAGATCCGTCATCTGCTCCGTGTCCTGCAATTCCTTTAATTTCGCATTTGGCGAAAGCAGCGCATACAGCAACGCCTTTTGCACATTTCGTACACCGGTTACCCACGCACTGATGCGGTTAATCCCTGCATCAAAATAGTCCGTTGCAAGAAATACCCGGTCGAGTGCATCATTGCGCACAATTTCCTTACAAATTTCCCGCGTCTCATCATCAAACAATACCACATGGTCACTGTCCCAACGTACCGGCCTGGTTACATGAAGTGCAATTCTGTCAAAAAACAAAAGCAACGACGAAATCTTATCCGATACCATCTCGGTCGGATGATAATGACCGTTATCCAGTAACGGCGTAATGCTTCTTGTTGCCGCATAGCTTAAACAAAACTCCGCACTGCCTGCAGTATAGGACTCCAGACCGATACCGAATACTTTGGACTCTAAGGTTACATACACCTTGCTCTTATCATACGGCACAGACAAAATTTCATCCATGGAATCCCGGAAACGTGCTCTTGGTCCCATGCGGTCTGCCGGAATATCCTTGTAACCATCCGGAATCCACACATTCATAACACAAGGCATCCCGGTTTCCGTCGCAAAATACTCTGCAATTTTAAGACACGCCTTACAATGGCGAATCCAGAAAGCTCTTGTTTCTGCATCCGGACTGCTTAAAGTCAGTCCGTCCTTTACCCTGTTATGTGAAAACAGAGTCGGGTTAAAATCAATTCCAAGACCTCTCTCCTTTGCAAATCGGACCCACTCCGCAAAATGCTTCGGTTCAATGGCATCCCGGTCTACCCATGCACCAGCTTCAAAAATTGCATAGCTGGCATGCAAATTAATCTTATGCTTCCCCGGAATCAGGGAAAGCATCTTATCCATGTCCTGCATCAGCTCCCGCGGTGTTTTAGCAGCTCCCGGATAATCTCCTGTTGCCTGAATCCCGCCTTCAAGCGGACCGTCCTGGTCAAAGCCCTTCACATCATCTCCCTGCCAGCAATGAATGGAAATTTTCGTATTCTTCAATGTCTGAAGCACCGCATCCGTATCCACACCAAGCGCTGCATAGCGCTGCCTTGCTTCCTTGTAACATTCTGTAATCGTCATGTGAACCCTCCTGTCATATCCTTAATCCGCCTATGCTTCCCTCTCTTACCTTGTTTCTTCCTCGGCTTCATATTCCTTCAACACAAAGGAGTGTGCCACGCAGCCTCTTGCCTCCTGCAATGTAGAAAACTCTTCCGCTGCCAGCATCTGTGCCAAAAGATTTCCGATAGCAGTGGCCTCTGCCGGTCCGGCCATTACCTTTTTCTTTGTCTCTGCCGCTGTCAGGCGATTTAAATACTCCGCATTGGAACCACCGCCAATAATATGTAACACAGGAAAGCTCCTTCCTGTCCGGCGTTCCAGCTCCTGCACCGTGACACCGTAGCATTTTGCAAGGCTGCGGTAAATCACTCTGGCAAGCTCTCCCGCCGTTTCCGGCACCTGCTGACCTGTTGCCTGACAGGCCTTCTGTACAGCACCAATCATACTTTCCGGTGCCAGAAACTCAGGTGCATTGCAGTCCACCACAGAGGCTATTACTGCCTCCTCTGCCAGTTCACAAAGTTTTCCGTAAGAGAGTCCTACCGACTCTGCACCGAGCGCGCCCCCATCCAGTTCCTTTTTTACACATTGAATCATCCAAAGCCCCATAATATTCTTTAAATAACGGAAGCGATATTCATAACCACCCTCGTTGGTAAAATTGTTCCTTCTGCTTTCCACGGAGCAGTCCGCTTCCATACGCTCCGTTCCCAGCAAGGACCATGTTCCCGAGCTGATATAAAGCACCTCTTCTTCGCACTCCGGCACTGCTAACACTGCCGATGCCGTATCGTGCGTTGCCGGAAGCACCACCCTTGTTTGAAAGCCTATCCGCTCTGCAACTTCCGGACGCAGCTCTCCCAGCTCATATCCGGGCAGTCTTATCTCCGCAAACAGCTTTACGGGAAGCCCAAGCATAGTAAGAAGCTCCGTATCCCAGTTTCCTGTTTCCGGACTGACCAACTGGGTCGTAGTAGCATTGGTGTATTCCTGCCAAGCCCTTCCTGTCAGACGATAATGCAAATAATCCGGAATCATCAAAAGCCGCTCCGCTCCTTTTAACGTCTCCGGCTCCCGCTCTCTTAGTGCAGTCAGCTGATAAATCGTATTAAAAATCTGCTTCTGAATTCCAGTTCGGGCATACAGCTCCGGTTCGGAAATTTTTTCATAGACAAGTGCATCCATTTGCTCCGTCCGTCCGTCACGATAGCTTACCGCCTCTCCTACACGAGCACCTTTCTGATCCAGAAGGACAAAATCCACCGCCCAGGTATCGATTCCCACACTTTCCGGAATTCTGCCGATTTCTTTGCAGCGTTTCATACCATTTTCGATTTCCGAATACAAACGGTCAATTTCCCAAACTAACCTTCCGGCCTTTTTCTTTACTCCATTAGAAAAACGATAAATTTCCTCTGTCCGCAGCAGACCGTTTTCCTTCCAGCCCAATATATGTCTGCCGCTTTCCGCACCGATATCAATTGCAAGAAAATACTTCATCCCGTTTCCTCCTCTATCTTCAGTATAACGCAATAGAAAAGAAAAATAAAGAGCGGTTTTATTCTGTCTAATACAGATTATCTGTCATACAGAATGTAATTTTTCACAGGCAAGGAATGCCGCATCTGATTTATTGTGAATAATTTTCCTTTTTCATTCACTTTTTCCGGAAAATGTGGTACACTAGACTAAACATGAAACAGAAAGAAGGAATTACTATGCATACGTTTCAACCATACCCGGCTGACCTTTTAGAACTAAATCCATTTACCAAAATCGGCAAGGACTGGATGCTCATCACCGCCGGCAACAAAGAAAAAGCCAATACCATGACCGCCTCCTGGGGAGGTCTCGGTGTCATGTGGGGCAAAAACGCAGCCTATATATTTGTCCGTGAAAGCCGCTATACAAAGGAGTTTCTTGATGCCTGCGACACCTTTTCCCTCACCTTCTTTAAAGAGCAGCATGGAGCCTTAAAATACCTTGGCACCGTATCCGGCAGAGACGAGGATAAAATTGCGGGAGCACGTTTTCACGTAAATTACAGCGAAGAAACACCTTTTATCGACGAAGGCAATCTTGTATTCATCTGCAAAAAGCTCTCTGCTACCCCAATTACTGCAGACCAGTTTATTGCTGCAGGGCTCACAGACAGCTTTTACAAAAGCGGTGACATGCACACGATGTACATCGGTGAAATCACACAGATACTGGCAAGATAAGCTCTGCCTCAGCGCATATTCCGATTAAAAAAGCAAAAAGGCTACGGTGTTACCGTTCACATCACCGTAGCTTTTCTGTAATTTTCTTTTCATTCCCCTGAGAGCAACACCTTCTTAAAAGCACGAATGAACATCACCACATTACACATGCTCCTTATATCTAAAAAACAGGCCGCCTTTCGACGGCCTGTTTGCTTTACTTTACTTCAATTTTTTCTTTTCCGCCCATATACGGCTGTAATACCTTCGGAATATTAATACTGCCGTCTTCGTTCAGATTATTCTCCAAAAATGCAATTAACATACGCGGCGGAGCCACAACCGTATTGTTTAACGTATGTGCAAAGTACTTCCCATCTGCACCGTTGACACGAATCTTCAAACGGCGTGCCTGCGCATCACCAAGATTAGAACAGCTTCCCACCTCAAAATACTTTTTCTGACGCGGGGACCATGCCTCAACATCGATAGACTTCACCTTGAGATCCGCCAAATCACCGGAACAGCACTCTAAAGTTCTTACCGGAATATCCATGGAACGGAACAAATCAACCGTGTTCTGCCACAGCCTGTCAAACCACATCGGGGAATCCTCCGGCTTGCAGACAACAATCATTTCCTGCTTTTCAAACTGATGGATACGATAAACACCACGTTCCTCAATGCCGTGCGCACCCTTCTCCTTACGGAAGCACGGAGAATAACTGGTTAAGGTATGCGGCAGACTCTCCTCCTGTAAAATCGTATCGATATACTTACCAATCATGGAATGCTCACTCGTACCGATGAGGAACAAATCCTCTCCCTCAATTTTATACATCATGGCATCCATTTCGGCAAAGCTCATAACACCGGTAACTACATTGCTGCGAATCATAAACGGCGGAATGCAGTAGGTAAAGCCTCTGTCTATCATGAAATCTCTTGCATAAGAGATAATTGCAGAATGAAGTCTTGCGATATCACCCATCAGGTAGTAGAAACCATTTCCAGCCACCTTTCTTGCCGCATCTAAATCAATGCCATTTAGCTTCTCCATGATTTCGGTATGATACGGAATCTCAAACTCCGGCACTACCGGCTCACCGTAACGCTGCACCTCAACATTTTCGCTGTCATCCTT